>DASUXL010000319.1:0-13450 GCA_036377915.1 Candidatus Limnocylindrales bacterium
TGCCCGCTCTGACCGGTGATCACTGGGAAGATCGTCACCTGCACGAAGTCGACCAGACCGGCGGCCATCAGCGCCCGGTTCAACGACAGGCTGCCGTGCGAGCGCAACGGCACCTGGGACTCCTCCTTGAGGCGGGCGACAACATCGACGGCGTCGCCACTCACGACGGTCGCGTCCGGCCAGTCCAGCGGCTCTTGCAGCGTCGTCGACACCACCGTCGCCGGCAGGTTCCTCATCCGGGTAACCCAGGGGTCACGCACTTCGGACTCCTCGGTGCTCGTGGCAAGCATCTGCGCGAATGCCCGATACGTGTTGGCGCCGAAGACCATCCGCTGCTCCTTGCTGTACAAGGCAAGGCGGTGGTCGAGCAACTCGGGTCCTTGCTTACCCCAGTAACCGCCCCAGTTGGCGTCGGCGCTGACGGAGCCGTAGCCGTCGACGCTGGAAAAGATGTCGAAGGTGTAGGTAGCGGTCATGATGCTCTCCTAAAAGTTTCGGTTGATCGGGTATGAAAATAGAGACTGGAGCCCACGGCGAAACTCATCGCCGTTGGATTCCTGGACTCCGGCCACACCGCACCGCATGCACTGCGGGTGGGAAGAGGAAGGTGGCACGCCCGTACAACGAGTCACGCTCGCCGGCGCCAGTCACGTGGCGTGGGGAGGACCCAGACAACGAGCCGGCTCGCGGCAAATCGAACGCCGCGGGTGACAGCCCGCAACCCGAGCATCAAAATCGGCGGGGAGCCGTCCGCCGTGGCTGCTTAGATCACGCTATCCCGTTTCGGCGTGATAGCCAGCGCGATGGCCAGGCGGCCCACCACGCAGGCAGCCCACCACGCAGGCAGCCCACCACGCCAGGCAGCCCACCACGCCAGGCAAGCCCACCACGCCAGGCAAGCCCACCACACCAGGCAGCCCACGGCGCAGGCAGCCCACGGTGGTGGTGGTGGCGTCGGCACTCCGAGGGCGAGGCTCCTGCGGCCGGGGAACGTGCACGGTGTCTCGGCGACCGGATGAGCGTATGTGGTCAGTGCACTAGTCAAGCCGGGTTGTGTAGGTGAAGGGGCCGTCGAGGGTCCGCCAGCCGCCATCCCACACCTGGAACGCGCGCTCCGGCAACGGGATGTCGACGGTCACGGACTCGCCCGGCGCGGCGTTGACCGTGGCGAAGCCAGCAAGCCAGCGTTCCGGCAGCGCGGGGTCGGGCGTCGAGGGGCCGACATAGACCTGGACTACCTCGCGCCCCGGCCGGGTGCCGGTGTTGCGGACCGTGACGGTGGCGTGGCCGTCATGGACGTCCAATGTGGAGTATTCCCATGTGGTATAGCCAAGGCCGTGACCGAAAGCGAAGCGGGGCTTGGTGTTTGAGCGCTGCCACGCCCTGTACCCGATAAAGACGCCCTCGTCATAAGGGAGCGCACCATCGACCGGAGTGGTCGAAAGCACCGGGCAGTCGGCAGCCTGCGCCGGCCAGGTGGTGGGGAGCCGTCCGCCCGGCTCCGCGTCGCCGAGCAGCACATCGGCCAGCGCGTGCCCCGCCTCCTGCCCCGGGAACCAGGTCAGCAGCACCGCCGCCACATCGTCTGCCCAAGGCATTTCCACCGGCGAACCGGCGTTGACCACGACCACGGTCCGCGGGTTGGCGCGCGCTACCCGCCGGACCAGCTCGTCCTGCAGGCCGGGCAGGGCGAGCGAGGCGCGGTCGGCCCCCTCGGACTCCACCTCCTCGGTGGTCCCGACGACAACTACGGCCACGTCCGCCTCGGAGGCCACCCGGACCGCCTCGTCGAGAATCTCTTCAGGGGTCCCCGTGGGTTCGCCATGGCCGAGGGTGAGCGAGATGAGCGGGGCGCCGCCGGCCTGGCGCAGCACCACGTCGACCGGTTCACCGGCTTGAAGCTCGACCGGGAAACGGCGCTCCGGAGGGGCGAGGAACGCCGCGGCGAAGTCGCCCGGATCCGGCTCGATCTCGCCGTCGAAGAGCACGGTGTCGCCCGCGGTCAGCGTGAAGGCGCCCACGCCCCGGATGGCCAGATGGTGCACGCCGCTTACCTCGGGTGTGAGCGTGCCAGCGATCTCGACACCGGTGACCAGCTCAGGGTCGACCGGAAGCTCCATCCACTTGCCGAACCCACTGAGCAGCGGGACGACGTGCGAGGCTCCGTCGAAGTTCGCGTGGAGTTTTGTCCATTGAGGACCGCGGGCGGGCGGGAGCTTGGCCCGCGGATCTGCCCCGACCGCATAGGTGACGTCCAGCCGGCCGCTCAGGCCCTCGAGCGGCGACACGATGCGCTCGGGGAAAACCGTGGCACTGCCGCCGCCCAGAACGCGGGCGTCGCGGGCGAGTGCCCCGATCAGGGCGACACGTTCGTTGCCACGCAAAGGAAGCACAGCGTCGGGATTGGACAGGAGGACGAAGCTGCGCGTGGCAACCTCGCGGGCGAGCGCCGCGCCGTCGATCGGCGGCAGGTCGGGTGGCGTCCAGACGCGCTGCGCCAGGAGCTGGATCCGCTTCACCGCCTCGTCCACGAGCGACTCGGGCACGTCGCCCCGTTCGACCGCGGCGACAAGCTCAGCGCCCCAAGGGCTGCCAGCCGCCGGCATGGCGATGTCAAGCCCGCCCAGGATGGTCGCGACGGTGTCACGCGCGGCGAACCAGTCCGAGATGATGACGCCGTCGAACCCCCACTCCCCCTTGAGAACCTCACGCTGCAGCCATGCGTTCTCGGTCATGGTGACGCCGTTGACGCTGTTGTACGCGGACATCACCGCCCACGCCCCGCCCTCGCGCACGATAGTCTCGAACGGCGCCAGGTAAAGCTCGCGCAACACCCGCTCACTGACCCGGACGTCAACGGTGAAGCGGTCGGTCTCGGAGTCGTTGGCGACGAAGTGCTTCACCGTCGCCGCCACGCCCTGATCCTGCACACCCCTGACATAGGCCGCGCCGATTGCACCGGTCAGCAGCGGATCCTCCGAATATGCCTCGAAGTGCCTGCCGCCCAACGGACTGCGGTGCAGGTTGACCGTGGGGGCCAGCAACACGTGCACGCCTTTGCGCCTCGCCTCCTGCCCGAGAAGCCGCCCCACGCGGCGAGCCAGCTCGACATCCCAAGTCGCGGCGAGCGCGGTCGGGCTGGGCAGCGCGATCGACGGGTCGGCACCGGCCCATTGCGTGCCACGCACCCCGATCGGGCCGTCCGACATCACTATCCCGTTGGGCAGGGCCCACGCATCCTTGCCGGAGAGCAACTCCACCTTTGACACGAGATCGGTCGGCGGGACGTCTGTCGGCGGGACGTCGGCTGGCGGGAGGTTGGCTGGCGAGATGTCCATGCCGAGGATCCTGCCACCTTCGTGGCCGCCGAGGGAGGGACTGCCAGTCCTCTCCTCATGAGGTGAATCCGCGCCTACTGTGGCTCCGTGAACCAAAAATGGCTGGACGGGACGGGTATCTTGGGTTTCGTGACAATCTTCATGACGATGGTGCGCCGTGCGCGCCGGCGTGGGGCCGGGCGCGCGAGCCTGGGGATGGCATCGCCTCGATGAGGCGTGGGCCGCGCGCATAGTCCAACAGTCAGGGGTTCGAGCGGGCGAGACCGTGCTGGACATCGGCGCCGGCATGGGCGCGCTCACCGAACACCTAGTCGCCGCTGGAGCCCGGGTGCTCGCCATCGAACTGCACCCCGGTCGGGCGGAACACCTGCGAAGACGCTTCGCCGGCGAAAACGTGACGGTCATCGAGGCGGACGCGGCAACGTCGCTGCTGCTGCCGCGCCGGCCTTTCCGGGTTGTGGCCAACCCGCCGTACGCCATCTCCAGCGCGCTGCTCCGCACGCTCACCGGGCGGGACTCGCGGCTGGTGCGGGCGGATCTGGTGCTACAGAAGGCGTTCGCGCGCAAGTTCGCCGCTGGGTTCAGGTCGGGGCGGTGGCACGTGCAGGCCGGATTGTCATTGCCCCGCAACGCATTTAAGCCGCCGCCGAAGGTGGATTCCGCGGTTCTTGTCGTTGCGCGTGGCCACGGCCACAGCTAGGACGACGGCGAGGCTGAAAGCGGCTACAACGAGGGCGGCGGCGAGAGAGGCTGAGCGCGGGCAGAAGGCGGCTACAGCCAGGGCGGCGGCGAGAGAGGCTGAGCACGGGCAGAAGGCGGCTACAGCCAGGGCGGCGGCGAGAGGCTGAAAGGCGGCTACAGGTAGGACGGCGGCGAGAGAGAGGCTGAGCGCGGGCAGAAAACGGCCATTGGGTCATGAGCTCGTAGGCGAGCTGAGGGTTGTGGGAATGAGTGAAGTCTTCTCTTACGGCGGGTAGGCACTACATGAGGGCTTAGCTGCGGGCGGCTAGGGCTGCCACGGCGGCGACCAGGTCTGGGCCTTCGAAGAGGGACTGGTCGTTGTGGTCGGCGCCGGTTATGGCGATCGGCTGGACGCCCGCCCGTTCGGCAACGGCGATGCTTTGCGCCGGCGGCACGACCGAGTCGGCGGTGCCGTAGATTACCGTGATCGGCGACTTTACGGCGGGCACCTTGTCCGCCAACGGAAACCGGTCGCGCAGCAGCAAGCGCACGGGCAGGAACGGGTAGTGCGTCGCGCCGACGGAGGCGAGATCGATGAAGGGCGAGCGGAGCACGAGGCCACGGGCGGGATGCTCGGTCGCCAGATCGGTCACCACCGCGGTGCCCAGGCTCTCGCCGAAAAGAATGATCTGTTGCGGCTCGAAGACGCTCGCGAGGTACCCATAAGCGGCTCTAATGTCCTTGAAAAGCCCGGATTCCGTCGGGCTTCCCGGATTCCCGCCATACCCGCGATAGTCGAACAACAGCACAGTCAAACCGCGCTCGCTCAATGCCCGGGCAAGCGGCACACGATCCGCGCGGCTGCCGCCGTTGCCGTTGGCGACGAGGACCGCCACGCGAAGGTCGGGTCCGGACGGCGGCGACAGCCAGCCTTTCAGGCGCAGGCCGTCGGAGGTGTCGAAGGTTACCTCCGACATGCCGGCCGGCGCAGGCCCCGGATCGCCGCCCGGGAAGTAGATCAGCTTTCGCTGGGCGAAGTAGAGCAAGCCCACCAGAACCAGGCTAATAGACAGAAAGATGAACATGGTTTGTGTGATCGTTGGCCGGCGAGTCGCCGCACCGCGATCCGGTGGAGTTGTAGCGCCGCCAGCCTGAGCCATAAACCCAGATTGTGCAGTACCAGACCACGTACATCACGCCCAGCGCCTTGGCGTTCTTGACATAAAACGAGGCCAGCCGGTCACCGTAAATCTTGTAGTTCTCGACGGCGGTGCCCTTGAAGCCGTCGGGGTGGGTGGCCCAGTCGCAGGCGCGGCCCTTCGGGTGCTCGTACTGGGAGCCAGACCGCCAGCACGAAACGAACCACTTCCAGCCCAGCCGCTTGGACTCGCTGAGGGCGTGGTTCAGGCGGGGCGTGATCCGGCCGCCGGTCGTCGGGTCGTCGACGCTCGCACTCTGGGAGGGCAGGCTGCCGTCCGAGTTGCGGGGGGCTGGGTTTGCCGTGGGCAGGTTTGACGCGTCGAAGTCGACCCGCACCTTGGTGCCACCGGCGGCGGCGAGGGCGGACTCGGCGGCGGCCTGGCGCTTGGCCATCTCGGCCTTTGCCCCGTTCTGGATCTGGATCTGCACGTCGATCTCGGTCTTGGCGTCCTGGGCGCGCTTCTTGGCTTCGAGGAAAGCATGCAGCCGAGTCTGGTCATACTGGGTCATCTTGTTCAATGCGACAGCCCGGTTGAGGAACTCGTCCTGCGTGTTTGCCTGCAGCATCATGCCGATGACGCCCAGCCGGCCGGTGCGGTACGCCTCGGCCGCATAGTTGGCGACGCTCGCCTTTACCCGGGTCATGTCAAGCTCGGCGAGGGTCAGCTTGTCTTGCGCCTCAAGCTGTTTCTTCTGCGAGGCTTCCAGCTGCGCCTCGGCCTCGATGTACCTCGAAGCCGCTGCCTGGAGGTTTGAACGTAGCGTATCGAGAGTTGGTATGCCACCCTCATTAGGCGGTGCCGTCTGGTCTGGTTCCGGTTGCGCCGCGACCGGGGGAGCGAGACCCAGTGTCAGGATCACGACGGTCACGAAGGCAACTTTCAGAGCGAACGGTCCGGGGGTCACGTCGAGTCACGATAGTGGGATGTTTGAAAAGTCGCATCAGGGGAAATGGGGGGCGTAGTGGAAGGTGAAACCGCAGTAACTTTCCGTGCACTGGTTGCTAGCAACGTGTCACGGTTGCGGGAAGCTGCCCAAGTCCCGGTGGAAAAGGTCGTTCAAGCTGCTCACGCTGTCGGTCTGGAGTGGACGGCGGCCTGGTTGCGCGGTGTCGAACAGGGACAAAAGCCGCTCAGCGGCGAGGACCTGATCGCCATGCCGATCGTGTTGAGCGCCGCCCTCGCCCACCGTGTCACCCTCGCGGACCTCCTCCTCGGCGACGATCCCATCGTCTGGCGCAACGGCGCCAACAACACATCCCCCATCACCGCCGCCTACCTGCGCGAGATCGTCACCGGCGCCCCGTTCCGCCGCCACTTTACCGAGGCCGGGCAGGACGCGACGGCACTGCTGATCGCCTCCAACGCCGCCGCGGTGGAAAAGATGCGCACCGTACGCGAGGCCAACCTGGGCGACGTCGACGTGCGCACGCTCGGCCGGGCCGAGGCCGGCGCGGGCACAGCCGAGTCCCGGCTCGCCCGCCGCCTCAACGTCCCCGAGATCATTGTGATCGCGGCGGCGGCAAGCCTTTGGGGGCGTTCCCTTTCCGACGAGCGGGATGCTTTGGTACGGACGAACGGCACCAGCCAATCCCTGACCACCATCACCCGCCGCCTGACCAACGAGGTTACCAAGCGCATCAGCCAGGCCGCCGAGTCCACACAGGAGTGACCGCCGTGACCGGAGCGAACCGGTCACGGCGGCATGTTGATGTCACGACACGTTCAGCGCGGTGTCGTCGATGACGAAGGACGTCTGCAACGACCAGTCCTCGGTGGCATAGAACCGCAGCAGGATGGTCTGCCCGGCGTACGCCGACAGGTTCACGGTCCGCTGCGTGTAGCCCGCCGCCGCGTCAAGGTTTGTCCAGCTGGCCAGCGTCGTGGTGGTCGAACCCACGATCACCTGCACCCGGATGCGGTCGAACGCGATCGGATCGAACTCATCCGTGTCGATGTGCAGCCAGAACGACAGGGCGTAGGACGAGCAGCCGGCCGGCAGGGCGACCGTCTGCTGCAGGATGTCGGACGTGGTGAAGCCGTAGCCGAGCAGCCACGCGTCCCAGGTTCCGGTGCGCGGCGGCTGGAACGGTGCCCACTGGCCGATCACATCAGGGGTTGTCTGCCAGGTGACATGGCCGGACTCGAACCCCGGGTTGACCAGCTTCTGGCCCGCGCCCGGGCATCCGCCCACGCCTGTCACCACGAGGGTGAAAGGGGCTGATCGGGTACCGGAAGCCGCGGTCCCGTTCACGGTGACGGTGTAACTGCCGGCGGGTGTCGACGCCGACGTCTGGAGGGTCAACGTCGATGATCCGCCCGAGGTCACCGACGGTGGGTTGAAGCTGGCGGTGACGCCCGGCGGCAGGCCACCCGCGGAGAAGGTGACGGTCTGCGGCGAGCCGGAGGTCGTGGCGGTGCCGACGGTCGTGGTGACCGCCCCGCCCTGCTGCGTCGTGCCGGAGGTGGGCGACACGGCGACGGAGAAGTCGTTGCCGGGCGGCCCGTTGACCACGAACAACAGCCTGTTGGCCGAGCCGTTGCCGGGGTTGCCGACCACGTTCGCGGTCGAGTTGTTGACGAGGGAGTCGCGTACCTGTTGCGGGGTCATGCCCGGGTTCTGGGCGAGCACCAGGGCCGCGGCCCCGGCCACGTGCGGGGACGCCATCGACGTACCGCTGATGGTGTTCGTCGCGGTGTTGCTGGTGAACCACGCCGAGGTGATGCTGACGCCCGGGGCGAAAATGTCCAGGCAGGTGCCGAAGTTGGAGAAGGACGCCCGGACGTCGTTGATGTCCGTGGCGCCCACGGTGATTGCGGTGGGTGTGCTTGCCGGGGTACGGGTGCACGCGTCGGTGCTCTCGTTGCCGGCCGCGACGGCGTAGGTGACACCGTCGGCGATCGAGTTGGCAACGGCGGCGTTGAGTGCCGTGCCCGCGCCGCCGAGGCTCATGTTCGCCACCGCCGCCTCGCCCGGGTCGTGGTCGCCCGTGACCCAGTCGATGCCGCCGATGACCTGGGCGTTGGTCCCCGATCCGGCCGCGTTCAGCACCCGGACACCGACGAGCGTGACGCCCTTGGCCACGCCGAAGGAGCCGCCACCGACCGTCCCGGCCACGTGGGTGCCGTGACCGTTGGCGTCGTCGGCGCTGCCGCCGTCGATGGCGTCGAACCCGGTCACCGCCCGCCCGCCGAAGTCGTTGTGGGAGAAGCGGATTCCGGTGTCAATGATGTAGGCCCGGACGCCGGACCCGGTCACCGGATAGGTGTAGCTGTTGTTCAGCGGCAGGTTCCGCTGGTCGATGCGGTCAAGACCCCATGACGGGACCGGGGTTTGGGTATCCGCGATCGTGACCGTGTGGTTCTGCTCGACGTAGGCGACGGATGGATCGGACGCCAGTTGCATGGCGCCCTTCTCGCTGACCGCCACCTCGAAGCCGCGCAGCGCGTGCGTGTACCTGAAGCCGACCTTGCCGTTGACCCGGCCGGCGAGCTCGTTCGCCTTGCCGGACACCGACGCACGGGACACCGCCGTGTCCCGTAGCACCACGATGTAGCTGTCGCGGACCGCGGTGGGCCCGCCCGCGCGCACGATGCCGCCCTTTGCCTGGCTTTTCGGTGAGCTCTTCGGTGAGCTCTTCAATTCGCTCTTCGCCGACGGGGTTCTTTCCGGCTCGGGCACCGAGGCGAATCCCGGTGCGCCCTGCACGATGATGGCCATCGCCGCTGCCACGGCAAGGGCCCGCAGTGCTGTCTCCCTTTTCATCTCCATTCCATCCCATCTCTCTCACGGAGACTCACGAGATCATCAAATAGAGATACCTGCATACCTTTATATAGGATGCACGGCCCGGTGCGGATGACATCGCGGTTAAGATCACTCGTATGGCGCGGTTACGTTGTGACTTCTTCTCCGAGACGCTGAGGCTGAGCACGTCGATGACGGTGCTGCTGCCGGAAAAGATCACCGAACCGGCAACGCTCTACCTGCTACACGGGCTCAGCGACGACGACACCTGCTGGACCCGGTACACCGGCATCGAGCGGTACGCGAGCGAGCACGGCCTCGCCGTGATCATGCCGCAGGTGCACCGGAGCTTCTACACCGACGAGGCGGAAGGCAACCGGTACTGGACCTTCCTGTCCGAGGAGCTGCCGTCGCTCGTGTCACGGTTCTTCCGGCTCTCGCCACGGCGCGAGGACACGTACGTGGCGGGGCTGTCGATGGGCGGGTACGGCGCGTTCAAATGGGCGCTGCGCCGGCCCGAGCGCTTCGCCGCGGCGGCCAGCCTGTCCGGGGCGCTGGACATGCCCGGCCGGGTGGCCCGGGGCATGCCCGACGACCCCCGATTCTTCCAGCGGATCTTCGGGGAAGCGCCGGTATCCGGTACCCCCGATGATGATTTATGGCTTCTAAAAGAGACGGTGAATCCGCCACGTCTGTATGTCTGTTGTGGCACAGACGATTTCCTGTATCAGGACAACTTGACGTTCCTTGACGCGTGCCGCGCCAACGGGATCGATGTGGTCGCCGATCTCACGCCCGGCGAGCACGACTGGGCCTATTGGGACGCCGGGATCCAGAGAGTGCTGGCTTGGATGATGGGCGGTGGGTAGCAACGTATGGTGGGTCGGTCCGGATGCCGAGTCGTCGCGGGAGATGGTCCGTCCGGTGTGGATGAAGGCGGAGGATGTGCTGCCGGCCATCGTCGGCCTCGACCTGGTACTGGCACACACCGATGCGGTGGCGATTGCGTTGAGCGGACTGTGGTGCTATCCCAACGGCTTCGAGTTCGGCGTGAGCGTGGTGCTACGCGAGCCGGACAATCATGGCCGGCTGATTGCTCACAGGCGCCACATGGGGGCTACCGGCGAGCCGATTCCCCCGGAGTTCCTGCGCCTGGGGCTGCAATTCAGCAACGGCACGAAGCTGACCAATATGCCCGCGCAGTTCGGAACGGCCATTCTGTTTCCCGTCAGTGCGACCGCGGACAGCCGCAGCCATCGTTACCAGTACTGGGTCTGGCCGCTGCCGCCGCCGGGGCCGCTCGCGTTCGTGTGCGAGTGGCCGCACTTCCAGATCGGACAGACTGAGGCCACCATCGACGCCGGGCTGGTGCTCGACGCGGCCGCCCGCGCCGTCGCGCTCTGGCCCGAGACTTAGGATCAAGCTCAGGCGCAGCGATTACGCGTCCCGGCGCGATTTTGTCGGTGGGTTCCGGTAGAAAGGGCGCGTGCCGAATTGGGAGGAGTCCAGTGTCGCGCCGGTGGTGCCGCCGTTGCACCCGCGCAAGCTGGCAAAAGTGCCGTTCGTGGAGCTGGCCGACGGCCGGTTGCAGGGCGTGGTGTCGTCGGGTTCGGACATCGAGCGGGTTTACGTCTCGGCGATCACGGCCGGCACGCATGCCTTGAGTTGCAGCACCAACAATAATCGGCCCTGCGGTGGGCTTTCCGGCGCGTGGGGGTGCAAGCACCTGCACAGCCTGGCCGAGGAGGCGGTGCTGCAGTATGGAGCCGAGCGGGTGGCGCGCTTCCTGCGGGTGGAGCCGGCCGACACGGTGTCAAGCGGCGACGACATCATGACGCGGCTTCTGGCTTCGGCCTCGGTGGAGCGCGGCGGGTCGGCGACGGTGTTCAGCCGGTTCCTGCGCCACCTTGCGTACCTTGAACTGCTGGCCTCCGGTGAGCCGATCCCGGAGCTGCAGTGGTTCCCGTCTGCCCGGGTTGGGGGGCGCTGATGCTTGCGGCACAAGCCAAACAGCTGCTCGACGGCGAGCCGGAGGGGGTGGCGGAGGCGCTTGAAGTCGTCTCCGGCTTCGACGACGTGCTCGTGCACGGGCTCGCCCGGGTGGGTGAGGCCCAGTCGGGCGCGCTCGCCGCTTTCGCCGTCGCGCTGGCTGCCTGCCCGCTGCGTGACCGCGTGGCCGAGGCGGTGGAGAAGGTGCGGGCCGGTTCGATCGGCGACGAGCACCTGATGGCGCTTGCGGGCGGGCGCACGGCCCTGCTCGGCGCGGTCCACGACGCCTATCTCGGGCGCCTCGACGCGGCGCTGGGCCGGACCCGTGCGACGTGGGAGAGCACCGGATCCAATGTGGAGAAGGAATCCGGCAACCTGCTGGCGGGGTGCCGTTCCTGGCTTTCCGAGCTGGCCATCACGGGCTGGCGCGGGGTCGGGCACGATCTGGTCGAGGCGTGCGGCAACGCCATCCAAGCCGCCTATGCCGAGCCGAAACTGCGCCGGCTTGCGGTCCTGCTCGACGGGCTCGCCTCCGAGCTGCGCGCGGCCAGCCCGACCGCCACCATGGAGCACGTTCCGGTGCGGCGGTGGGCCGACCTGTGGTCCCGCGCCATGCTGCTCTCCCAACCCGGCGCCCTGTCCGCGCCGGCCGCCACCACCGAGGTCTCGGGCAGGCTACTCATCCTCGGCGTCGACATCCACGAACATGAGACCGCGGTGCAGTTCCAGGTGCACGGGGTGCTGGAGGAGGCCGGTGCGCAGCCGCGCCTGGTGCGCGCGAGCATTTCGGCCGGAAAGACCAACACGGTCAGCGGTTTGCCTTTGTGGCGGCTGCTTTTGGGGTACCCCCAAATGCTCAAAGGTTTGGCAGACCACAGTGTGCTTGAGCTGTCCGCCATGCCGCTGCTGCCCTCGGGCGACCTGGTCTGGCTTGACGATCGGGCCGCCGCCACACCCGAGGCCGCCGATCCGTTCGCCACCGCGCGGGTGCTGCTCGCCGTCGCCGTGGCGCCGCCCGTGCCGCCGCTGCAGCGCCATCCGGTCCGCATCGCGGAGCCTGTGCTGCTTGAGGGACAGGTGCTTGAGGGAGGGTCGATCGAGGGAGGGTCGATCGAGCTGGATCCGGGGCGGCTGCCCAGCTGCGGGCCGCTGACACCCGAGCTGGTCAAGTCGGCCTCGTCCTGCATCGGGCTGCTGCGCTGGGATGCCGGCCGCTGGCATGTGCAGCCGATCGCCGTCCAGACCCTGGTGAAGAAGAAACCGGTGACCGTCCACAATGGCCAGTGGGCGCTCGGGCACCCGGATCCCAAGGTGGCCAAGGCCTCCTCGGGTGCTGGCGACACCGTGGCGATCCTGCGCGAGCGGGCGGGCAGGTTGCTGCGCAAATGACCACGGCGGACGAGACCCGGCGCCAGATCCTGTACTGGCGCATGCTTTCCCGGCTCTTCGACGGGGATGAGCAGCCAACGCTGGAGACGGCGAGCATGGCGATCGTCGAGGCGATCGGGCTGCCGCCGGCGCTGCTGGACCCGTCGGTGTCGGTCGACAACATCGTGCAGCGCTTCCCCGGCCTGGCCGCGGAGTTTTCCGAGCTGGCGTCGGTGGGCGAGGGTGGGGATGAGGTTCGCCGCGCGGCGCTCGTGTCCAAGCTGCTGCTCAACGTGTTCGCGACCGGCGGCGGCAGCGTCAGCGCGACCCAGCTCGCCACGTGGCAGAAGGATTCCGGGTGGCTCAAGGGGGCGTTCGGTGAGGACGGCGATGGTTTAAGCCAGACCCTCGGCGATATAGAAGGCGACCTGGTCAGCAGGATGCACCTGCGCGAGGTGCTCGCCGACCCCACCCTGGCCAAGCAGCTGACCCCGAGCATGTCCCTGATCGAACAGTTGTTGCGGGACAAGGGAAACCTCTCCGGGGTGGCGCTGGCCAACGCCAAGGCGCTGATCCGCCGGTTCGTGGACGAGGTGGCGCAGGTGCTGCGCACCCAGGTGGAGAAGGCCACCGCCGGGGCAATCGACCGCTCCGTGCCGCCCAAGCGGGTGTTCCGCAACCTCGACCTTGACCGCACCATCTGGAAGAACCTCACCAACTGGAGCCCGAAGGACCAGCGGCTCTATGTGGACCGGTTGTTCTACAAGCAGACCGCGCGGCGCACCACCCCGGCGCGGCTGATCGTCGTCGTCGACCAGTCCGGTTCGATGGTGGACTCGATGGTCAACTGCACCATCCTCGCCTCCATCTTCGCCGGCCTGCCTAAGGTCGACGTGCACCTGATCGCGTACGACACCCGCGCCCTCGACCTGACGCCTTGGGTGCACGACCCGTTCGAGGTGTTGCTGCGCACCAAACTCGGCGGCGGAAACGACGGACCGGTCGCGATGGCGATGGCCCGGCCCAAGATCGCCGACCCGCGCAACACCGCCATGGTGTGGATCTCGGACTTCTACGAGTTCGAAGCGTCCCAACCACTTTTCGACGGGATCCAGGCCGTCTACCGT
>DASUXL010000320.1:0-76482 GCA_036377915.1 Candidatus Limnocylindrales bacterium
AGCTCTGCAATCCGCCACCTACGTCTTCAAAGGACACATGGATACAATTTGGGGCAAGATGATCCCCACCAAATTGTGTCAGACTATCGACATCGGCTTGCCGACACCGGCTGTGCCCGCCACAGCGGAGATGACCACCGCGGCAGGCTTCGCCCGCATCAATCAATTCATCGAGATGCTTGCGGTAGCGCTCGCGCCCGGTAAACGTTGCCACGTCTGCGGGGAGCTGTGCCGGTACCAAATGATGAGCCGCGTCGGCGCGGTGGCCGCACCGATATGCGCCAGCATGAGCGCGGCCCGTAGCCGCTCGCGGGTCGGGTGGGCCGCCACCACCGAAGGCAGCTCGGTGGCCAGGTCGGCGTGCCGCCCAAGCTCGAGCTCCAATTCGGCCAACCGTTCGTACGCGGCAAGCCGCTGCGCCTCCATTTGCGCCCGCATGCCAGGCACATAGGCCGCCGTGGCACCGGCGAGCGGGGTGGACTGCCAGAGCCCGAGCGCTTGGCGCAGCGACTATGCGGCCAGCTCCGGCCGGTCGGCGGCGCGGGCCTGGATCACCAGCCGGCCGATCGGCACGAGCTTTCCCTCGGCGCGGACCACGACGGGGCCCAGGATTTCAAACCGCAACCGTGCTCCATTCGTGGCCGTCGCGGGCGTAGTCGGTGCGCTGGTGGGTGTCGAAGCCGCCGCCGTTCCAGTGCCGGGTCGAGATGGTCATCCGGTCACCGTCGGCCTCGATCAGGTTGTAGTTGTTGGGTTCGCCCTTGAGCCGGCTGGAGAAGGCCGTGCCGGATTGCGCCACCACCAAGCCGTCGACGAGGCCGCTGTAGCCAAGATGAATGTGCCCGCCGAGCAGCAGGTCCGCGCGCCGGCGCAGGTGCTGCAGGGCCAGTTTGGACCGGCCGACCAGCCCGCGGTGCTGTCCCGGCTGGGTCAGCAGGAACGGGTGGTGCGCGACGACGACGCGCAGGTCGTTGTTTGGTGCCTTGTCGAACGCCTCCACGATGGAGGCCAGCTGCACGGCGTTGATCCGGCCCCGCGACCAGTCGGGGTGCACACCCCACTGCCGGGCGGTGTTGACGCCGACGGCGACCAGCCCGTCGGCCATGTGAGTGATCGCGCTGTACGGGTCGGTGCCCATGTGCCGCAACCACCGCCGCCACGGCCGGGCGAACCGGGACCACACCCGCCAGCCGGGCAGGTCGTGGTTGCCGGGTACTACCAGCGCCGGAGCCGGAAGCTCGTCGAGGAAGGCGCGAGCCGCACGGAACTCCGCCTCCCGCGCAGTCTGGGTCAGGTCGCCGCACACCGCGATCATCGTCGGGGCGACGTCGCGCAGCTCGGCCAGAAGCGCCTGCGCGATTTCGGGGATGTCGCGGCCGAAGTGCAGGTCGGAGATCTGTGCGATCCGCACGTCCACCGGCTTCACGTGGCCGCTCCCGGCGACAGGACGGCAAGCGCGCGCGGCTGGATCTCGTAGTGCAGCGGCATGGACAGCTGAGCGATCTCACCATCGCTCATCACGCTCAACAACGCCAGTTTGGACGATCTCACGTGCACAGTCTTACCCTCGTACGTGCGGATCCGATCGTCCTGTTGCCAGCTGCCGTGGAACAGCTTGGTGGCGATCCCGACAAGATCCCAGTTAGTACGGTCGCGCGTGACGTACACCGCGAGCTTGCCGGCGTCGAGCAGCTCCCTGCCGGGCATCGGTGGCGGGCCGGCGGACAGCGGGTTGCACGACACCACCACCGCCCTGGTGCGCACTCTGTGCTCCTGCTCGTCGACGACGATCGTGAGCCGCATCCGCGGGTACCGCAACACCAGCCGCAGCGCCCTGCCCAGCAGCCGCAACGTAGCCGGCCCGAGACGGCCGCGGGCACTTTCGCGGAGCCGGCCGAGATGCGGCATTATCGCCAGCGCCGAGCTGCACAGGAACGGCTGGCAGTTGACCGTTGCCACGTCGATCCGGGCGACCGGCGCGGCCAGCAGCGCCTCCACCGCACTGTCAAGGTCGTCCGGCACGCCCAGGTCACGCGCGAGCACGTTCATCGTGCCGGCGGGCAGGACGCCCAGCGGCACGTCGCTGCCCAGCATCTGTTCGGCGATCGAGCGGACGGTGCCGTCACCTCCGGCGACGATCAGCGCGTCCGGCACACCGGCCAGCAACTCGCGCACGTCGGCGGCGAGCGTGTGCGGGTCGAACGCGCGGAGTTCGGCCGCCACGTCCCGCCGGCCGAACAGCTCGGTGAGCTGCTCCTCCGGTGATTTCTCGGCCCCGGCCAGGAGCGCGCCGGAGCGCGCGTTGTACACCACAGCGACGCGATCCACGAGTCGAAGTCTAAGTCCCCCTTGAGACGACTAGGCTGACGCGGCGTCTGAGATCGTTCGACATCGTTCGACTCGCTTTCTAGATCCCAGGACATCGGCTTGCATAGCCACTACCGCACTGCACTGAGGGGAGTGGCGATGGTACATCTGTCGCGACGAGTCGTTTTTCGCCTGGCAACGATGGTGATGGCGGTGCTGGCATCGCTGCTCGTGGTGCCGGCGTCCGCTCATGCCTGGAGCTACGGGTTCAATCGGGTACAGACCGCGGCCGAGGACTCGGCGGCCGCGACCGGATACGGGCCGGGCTGGGTCGGCCTCAGCTACAAGAGCAACGGGCCGATCGTCGGGTACCTGTTCGCCAGGGACTTCCGGTTCTACAACGGTACGGTCAAATCCGCTTTTGACCACATGGACATCCGTGACACCAAGGACTACGCCGGCGAACACCCCACGATCTCCCGGTGGCCGTGGGGCTATGCGCACGGTTCCTTCGGCGGCTGCGCATACGCCTACGGGACCTCCAAGTTCGCCATAGTCAGGTCGAGTTTCTCCTCGCCGAGCTGCGCCGGCGGCCCCAACGTCGGCCCTGACGGAACCTGGTGGCACAGCGAGAGCGTCTTCTGCACCGCCAGCTCGACCGATTCGCTGTGCAGCCCGGCCGGCGTATGGAGCCAAGGCAAGCCGCCCGGCAACACCGGGCCGAAACCCGTTGTCTCGAAGGGCTGCTACGCCTACGGGAACATCGGCGCCGGCGGCGCCTACGGCAGCGGGACGCCCGCCCCCACCCACCTGCTCGGCTATGTGGGCGCCGGGCAGTCGCTGAACCTGCGGTACGTCACCCGCAACCGCCAATGGGTGATGGCGATGTGGAACGGCGGCAGCCTCACCGCCGGCATCCGATGGGGATTCTTCCCCCGCAGCTGCGTTTGACGATGTAGGTGTACAGGTTTGGCCGGCGTGGATGCCTGCGCCCCCTCCACGCCGGCCCAATTACCGTGAATCCTCAGGGCTTTCAAGCTGGTCGAGCAGGATCAGTGTTTTCGTCTCGCCCGTGCGGTGACCTGTCTCCCGGTGCGAGTCGAGCGCGCGGTGCGCGTGGCCTGCTGCCGCCGCGTTGTCGCCCGCGCGGTGGTCGAGCGCGGCCAGCATCGTCAGCGCGTTGGCCGCCGTGACCCGGTACCCGCGGGATGTGCTCAGCTCCAGCCCGCGCAGGCAGCAGGCGCGAGCCTCGGCGAGGTCGCCGAGGTCGAGGTGCGCGCCGGCCAGCGCCACGAGCGCACGCGCCAGGCCCCGCTGGTAGTCCTTTTCGGACGCCACCTCGCACGCCCGCCGGGCATCGCCTGCGGCCTCCGCGGGCCGCCCGAGGACGCGCAAAGCTTCGGCACGCACTAGGCTCGCCTCCACGATCAGGCTGCTGTCGGCTATCGACTCTGCCATGGCCAGTGCCCGAGCCGCCTCGGCGAGGAAACCGGTCTGGGAAGGCGGCGCGGGCCGGTTGGGCGCCGTGCCGACCGCGGCCACACCGACCGCGGCCGGGCCGGCGACGGCCACGCCGACCGCGGCCAGGCCGATCGCCGCGTAGCTCTCGCCATCCCGGGAACCCAACGCCGCCAAGCGTTTCCGGGCGTCGGTGAGGTGCTTGCGCGCGGACTCCGGCTCACCGAGGTCGAGGCAGACCAGCCCGAGGCACACCAGCGCGATCGCATGGCCGCGAGACATGCCAAGCTCCAGGCAGCGCCGCGCCGTGTGCAGCTGATGTTCGCGGGCCTTGTGCAGCAGGCCCCGGTCGCGGTACACCTCGCCGAGGTCGCCAAGTGCGGCCGCCTCCAGCGCCGGCATGTCGTGCCGTGCCGCGAGATCCAGCGCCTCCTCCAGGACGGCGGACGCCTCGTCGAGCCGGCCGCGCTCGAAGTAGATGTCGCCCAGGCAGATGAGCACCGCGGCTCGGCCCGCCACCCACTCCACCGAGCGGTACAGGGCAAGCGCTTGCGCGAGATGGTGTTCGGCCGCGCACTGATCGCCCCGGTGGGAGTATGCCACCCCGAGGCTGTGCCGCATCGCGCCCTGAGCCTGCCGGTCGCCGAGCGCCTCGGCCGCGCGCAGGCCTGCGTCTGCCACAGCGATCCACTCCTGCAGCCGCAGCCGGAGCACGAAGTACCCGCGCAGGGCATCCGCGAGGCACCACACCGCCGATTGCGGGCGCTGCGTGGCGGCACCAGCCGTGAGGGCGGCGACGTTTTCAAGCTCGGTGTCGAGCATGTCGAGTGCCTCGCGCTTGTCCTCGAAGCACACCGGCGGGTCTGGAGTGTCCAAACCGGACACCGGGAGGCGCAATCGCTCGGGATAGAGCAGCTGGGCCGCGGCCTCGACTTTCCTCTGGTACCCGATAAGAAGCCGGTCGAGAGCCGCCTGCCGCACCACCGCGGGATCCTCCTCACGGGCGCGGTCGGCGGCGAAGAGCCGGACCAGCGCGTGCATGGCATAGCGCCGCCCCGCCTGCTTGTCGACAAGGCAGCGTGCCGTCAGCTCCTCCAGCGCCCGCCGCGTCGCGTCCTCCGGTGCGTCGAGCAGCGCCGCGGCGCTGTCCACGGTGAACCAGCCGCAAGGCGCGTCGCCCAGGCGGCGCAGCAGAGCCGACGCGTCGCCGGAGAGCCGTTGGTACGACTGGGCAAACGTGGCGCGCACGGCGACCTGGCCGGCGGGCATCTGCAGACCCGTCATCGGGTCGACCGCCAGCTCGGCAAGCGCCTCGGCGATGGGTACCCGCGGCTCGATCGCCATTGTCGCGGCCGCCACCCGCAGCGCGAGCGGCAGGCCCCCGCAGAGCTCGGCCAGCCGCCTATACGCCTCGCGCCGCTCGGCGTCACCCGGGCCGAGCAGGTGGGTGAGCATCTCCAGCGACTCGGCGGCGCTAAGCACGCCGAGGTGGAAGGCGTGCGCACCGTCGAGGGCAAGGATGCCGTCGAGCCGGTTGCGGCTGGTGACGATCAGCATGCAGCCCTTGCCGCTCGGGATGAGCGCGCGAACCTGCTCGGCGTCGAGCGCGTCGTCGAGCAGCACCAGCACCCTGCGATCGCAGAGCACGGTGCGGTAGAGCCGGACCTGTCCGTCCAGTGTGGACGGTAACCTCTGCCCGGTCACCCCGAGCGAGCGCAGCAGCGCCGGCAGCGCCTCGGCGGGCGTCATCGGGACGGTACCGGGTCCATGCGCCCGCAGGTCGGCAAAGATCTGCCCGTCCGGGAAACGGCGGCTGAACTCGTGCGCGGCCCGCACCGCGAACGCCGTCTTGCCCACGCCCGGCATCCCGTGCACCGCAACGATTCCGACTCCCTGGTCGTGTTCACGTTCGATCAGCTCGGCCAGCCGGGACATCTCCGCCTTGCGCCCGGCAAAGCCACGTGCGGCGCGGGGCAGCTCCCTCGGGACCCCGGCGGGCCCGGGCCGCCCCGTGACGTCGGCCCACCGGCTCCGCCATGACGCCTCGTCCTCGCCGCAGGCGCGAACGATCGAGAGCACCGTGTCGAGCCGGGGCACGACCCGGCCGGTGAGTGCGTTGTGCAACGTGCTCACCGGATGCCCGGTCAACCTGCTCAGGTCGCGGAAGCTCAACCCGGCGTGCCGCCGCAACCTGTCCAGCTGCACCGCCAGTGCTCGTGCCTGTCCCACCGCCTGGCCCGTCATACGTCCTCCCGGGGATGCGCGCGCTGCGCTCAAGCGTGCGGGATCGTTCGACATCGTTCAACATGCTGGCGATGAATCCGGCGAAGCGAATTAAATAATGGCGTGCTCCGCCCCGTGGCAGGAGCAGAATGCTGCAGCAACATCAGCCGCACTCGTCAATGAGAGGCAGGGAATCCGCATGAGGCGAGCACTCGCCGCTTTCTCCCTGATATTTACCACAACACTGGCCGGGATCGTGGTCACGCCGGGAGTAGCCTTTGCGGGCCAGAATGCGATCGTCGATTCGACCAATGGTGGATCGCAGGCGCACTTCCATCACGACGGCGAACATCTCTACGCGTGCGACACCAGCGCTAACGGAGTCCGTGCCGTGGCCATCGCGTCATGGATAGGAACCGACGGAGTTTGGCGCACGGCCGAAGTGCAGGATGCCGACGGGGCCAACGGCAACTGTGGCGGGCACGGGAATCTGAGCATCACCGATGGCATCTATGTGAATATCTATGCGTGCGAGCGCAACGGCGCCACCGGCGCGCTTCGAAACTGCGGAGTCAAAACGGCTCAGGCATGACCATCGATTGCGCAACCCACGCGGCAGGCTGAGCGCCGCCCCCTCTATCAGGCGGTGAGACTTCGGTCTCACCGCCTGATACCCTTCAGATACTTCAGGACATTGAAAGTTGCGTAACCTGTCCGCCGTGGACGGTGACGACCGCATACGGCGAACCATCGTGGTTCCAGACCGTGTAGTCGCCGGCCTCAACGGTGGGGAACACGGCCGCGTAGGCGATCACGACTTCATGGTCACGCCTGGGGTGCACCACGTTGTGCGTGCGCCGCACGGTCGGGTCCACGCCCGGGCTGATCTCGATTTCTTCCTCGGCGAGTTCGGGTCCGGTGGTGATGACCAGGGCCCCGACGGTTCCTCCGATGTCAAGTACCAAACTGTCCATAGCGGTCACTTCGGGGGTGTGCTGAAACCGTCGCTCGGCGTGCCGAGGTACGGGAACTGGTTGAGGAATGGGATCTTCAGGTTGTCGGGGGTGACCCCGTCGTCCACCTGAGCGGCCGCGGCGTCGGGCTTGAAGTTCTTGTCCACCAGCGCGTAGGTCGCGCCGGCGATCGCCCGCAGCTCGATGGCGACCACGTCGTCGTACACCCTGCGCCCGTTCGGGAAGCCGGCGAGATCGCCGCCGAGCAGGCCGTTGATGTTCGGCTTGGCCGAGGGCTTGATGGCCGTGTTGAGGCGCATCAGGTCCGCCTTCACGTCGCCGGTGAAGTTCTGGAAACCGGGGATCAGACCGGCCGGGATTCCGGTGAGCAGGATGGCCACCAAGTCCTTCCGTTCCTTACCGGACTTGTTGAGCGCGTCCAGGTTCGGGAAGACACCGGGGAACAGGCCGGGCAGCAACCGTGCGACCTCGGGCTTGGAGACGAAATCCTCGAACCGCTTGTCGCCGTCGGGGGACTGGGTGTTCCAGAAGTCCTTCTTCCCCATCGGGATGACCACCTCGTTGAACAGCGGCATCGCCAGCCGCGACACCTGCCGGAACGGGCCGGTGCTCCAGGTGTTGTTCTTCTCGGTGTCGAACATGCGCACGCGCTTGCGGCCGGCGGTGGTCCACACCCCGATGGTGGCGCGTGGGTCGTTGACGTTGTTGCCGGTCCAGCCGCCGCGGGTCAGGTCGCTGATCGGTACCTGTAGCGCGATGGTGTGGACGTTGAGATCCTTGGTGGCGTTGACGCCGGGACCCGACTTGGGGGCACTGGGCAGACCGAACTTGATGTGCAGGTCGGCGAAGGGGCGCGGGTTCAACAGGTCGAAGACCGCACCGAGGTCCACGTAGAAGCCCTCGGCACGCTGGCCGCAGAACACCCGGCGATTGCCGCCGAGATCCCGGATCGCCGCGGAGGCCAGTGACGCGTAGTTGGGTGTGGAAAGCGGACCGATGTTGCACGGCGGGCACGGCAGGCGCGTGCCCAGCGGCTTCGGGCGCTCGCCCTTGACGTCACGGGTAACCGTGTAGAACTGCCGGCGGTTCCAGTTCGGCGAGTTGAGCGACTGGATCGGGCCGGTGTTGTAGAGGAACGTGTTATCGTCGCGAACCTCCGTGGTGAACTGGAAGTCGTAACGGACGTCCGCCTTGCCGTCGCCGTCGTTGTCGATGTGAATCGAGTACAGGACGTCGTCGCCGAACTCGTAGAAGTTCGGACCGCCGGCCGGAGACTGCAGCGGGACATAGTTCGCGATCAGCGTCACGGTGTCCGGCTTGTCAGGGCTGACGAAACAGTAGACGTCGGTGGAGTCGGCAACCGGATCCTTGGAGATCTCCGGCGCCTCACGGTGTGAAGACATGCTCTACCTCATTAAGTGTTGAAATTAGCCTCAGCTTCAGCGGAGAACGGACCGGAGTTACGCCGCGGCGGCGGCGGCCTGGACCAGCCTCGCCGCGAAGGTGGTGTCGACAAGCGTGACCTTGTTGTCGCCGAAGAAGACGTCGAACTGGCCGGAGGGCGCGTCTCGCAGGTGCACCATGACGGGTACCTGCGGGTTGCCTCCCGGGGCGGCCAGCGAGCCGCCGCCGGCCAGTCGCGTGGTGACCACTCCGCCCGTAGCGCCGGCGACCGCGCCAGCCGCGACAAGTCCGGCCCCGGTCAGCAGGGCCTTGCGGCGGGAAACGCCGCTCGAGTGCTGGGCATCAGCCATGAGGATTCTCCTTGATAGTGGGTGTGCGGCAGGAATTCGGCACCACACCCCGCGCGGATTGCCGCCGCGCGCAAGATTTTCAAGAACCGGCCGCGAACAGTGCCGCTAAGTCCCGAAAGCATCGCGTTAGTGGCACTGTCCGTGCCAAGTGCGCCACACCATCCTTGGGTAAACATGCCCTACCGGATGGGGGTTCTCCATGCTACGCAAGATTATCGCCGCACTGGCCATCTCGTTCGCGGCCGTGGGCGGCGCGGTCGCATTGCCCGCGGCGGCACACGCCGCGCCCACCACCGCCTGCACGGGGACCGGCTACTACGAAATACCGAAGATCATCGTTGACCAGTACGGCAACATCCACGTCACCGGTTATTACCGCAACAGCTACGTCGGTACGGCGACCGGCTTGCTCACGAGCTTGCGGATCTGGCACGTCTCGTACAAGCCGAGCGGGTCATCCACGTACGGCTACCACAGTGCCTACGCCGCCGCGTGCACCTCGGCGGGCGAGCAGACCAACACGATCGACCTCACCCGCGACGAAGACGAAAAGCTCACGTCCTTCGACCTGCGGTGCGGCACCACCAACTTCACCAGCGGCTCAACCACATACACCTATGTGGCAAGCCGTAACAACAGTGGCGACACGTTCCGCTACTGGGGCACCCGCTACAGCGGCTTGACATTCTTCGGCTACGGCGTCACCGCCGCCCGCTGCGAATGACCTAGCCGGCCAATCGGCCGACCACGGCCGGCGCAGTCCACGTTCCAATGCGCCGGCCGTGGTTCAGCGTCGGCCGTGGTTCAGGCAAGGCGGTCGATCGCTCTGCGGAGGTAGTCGTCGACCTCGCTCCGGTCATAGCCGCGAAGACGAGCATTGAACGCAGGGTGGTCCAGTTGCTTGCGCACTGAAGCACGCGCTGCTGGATCGGTTGAGGCCAGCGCACTCTGGATGCGCTTCAACATCGCGTCCACTTCACCGGTGTCGTAGCCGCGGAGTACGACGGTGAACCCTTTATGATCGCCCACCACCCCAGTATGCCAGCGTACGAAGGTTTCTTGCCCTGCTGGCTGATGCCCGCCTCCTCTGTAAAGCGCGCCTTGCAAGCTTCACCCATCGGTCAGCTCAACGGTTTTGGCGACATCACACCTGACGCCGCCGAGCCGGGTCAGGATTACCCGCCACGTCTGCCATCGCAGCTGGTTAGCGGGCACTCCTATCTCGTGGGTAACCGAACCAACGACCTCGTCGCGCGCGTCGATTACCACGACGGTCACCGCAAACTTGCGATCCTTCGCCGTGGGGTTGCGGACCTCGACGCCGGCGTCGGCCAGGCCTGCCTCGGTCGGCCACGGCCTTGCGTGGTCCTTAATGTCGCAGCCGGTAATGTACGCCTGCGTTATGCCCAGCCAGTCGCGCCACGGCACAAACGTGCTTACGCCCCATAGCATTCCACCAACCATCACAATGATCGCGATCACGGCGGTCACCAGTGGCCCTTTCGGCACCGTAACGCGTTTGTCGGTAGTCACGATCAAGCAGGATAATGGCGGACCACCTCGCTGCCACCGCCCGGTCTTCGTCGGGGCACTGTGCTTGTTCCGGCAGCGCGCACCGGTACCGGATAGGCATCGGGGCCTCAACGTCAGCTTCGGCGACCCGTCATTGCCTCGTATGAAGGTCTATGGCGGATCGGTGAAGGCTTTCTTGGTACCCCATAAGGTTAAAGAAATCCTTTGCCTTGAGGTTGTGTTCCACAATGCCCAGCGCGCACACGCCGAACTCGGACAGCAGAGCACGGGTCAGCGCGGCGGTTAGCGCCGCACCATAGCCGCGGCCCTGGTGCCGCGCCGCGACCGCGATCGGCGCCAGATACCCGACCCCGTGACGGCTGCGGTCGCCGCCCACAGCGGCCAGGTGCTCACCGTCGAAGATGCCGTACCAGGCCCGCAGGCGCGGATCGCCGGGCCGGTTTCCGGTGTACGACAGGACATCGTCGAGCACCCGTGAGATGCCGTCGTGATGCGTCGGACCCAGCGGCACTACCCGGGTTTCGCCGGTTCGCTGTGGCGGCGCCGAAAACGTCCAGCGGAACTGCCAATCGCGTTGCCGAGCCACAGGTAACAGGTGTGCGGTCGCGTCCTCGTCCACTCGGGGCAGGTCGATCCGGTTCAGGCCGGCGATGCCTGTGCCGACCTTGGCGGCGTGTAGCGGGTCTCCGATTCCCCAGGCCGCCGGCCCGACCGCCCAAACGACGGTGCTGTCGCGCTGGTAGCCCCGAGTGTCGTCGCCGCCGGTGTAACGGGCGTAAGGGTGGCCGCCGGTGGCGGTCATGAGGGCGGCGCGGCCGGTCCACGACGGCTCAAGTGACATGCAGACCAGATTGGACCAGTGCCGGCTGGATCCGCAACGCGCTAGCCGCCACAAGCTTTGGCGGCCCAAAAGAACCCGCCAGGATTGCCCGCCCGCGGTGAACGGCCGCGACGCTTCCGGGTCAGTAGCGCGATGTTGGCGGTCCGGGAACGCTGAACGCGAGCTGCCCGCCTTGGTGGTCTTCACCGTCGATTCGTCGGGGGTTTGCAGCCAGTGGTCCAGCCGCTGGTGGTGTTTGTGGCGGTTCAGGACTGTGCGGACGAGGGCGGCGTCAATCGAACCTCCAGCAAACGGCCGCACGTGGCTGCGTAGCTGCTCAGGCAGGTATCGTCGCCGTCCGGCTTGCCTCCGGCCTCGCAGTCGTTCATCGTTGGGCGGTGTGCGCTCCTTCATCCTGACGGCTGGGCTGCCGGACGAGCGGTCCTATGCCACACCCAGCAATGTCCTACACCCGCCGTCTCCCGGCCCGAACGAGTTCCTCCCGGCACTGCTGAAGGAGTTGACCGGTCTGCAGGTGGCACCCGACCGCGGGTTCGAAGTGACAGACCTTGCGGAAGACGCTGTGGCGTGGGTTAGGGAAGGTAGTGAGCACGATGTCGCTACCTGGGCGACGTGGGGCCGCTGTGGTGGGCCAGCGGCGGGATTCCGTTGGCGGTGCCACGGACTCGTCGACGATTCCCAGTATCACTCTGAAGAATTCAGCAGTTACGGGCTGCCTGGCATGGCGTTGCAATGGTCCATGGAATGGTGGAAGTCAGGCTACGCGCACCGCTTTCGCCACCAACTGCTTTGCGCGCAGTTCTCCACCGAGACGGCAGAGGCTCTGTTCCACGACGTGTGGCAGCGGGTGTTCGGTCAGCCGGCGGTACTCGCAGAGTCCCGGCACGGGGACTAACTGTCTCCTCGGTGTTAAATCGTCGGGGTTACGTGGTCGAGAAGTAGATCTCGACCTGGTTCAACCAGGAGGCGGGTCAACATCAGATTTGGCGCATCGGCCGGAATCCGGCCCGCACTTCCTCAGCAAACAGTTGCGGCTCTTGCCATGCCGCGAAGTGGTTGCCCTTGTGGACCTCATTGAAGTAGACGAGGTTCGGATACGCCTGCTCCGCCCAGCTGCGTGGCGCCTGATACAGCTCTTTGGGAAAGACGCTCACGGCCGCGGGTACCGTGGCACCCTTGACGTCGAAGAAGTCAAGGTTGTTCTCCCAGTACAGGCGTCCCGACGAGATTCCGGTATTGGTCAGCCACGTCAGCGTGATGTTGTCGAGGATCTCGTCGCGGTTCAGCTGCCCGATCGGGTGGCCGTCGAAGGCGGCTGCGATGTCGGCGTAACTTCCCGCGTCATGGTCGAGCATCCAGGCGGCAAGGGCGATGGGCGAATCGGAGAGACCGTAGAGGGTCTGCGGGCGCAGCTTCATCTCGGACGCGTACCCGATCCCCTTGGTGTACACGAAGAGCAATTGGTCGTACGCCCGGCGTTCGTCTTCAGACAGGCCATCCGGTGCCGCAGCGCCTCCCGCGACCGCCGTGGACAACTCCTTCGGCACGGTGCCGGGCATGTTCGAATGAATCCCGATCAGTTCCGGCGGGGCTTGCCTGCCCATGACGTCCGTGATCTGTGCGCCCCAGTCGCCGCCTTGGGCAACGAAGCGGTCGTACCCGAGGCGTTTCATCAACGCGGTCCACGCCTTGGCGATATGGACCGGATCCCAACCCGTCGATGTCGGCTTGGCGGAGAACCCGTAGCCTGGGATAGACGGCACTATGACATCGAAAGCGTCGTCGGCGCTGCCGCCGTGCGCGGTCGGGTCGGTGAGCGGGCCGATCACGTTGAGCATCTCGATGACCGAACCCGGCCAGCCGTGGGTCATGATCATCGGAAGGGCGTTGCGGTGCGGCGAGCGGACGTGGATGAAGTGGATGTCGAGCCCTTCGATCTCGGTGACGAAGTGCGGGAACATGTCCAGCCGTTGCTTGACCCGGTTGAGGTCGTACTCGTTGCCCCAGTAGAGCGCGAGCTGCTGCATCACAGAAAGTTGCACGCCCTGTGTCACGTCCGGGACAGTCTCACGCTCGGGCCAGCGGGTTTGTTCGATCCGCCGACGCAGATCGCCAAGGTTGTCCTGCGAGATCTCTACGCGGAAGGGCCGAATCCTGGTTGGTTGAGTGTCTTCAACGGTATTGACAGTCATCTTCGCGTCCTCCTGGTGGTGATGACGCTTGGCTGACACGACTCTGCTCGAACCCTGATGCAGTATCTGCTCTGACCAGCTGGGACCCGAGCCAACTCTGAAAAATGTACAGGCTCGACGCCGACCGGGTGACCGAATCGCTTAGGAAGTTGGGGCAACCTGTGGGCCGGCACCGATGCCGACCCCGGTGGTCAGGACCGTCCGATGAGGACAGTCAGATGAAACGGCGCTGTGCGCTCACCGTAGGTCGACCTCGACATGGTGTTGCGTGAGCATGTCCAGCAGATACTCCAGCGTGACCGCTGGTGCCAGCCGGCGGCGGTCGTAGCCGGCGACGAGATGCTCACGGGCGACAGCCGAGTCGTGCCACACCAACCGGAACGGTGTGCGTGCACCGAAGCGTTCGCGCAGACAGTCGTCCAGCGCGTCGAGGTTCCAGCCGAAGTATCCGCCTGGGCCGTTGATCGCCTCACCGATCGCGCAGTAGAACCCTTCGACGTCGGTCACGAACCGGCCGTCGAGGTGATAGGTGGTGCCCGGTGGCCGGTCCGGTGCGGCGCGGCGGTGTGACAGCGCCACCCCGGCCCAGTGGTGGCGAAGCTGCCGGTCATAGCCGGCCCACAGGTTCCTTTCGGTAGGCCGGCCGTCATACCAGTGTGCCAGGATGCCGAGGACCCCGGCCGGCAGCGGTTCGCGCGCTTCGAGCGCGACGGTCACGTCCATCAGCCCGGCAGCCAGCCGAGAGGGTTGGGCGGCCTCGACCGTTCCGGATACCGCGGCGCCGATTACCCTGCTGACCGAACCGTCGGCGGCGACCGCGTACACCTCGGCGCGGATCTGGCGGCGGCGCAGACCGGCCTTGGTCGGCGGCCCAAGGGCGGAAAGCGCGGAAAGCTTTGCCAGCATTGGAGCTTCGGGTCGGCAGCCGACCAGCCGGATATGCGGCACAGGCGCGGCGCCTTGGTCGCGGAACACTCCGGTGACGTCGCGGCAACGGCCATACGGCACAGCGTCGCAGCCGCCCATGAGCACGAACTCGTCCACACCGGCCGGGCGCGGCACGGCGTCGGTGCGATCATATACATAGACGAAACCGTCTAGATCGATGTCCACCGTCCCAGGCATCGTCGGGTTGGGCCGTTGAGCCAGCACCACGATGTCGCCGAGATCCTCACCCCACCACGACTGCGGCGTGCCCAGCAGCGGGAAATGGTCGATCAGCCAGACGCTGCCCAGCCAGGCCGACTCGGTCCCCAGTGCCTCAGCGGGCAGTCGTTTGAGCAGCTCGGCCAGTGGACCGTCCGTGACACAGCCGACCAATGTGAACCGCTCCCGTGGCCGGGGCGGCAGGTCGACGAACAGTCCTTCGATCTCGCCGCACAACGCCAACGGCGCCTCATCGTCATCCCAGCCATCAAGGCCGACGTCGCCGAGAAGCAGCCAGCGCGGGCTGACCGGATGCTCCCACGCCCAGCGCCGCCGGTGCGGCGCAAGCTCATTGTCGGGATCGGCGTTCGTGCCCACGCCGCGACCCTACCGGTGCCGGGCCACCCAGATCACAATAAATATTTGGTACCGTCGAATCGCGCGCAAGGGGGGAGAATCATGACACATCAGAGTCGGATCCGTCGCGTCATCGCCACACTCATCGCCATCGTTTTGCCCGTCACCTCGGTGGCTCTACTCATCACACCCGCTTCAGCGGCCACCACCAACGCGGTCGTCGCCTGGGACCTCAACGCCCAGATGGCGATCTGGGAGGTCGCGCGCCAGCAGCCCAACGAACAGGTCCGCAGTTTCGCGATCGTCAGTGGCGCCGTTTACGACACCGTCAACGCGATCGCCGGTACCCCCTATGAGCCATATCTGATCGCACCGGCCGCAGACGGCACCGAGTCCGTCGATGCCGCCGTCGCCACCGCTGCTCATCGGGTGCTTGCCAGCATGTTCCCCGCACAGCAGGCAAGACTCCAGCAACAGTACGAGCTGTGGCTTGCCGCGATTCCCAATGGCCCGGCCAAGCAGGGCGGGATCGCCGTGGGCGCCCAATCCGCCGCCGCGATGATCGCCTCGCGGCGAAACGACGGGGCGTTCGGAGACCAGGCCTGGACGGTCGGCGCCGAGCCCGGACAGTGGCGGCCGACGCCTCCCACCTTCGCGTCGAGCGGGGCGTGGACCGGGCACATGCGGCCGTTCCTCATGCCGAGCACGACCAGGTTCCGCTCCTCGGGCCCGCCACCGCTCACCAGCGCCATCTATGCCCGTGACGTCAACGAGGTGCAACAGCTCGGCTCGGCTACGAGCACGGCCCGCACCCGCGACCAGACCGAGGCCGCGATCTGGTGGCACGACCGGCGATCCCCCTCGTGGGAGATCAAACGTCAGCTTGCCACGGGCCAAAAGCTCAACGTCGTCGAGACCGCACGCCTGTTCGCGATGACGGACCTCGTCACCGCCGACTCCGGGGTGGCCTGCTTCAACCAGAAGGACGTCTGGAGCTACTGGCGCCCGATCACCGCGATCCGGCTCGCCGACACCGACGGAAATCCCCGGACGGTTGCCGACCCCAACTGGACGTCGCTTCTGGTCACCCCGCCCTTCCCGGAGTACCCCTCCGGCCACGCTTGCGGGACCGGTTCAAAGATGTCGGTCTTCAGGTTCTTCTTCGGCAGGGATGACATCGCCTTCAGCGCGTCCAGTTTGGACGCGGGCACCACGAGGCACTTCACCAGCTTCTCGCAGGCGCTTGCCGAACTCATAGACGCACGCGTGTGGGGAGGCGTCCACTTCCGCACCGCCGACGTCGAGGGCGCCAAGCTCGGCGAGGCGGTCCAACGCTTCGCGACCAGACACTACTTCCGCGCGCGGTAGCCTACGCGGCATGCCGGCGACGCTTCCCTCGCACCAGGGCGCCGTCGTCGCGCTCAAGTTGTGGCGACCACGCAGGTTCGACGGCGTGGCCTTGGTGGTCGGCGCGGCCGCGCCCGACGCCGCCTATGCCGTGACCGGTCTCGGGGTCGACATCCGCAGCCACGCCTGGCACGCGCTGCTGTGGTTCAATCTGCCGCTGACGATCGTTGTCACGGCATTGATCCGGCGTGCCGCGCCGTATGTCGTGGCGCACTTGCCGCCTGGCGGTCGCTTGGCGGTGCGTGACTACGCCGTGCTGGCCTCCGTGCACCACCCGCTGGCGGTCACCGCGTGCTCGGCACTGCTGGCGGCGTTCAGCCATCAATTGTGGGATTCGGTCACGCATCCGTACCTGCTGATCGGGCATCCGTTCTTTGGACCCGGCACCTACCTGCCGGCCATGCATGTAACCGCGTTCGCCGGCCTGCCCTGGTGGCGGGTGATACAGCTCGGATCGGAACTGGCCGGATGCGCCGTCAGCATCGCCGTGGCTGTCCGGATCGGACAGCGACGGCTACTGGTCGGCTGGCATGGGCCGGCGCCGATCGCGCCGCGGCGACCCGTCGTGTTCTGGGCGGTCGCGGCGGCGGTGTGCGCGGCTCTGGTCGCGGCAGCGACCGCGCTGCCCCGCAACGACCTCATCAACGTCGCCGGATCGCGGCTGCTCATCGCGGTCACCGTGGCGATCCTGGTCGCGGCCGCGGCGGTCCGCTGGCTGGCCGGCCCGGTGGTGCACATGCCGGATCCGGACACCGTCCCCGCCCTACCCGCGGCGAGGACGTCGCTTCGAGGTTGACCGCTGCGGGGCAAGGCCGGTAGGTGGGCGCGGCCCGCCAGGCTCGCAACAGCTCGGCCTGAGAACCCGCTCGCCCCTGAGATGACACATCCGAGTCAGAAGACATCAGCCGTAATCCCGAACGTGACCTCGTCCAGACCGCCAATACGCCGCAACGGTAACAACGTTCCGCAACGACAGTGTCCACAATGGACATACGGCGACACCGCCGACGTGAACCTCTACGACGTGTCGTTGTGGCGCAGGGCATGGGCGACCGCGGCGCTGATCACCCGTACGCCCCGGGTCGACGCGGGGTGCAGTCCGGTCAGGTCGCGAGCGCGGTGGATCCGGTAGTCGAGGGTGCGCGGGTGGATGTTCAGCGCGTTCGCCGCGCGCAGCCGGTTCATGTCGTGCTGGTAGAAGGCGTTCAGCGTCCGGACCAGATCCGGGCCCGCCGCCAGCAACTCGCCGATGCTCCGCAGCCATCGGTCGAGTTCCGGCAGTTCGCCGAGGGCGAGTTCGACGATGACGTCGGCGACCGTGTGCAGCTCGCGCGGCTTGCTCTGGGCCGGCGCGACGCGGCTGATCCGGCACGCCAACGCGGCTGCCTCGCCGAGGTGGCCGGTGCGACCCACCGCCAGCCCGATCGAGCACGGGCCGCGCAGCTCCGCACACAGGTCCGCGACCACCGATGTGGTGGCCGAGTCCTCCGGCCCGAATGGCGTGGTGACGTCCATCGCTGGGGTTAGCAACAGGAATTCGTCCTGGTTGCGCCACATCATTGGGTACCGGTGCGTCCCCAGCAGAGCTTCCAGGGTGGCAGTGCGCAGCTTGTCCGTCGACCGGTGCGGCATCTCGCGGAAGTGCACGACGGTCACGCAGTGCCACCCGGGTACAACGACGCCCAGTTGGGCCGCAAGCTGCGGGGCGGCGGCGTCGTCTCTGATCAGCATCTCGGCCAGCCGCTGGATCCGCCGCGAGTACGGCTCACTGCCTCGTTGTCCGGCCAGAAACCCTCGCGTATAAGCGTTCTGGGCATGCACGCCGTTCACGCCGATCCAGCGAAGCATGTGCATCAGGTCATCGATGTCGCCCGGTCCGGCGGCCTCCCGTACCTCCTGCAGGGTCAACGCCGCGTGCAGCGCCTGCACCTTGCGTTCGGACTCCAGCAGGATGCCCCGCTCGGCGCGTTCCCTGCCGACCGACGTCATGAAGTGCAGATCGTCGTCGGTGAATGGTTCGTCGTTGGCGGCGAGCTCGACCGTGCGGCGCCGCAGTGCGACCGCGAAGTCGAGCATGGTCGTCGCTGCCGCGCCGGTGACGTCCAGCGCGCGGAAGTCGGCGAGTTCGCGATGGTAGGTGTCCACGGCGCGGCGGGCGTTGTGATCGACGCGGCGGGCCAGATGACGAAGCAGATCGCCCATAGCATCGCATGCTAAGCCGATCCGGCCGACGCCGGAAGCGTTGGGACCTTTGCCTTCGCTATCACACGTGACAACTTCCGGCCCTTCGCTCGCGTCGAAATATGTCAATGCTCACGAAGACAGCCCGGCGGCATTGCTGGCACCCTGTGCGCGAGTCTTCGTCGATCGACATCAATGCAATTAGGAGGAGTGGAGGACGAGAGGTGTACAGGATTCCCACCCGCCCGCCGCGCCGCTGGGCTTCGGCCGCCCTGGCGCTGACGGTCGTCGTGTCGGGTGCACTGGTACCGACACGCGCGCCGGCCGATGACGGAGGTGCCAGCGGTCCGGTCATCACCGTGGTCTTCACCGCGTTCCGCATCTTCCGCAACCGGTCCATGTCGGCTGAGGATGTGGAAAAGCTGGTGCGGGAGATCCTCGGCGCGGTCAGCGCGGTCCAGAACGAGACCATCGGGCAGATCGACGGACTGGAGGCTGCCACGGTCATCGGCAACGCCCAGGCCACGTCCTACGACATGTTGGACTACCCGGTCATCCGGGACGACGAGGAGATGCGCTGGGAGACCGCCCAGAGGCTGGGAGGTTACGCCACCAACGCGTATGCGAAGTACGGCGCGGTCATCACCAAGAAGGCCAAGGACCAGATCGGTCTCGCCGCGAACACCATCTATCCGGCCACGCTCGTCGTCCGGCAGGACGCCGGATTGACCGCCAGCCTGCCGAGCTACGAGGCGGACTACCGCGACCTGAACCGCCGCATCGTCGCGGACCTGGTACCCACCTGCACGTCGCAGGTGGCTAACGATACGCCGCTGTTCATCACCGAAGTGCGCTACGAATGCGTTGCGGCCAATGGAGACCGCGCTCTCGACTACCAGATCCGCAACGACCAGACAGGCCAATGGATCGTCGGTCCGGTCGACCTCGAAGCCTTGAAGGACAGGGCCGCTATCAATTCGAGCTGGTTGGTGGCCAAGCGGGTCCTCCAACAGCAGGGCGGATGAGGCCCCCGGTTGTGGAAGGAAGGTTGCCGAACATGCTGACAAGAATGAGAAAACGGCTGCTGATCGGCGTGACCGCCACCGTGCTGGCCACGACGGCCGTGGTGCCCGGCGCGGCCCGCCCGGCTCAGGCGACGGTCGACCCGAGTACGGTGGCGGCCATCATCCAGTTCGCGGTGTCCGCGTTCCAGTCGTTCAAGGGCTCGCAAAACGGTGGCCTGACGCTTGAACAGGCGACCGTCAGGATCATCTCCGCGATCAACCTGTCCCGGGACGCCATCAACGCTCACGCGGACGAACTGGCCATGGCCGACGCGACCGCTTGCGTGCGCCACCATGTACTCGAGTTCGCCGACATCGCGGCGTTCCCGCTCAGCATCAAGCAGCGCTGGGCACAGGACGTGACCGCCTGCGTGACGCTGATCGACGCACTGTGGAATGCGGTGCTGGAGAACAACTACACCGCCAAGAACCAGCTGGGTATCCTGCTAGGCGCGGTGGGTCCGATCGCACTGATCGCCCGTGCCCAGGCCCGCTTCAGCACGGTCGAGCTGACCAACCTGCTGGTGAACGCGTTCACCAGGGTCAAGAACGCCTTCGCGCCCCCGTATTGCACGGGCACGCCCTACTTTATCAACGAGGAGTTCTGGCTCTACCACTACGAGCCGGTCTTGCTGTCGGGCGGCATCTTCTGCTCGGGCCCCTGGGATATCACCACGCGGACGAACATCGGCACGGTGGGCGCCGGAGGCTATTTCTGGTTCCAGGGTGGCAATTTGCTCAACCACGACTTCGGCCCGCTCGAGCAGCAGTACTTGAGGGAGAACGCGGCAGGCGTGGCCATCGCGGCGCTGGCCCAGCTCCAGTCGTAGCCCTCGGCCGGTCCACACCGGAGGGAACCCGCCGCGCCACGTCTGACGCGGCGGGTATCCTGTGGCTGGCCAGGAGGTGATGACGGCGCGCCATGTTCTCCATCAACGTCAACGGGGTGGATCACCAGGTGGCGGCGCCTGGCGAGGCGCCGCTGCTGTTCGTACTGCGCAACGACCTCGGGCTCAACGGCCCGCAGTTCGGCTGCGGTGAGGAGACGTGCGGCGCCTGCAAGGTGCTCGTCGACGGCGCGGCCGTGCCCAGCTGCCGGCTGCCGCTGCAACGGGTCGGCACCGCGCGAGTGGTCACCCTGGAGGGGCTTGCCGAGGACGGTGAGCCGCATCCGGTGCAGCAGGCGTTCGTGGACGAGCAGGCGATGCAGTGCGGCATGTGCGCCAACGGGATGATCATCGAAGCGGTGGCGCTGGTCATGCGCGGCAACCCGACCGACGCCGGCATCCACGAGGCGCTGGAGGGCAACCTGTGCCGCTGCGGCACGCACCACCGGATCGCGCGTGCGGTCCGCCGGGCCGCGGATGAGCTTTGGCGGTGAGCACAGCGGCCGACGGCACGCCGATCGACGACTGGATCGAGATCCACGCCGGCGGCCGGGTCACGGTCAAGACCGGCAAGGTGGAGTTGGGTACAGGTCTGCTGACAGCGCTTGCCCAGATCGCCGCCGAGGAGCTCGACGTCGCGGTGGAGAACGTCGACGTGGCCGGCCCGTGGACCGGCCGCAGCCCGGACGAGGGCTACACCGCCGGCAGCCGGTCCATCAAGGAAGGTGGCGCCGCGATCCGCCGTGCCGCCGCCGAGGCGCGCCAGGTGTTGCTGGAGTTGGCCGCGGCGGAGCTGGGCGGCGGGGCGCTGAGCGTCACCGGCGGCGTCGTCAGCGGGCCGCGCGGCAGCCGGACCTATGCCGAGCTGCTGGGCGGAAAGCCGTTCAACCGCACGGTCAGCGGCCTCGCACCGCTGAAACGGCCGGAGTCGTACCGGGTCGTCGGCACCGCCGTGCAACGCCCCGACATCGCCCGCAAGGCGTACGGGCTGGGCGGGTTCGTCACCGACGTCCGCGTCGACGGCATGGTCCACGCGCGGGTGGTGCGACCCCGCACCTTCGGTGCCCGTCTGGCCGGCGTGGACGCCTCCGGCCTGCCCGAGGGCGTGACCGTGGTGCGCCGCAACGACTTCTTGGCCGTGGTCGCCGACCGCGAGGAGGTGGCGCTGGCGGCCCGGGACGCCATCCGTCCTACGTGGACAGACGGGGATCCGGTACCCCCGATGGGTGAGCTGTTTTCCTGGATGCGCCGGCAGGTCACCGAGGACCAGGAGTTGATAGACGGTTCGGCACGCGGGCAGGGCTCGATCGTGCGCGACTACCACTGGCCGTTCCAGGCGCACGCCTCGCTCGCGCCTTCGTGCGCGGTGGCGGATGTGCGCCCCGGCGGCGCCACCGTCTACACCGCCGCGCAAGGTGTCTATCCGCTTCGGCGAGCACTGGCGCCCTTGCTGGGCCTGCCCCCGGCCTCGATCGAGGTCATCCATCGCGAGGGATCGGGTTGCTACGGCCACAACGGCGCCGACGACGCGGCCGCCGATGCCGCCGTGATCTCGCAGGAGCTGGGCCGCCCGGTCCGGGTGCAGTGGACCCGCTTCGACGAGCTCGTCTGGGCCCGCAAAGGCCCGGCGATGACCACGCGGATGAGCGCGGATCTCGCCCCGGACGGGCGGATCGCGCGGTGGACGTCGGACATCTGGAGCCCCAACCACGGCGGCCGGCCCTCCAGGCCGGAACAGCTCATCGCCGGCCGCCTGCGCGACGGTATCCCCGAGCCGGACAGCACAACGTACATCGGCGGTGGGCGCAACGCCCGCGTGGACTACGAAATCGCCGCGCAGCGCGTGACGATGCACTGGCTGCGCCGGCCCGCGCTGCCCGGCTCCGCGTTGCGGGGCTTGGGCGCCACCGCCAACACCTTCGCCAACGAGTGCTTCATGGACGAGCTGGCCGGGCTGGCCGGGGTGGACCCGGTCGAGTTCCGCCGCCGGCACCTGAGCGACCGCCGGGCGCTGGCCGTCATCGACACGGTGGCCGGGGCGTCAGGCTGGGGTGGACCGCCGCCGCCGGGCCGGGGCCGCGGTGTCGCGTATGGACGATACGACGGTACCGGTGCCTACGTGGCCACGGTGGCCGAGGTGTCCATTGTGGAGGATGCGGTACGGGTGGAGCGGCTCTGGATCGCGCACGACTGTGGGCTGATCGTCAACCCGGACGGCCTGCGCAACCAGATCGAGGGCAACGCCGTCCAGTCGCTGAGCCGGGCGCTGATCGAACAGGTGCGCTGGGACTCGGGCGGGCTGCTGTGCACGGACTGGCAGTCGTACCCCATCCTGCGCTTCACCCAGATCCCGCCCATCGACGTGATCCTCATTGATCGCCCGGATCAGCCGCCGGTCGGTGCGGGGGAACCGGCGACCATCGCCACGGCCCCCGCGGTCGCCAACGCCATCGCCGCGGCCACCGGTGTCCGGCTGCGGCAAGCCCCGCTGGGCGGCCGGCTGCGCTAGGCGCGCGCAGGCAACCGCGGGGTCCTCATCGGACAGAGCCGCGAGTTCATCGTGCATCAGAACTTCTTGGCCAAGAATTCTTGGCCAAGAATTCTTGACCGGATCCGCTGGACGGCATCAAGATGTGTCTGTGAGTAATCCTCAGGAGCCGGGGCGCTTGAACGATGCACGCACCATGCGGGCGCTGGCGCATCCCCTGCGCTTGCGGATCCTGGCCCTGCTCGCGACGGACGGGCCGGCCAGTGTCAAAGCGCTGGCCGGCAAGGTGAACGAGTCCACCGCCTCGGTCAGCTACCACCTCTCGCAGCTGGCAAGGTTCGAGTTGGTGGAGTATGCCGAGGAGGCACGGGTCGGCCGGGAGCGCCCGTGGCGTGCGGTACATCGCGGCATCACCTGGGACATGGACGGCGACGCGGAGACCAAGGCCGCCGCGTCCCACCTGCGGGACGTCTACTTGCGAGAGCGGATCCGCGTGGTCGACGACTTCGTCGGCGGTGAGCAGGACCTGCCCGCGCCATGGCGCAAGGCGGCCTTCTTCCTGGACGACGTCGTCTATCTCACGGCGGAGGAGCTCGAAAAGCTGAACCAGCGCATCAAGGCTGAGCTTCGAAAGTGCCGCCGGCCCGATCCGCGGTCCCGTCCCGCCGATGCCAGGCAGGTGACCCTCTTCATGTACGCACTGCCGGAAACCGGTGCGGCCCAAGAGGAGCAGCGGCGTGACGACTGAGGCGCCCGAGTCTGAACAAACCGCCGCCCCGGCCGTCATCAGTCTGCGCCATCATCGCGGCATACCCGCTCTCACCCTGGCGAAACTGATATCCACCACCGGCGCCTGGGCGAACACGGTGGCGATGCCGTGGTTCGTGCTGACCACGACCGGATCACCGGCGAAGATGAGCTTCGTCTTCGCCGCGCAAGCAGCCGGCATCGTGCTCCTGGGCTTGCCGAGCAGTGCGGTCATCACGAGGCTCGGGGTCCGCCGGACGCTGCTGGCCGGTGACGCCGCGCGCATCCCGCTGATCTGCCTGATACCCGTGCTTCACCACCTCGATCTCCTGGCCTTCCCGCTCCTGCTGCTCGTCGTCTTCGTCATCGGTGGCTTCACCGCCTCATATGTTGCCGCGCAGCGCATAGCGATCCCGCAGCTGGTCGGCGAGGAACCCCGCATCGTCGGACGCGCGAGCAGCCTGGTGGACGGCGCGACCCGGGTCGGAAACCTCGCCGGTCCGGTGATCGCGGGTCTGCTGATCGGCGTCATCGGCGTCGTCAACGTGCTCTGGTTCACCGCCGCTACCTTCCTCGTCTCCTTCCTCATCGTGCTGTCTCGGGTCCGGCCCAGGCAGCGCCGACCCGAGCGCGGGCCCGCCGGCACAGCGGAGCAACGCGCGGGGTCACGCTGGATTCCGGCCGGCTACCGCGTGGTGGCGATCGACCCGGTACTGCGCTGGATGGGGATTTCCCTCCTGCTCGTGGGCGTCACCTACCCGCTGCTCATGGTCGTCCTTCCGGTGCTGACGACGACCAGATACGACGGCGATCCGCGCGTGTACGGGGCTCTGGTGTCAGCCAGTGGCCTTGGCCTCGCGCTCGGGAGCATCCTCGCGGTCGTGTTCATCGGCCGGTGGCAGCTGAGCACCCTGGGCGGCGTCGCCTCCGTGGGCGCCATGGCACCTCTGTGGCTCCTGCTCATTTCGCTGCCACCGCTTGCCCTGGGCGCTGTCTTCGCCGTCTCCGGCCTGTTCATACCGGTATTCAGCGCCTGCCTTACCTCCTACTTTCTGCTCTACACCAGCCCCGAACTCCGGCCGCAGGTCATGACCGGCGTGGTGGCAATGGAGAACACCGCCGGCTTCGTCGCCTATGCGGTCGGTGGCCTGCTCGTCGCCGGCATCGGCGCCCAGCGCACGCTCCTGCTGGTCGCCCTCACCGGGACCGGTTGTTCCCTCGCACTCCTGGTAGCGGTGCTGCGAATACTGCGCCGATAGAGCGGGTGGCGTGCGCGCAAACCTTGTGGGAATGTGTGGTTTGCCCGCCACCATCCCGCGGCCGGAGCGACCGCGCGTGACACAGGGGTGACGAATGCAGGAATACCGGTACCAAGTGGTGTCCAATCACGAGGATCAGTACTCGATCTGGCTCGACGACCGGCCGGTCCCGGACGGCTGGCGAGAGACGGGCTTCTCCGGCACCCGGGAGGATTGCCTTGCCCACATCGATGAGGTGTGGACGGATATGAGGCCGCGAAGCATACGCGAGTCGATGGAGTCGATGGAGTAGGCGATGTCTTTCACCGACGCCCAGCGGTCGACCATCCCGCGCCGCCCGGACGGGCAGGATGCCGAGCTGTCGTTCGCGCAGGAACGCCTGTGGTTCATGGAGCAGTTCGCGCCGGGCACGGCCGCGTTCAACCTTCCTTTTGCGGTACGGCTTCGGGGCAAGCTTGACGAGGCGGCGCTGGAGCATGCCGTGCGGACCGTGGTGACCCGGCACGAGGCGTTGCGCATGAGGTTCCCGGTGACCGGCGACGGCCGGGCGGCGCTGACCGTCGACGAACAGGCCCGCGTCGAGTGGTCGGTCATAGAGGCGGCCGAGCATCGCCTCAACGAGGTGGTCGACCGGCATGCTGAGGCGCCGTTCGATCTGGTGGCCGGCCCACTGGTGCGCGGGGTGCTGGTGCGCGCCTCGGCTGAGGACCACGTGTTGCTGGTCGTGTCGCACCACATCGTCTGCGACGGCTGGTCGGTCGATCTGTTCCTCGGCGAGATGCTCGACCTGTACGCGGCCGCGGCATCGGGCGAGCCGTGCCCGCTGGCGGACGTTCCGGTGCGGTACTCGGACTTCGCGGTCTGGCAACGGGAGCGGCTGAGCGGGTCGCGTTCGGAGCGGGACCTGAAGTTCTGGCGCGAACGGCTGGCCGGGGTTGCTCCGCTCGATCTGCCCACGGACCGCCCGTACCCGCCGCAGCAGACCTATCGCGGAGCGGCATATGAGTTCCCGGTGGGCAGGGAGCTGACCGACGCGATCCACCGGCTCGCCCGCGCGCACCGCGTGACGCCTTTCGTGGTGCTGCTTGCCGCTTTCCAGACGCTGCTGTGGCGTTACAGCGGGCAGAGCGACTTTGCCGTCGGTGTGCCCACCGGCGGCCGTACCCGTGCGGAGCTGGAACCGGTCATAGGCATGTTCGTCAACATGCTGGCCCTGCGGGTCGACGTCTCGGACGACCCCACCTTCGCGGAGTTGCTTGCCCGCACCAGGAGCAGGCTCCTTGACGCCATGGACCACCAGGAGATCCCCTTCGAGCGCCTGGTCGCCGAGCTGGGTGTCGAGCGGGAGATGCACCGGTCGCCACTGTTCCAGACGCTGTGCTCGATGCAGAGCTACCGCCGCCCGTTCCGCGAGCTGCCCGGCCTTGTCGCGACCGGATTCGCCTTGCGCCTCACCGCGACCCGTTACGAGCTCGAAATGCACTTCACCGAGGACGCCGATGGGCTGTCGGGATACCTCAGCTACAGCACCGACTTGTTTGACGCCGGGTGGGCGGTCGGGTTTGCGGAATGCTTGCTGGAGTTGTTGAGCGGCGTGGTGTCGGGCTCGGATTCGGGTTCGGGCGTGCGGCTGTCGGCGTTGGGTGTGGTGCCGGCCGGGATGCTGGAGCGGTTGGCGGCCTTCGGTGACGGTGGGGCGGTGGAGGTATCGGGTTCGCTGGTGGACTGGTTCTGGGAGCGGGTGCGTCAGGCCCCAGACGCGGTGGCGGTGGTGGATCGCGACGGCGCGGCGGTGTCGCTTGGCGAGTTGGGCGCCCGGGTGGGGTTGGTCGCGTCGCGGTTGGTGGGGATGGGGGTGGGCCGGGGCTCTTTGGTGGGCGTGTGCGCGCCGCGTGGGGTGGATTTGCTGGCGGGGATGGTGGGGGTGCTGTCGGCGGGTGCGGGGTATGTGCCGCTGGACGCCGCGGTTCCGGTGGAGCGGTTGGGGTTTTTCGTGGCGGACGCGGGGGTGTCGCTGATTCTGGCGCACTCGGGTGTGGCGGATCGGGTGTCCGGGTTGGACGTTCCGGTGTTGGTGGTCGACGATCCGGCGGAGTGGGAGCCCGGGCCGGGGGCGGGACAGTTTGTTCCGGCGGCGGTGTCGGCCGGTGATGTGGCGTATGTGATTTACACGTCGGGTTCGACGGGCGTACCCAAAGGTGTGGTGGTGGAGCACGGGTCGCTGGCGAACCTGTTGTGGTGCGTGGGGGACAGGCTGGGGTGTTCGGGTGGGGGGCAGGTGTGGTTGGGGGTGACGTCGCCGGGGTTCGACATTTCGGCGCTGGAGCTGTTTCTGCCGTTGGTGTTCGGCGGGCGCTTGGTGGTGGCCGACGAGTCGCAGGCGCGCGACGGGGCGGCGTTGCTGGGTTTGATCCGCTCGCACGGGGTGACGCATGTGCAGGCGGTACCGGCAACGTGGTGGTTGTTGCTGGAGGCTGGGTTTGACGAGCCTTCCGTAACGGCGTTGACGGGGGCGGAGGCGGTGCCGCTGGAGTTGGTGCGGCGCTTGGATGGGCGGCTCGCGGGGTTGTTCAACATGTACGGGCCGACGGAGACGACGGTGTGGTCGGCGATGATGCCGGTCCCGGCGGGGACGGATCGGGTGCGGTTGGGCGGGGTGCTTGGCAATACCCGGATCTGGGTGTTGGACCCGTGGCTGCGGCCGGTGCCGGTGGGGGTGCCGGGCGAGCTGTGTATCGGTGGGACGGGTGTGGCTCGCGGCTACGCGGGCCGGCCGGGGTTGACGGCGGCGTCGTTCGTGCCCGATCCGTTTGAAGCGCCGGGTGAAGGTGCGTCAGGTGAAGGTGCGTCAGGTGAAGGTGCGCCGGGTGCCAGGTTGTACCGCACGGGGGATCGGGCGCGGTGGCGGGCCGACGGATCGCTGGAGTTCTTGGGGCGGGCGGATGGACAGGTCAAAATCCGTGGGCATCGGATAGAGCTGGGCGAGATCGAGACCGTGCTGGCCGGCCTCGCCGAGGTGGCACAGGCCGCGGTTGCGGTCCACCGGGAGGTGCTCGTCGGCTACGTCGTGCCCGCCGTCGACACGCAGGTCGATGGGCCGGCATTGCGGCAGCAGTGCACGCGGGTGTTGCCCGCCTACATGATCCCCTCCCAGATCGTCGCCGTGGAAGCGTTGCCGCGCAACGCCAATGGAAAGGTGGACCGCAAAGCGCTGCCCGCACCCGGCACCGCGCACACCGACCCGGCCACCTACGCCGCCCCGGCCACCGCCGGTGAGCAACTCATCGCCGGCATCTGGGCCGACATCCTCAACCGGCCAACCATCGGCCTCCACGACGACTTCTTCGCCCTCGGCGGACACTCCCTCCTGGCCACCAGGGTCACCGCTCGGCTTACCGCCGCGCTCGGCGTCGACGTGCCTCTGCCGCTGCTGTTTGCCAACCCGAAGCTGGGCGTGTTCGCCGCCGCGGTCGACGGGTTGGCGGGGACGGCAAAGACTGCCGCGCCGATCCCGAGACGGCCGGATGAGCACGAGCATCCTCTGACCAGTGCCCAGATGCGGCTGTGGTTCCTCAACCGGCTCGATCCCACGGACGCCGCGTACAACGTCTACATAGTACGGAGACTCACCGGTTCGCTGGACAGCGACGCACTCGCCGCCGCGCTTGCCGATGTCGCCGCCCGGCACGAGAGCCTTCGCACACGGTATCCGGAGCGCGACGGTGAACCGGTGGCCCTGATCCAGGATCCCGGGCCCGTGCCGCTGGAGTTACATGATCTCAGCGGCCTTGAGCCGGAGGCGGCCAAGGCTCAAGCGCGCCGGCTGTCCGCCGCAAACACCAACGCGCCCTTCGACGTCACCGCCGCCGCGCCGCTGCGGCCGATGCTGATCCGGCTGTCGCCCGACGACCATCTGCTGAACGTCGCGCTGCATCACATCGCCATCGACGGCTGGTCGATCGATCTTTTTCTAGCGGATTTGGGTACCTGTTACACCGCGCGGTCACACGGCGCGGAGCCAAGCTTGCCGGAGTTGCCCATCCGCTTTGGCGACTTCGCACACTGGAAGCGCACGACGGAGCAGGACCTTCCCACCGACTACTGGTTGCGTAAGCTCGCCAACCCCGCGGTGCTCGACATCTGCACCGACCGTCCCCGCATCCCGGGAGCACCCCGCCGCGGCGACCAGGTCGCGTTCGAGCTGCCGGGTTCCGTGGTCGAAGGGCTGGAGCGGGTGGGTCGCGCCCATCGGGCCACGTTGTTCTTGGTGCTGCTCGCCGCGTACCAGGTGCTGCTGTCGCGGCACACGCGGGCCGAGGACGTCCTGGTGGGGACGCCCGTGGCCGGCCGTGACCGGGTGCAGCTGGAGCAGCTGGTGGGCTACCTGACCAACACGATCGTGCTGCGTGGCGATCTGTCCGGCGATCCCACCTTTGGCGAGTTGCTCGACCGGACCCGGATCACCGCGATCGAGGCGTTCGCCCACCAGGAGGTACCCTTCGAGCGGCTGATGGCACATATGAGCGTGCAGCGCGACCTGGGGCAGGCGCCGCTTTTCCAGACCATCCTGGTGGTGCAGCCGGTCGACGTGGCGCAGCCCGATGCGGCCGGTTTCGCCGGCATCTCGGTGTCTCACTTCCCCATCGACTACGCGCAGGCGAAGTTCGATGTCCTGGTGGACGCCTGGCGGGACGGTCCGTCGATGGTGATGGTGCTGGGTTATGACGCCGAACTGTTCGAGGCGGCGACGATGCGCGCGTGGGCGGCCCGGTTCGAGCTGCTGCTCACGGAGATCGCGGCCGATGCCGAGCGCCCGATCTCGGCGCTGCCGCTGCTGACGCCGCAGGATTGGGCCCGGTTGCGAGATCTGGCCGCCCCGCCGGCCGAAGCAAGCACGAGCGGCGAAGTCGTTGTCCCCCAAGGGGTGGCGATCGAGTGCGGTGACGTGGCGCTTACCTATGCGCAGCTGCGTGAGCGGGCGGCGCGGCTGGCGAAGCGGTTGCGGGCCAACGGCATAGCTCGGGGCAGCGTGGTCGGCGTGTGCCTGGATCGTTCTCCGGAGGCGATCGTGGCGATGCTGGCGATCTGGCGAGCGGGTGGCGCCTACCTTCCGCTGGATCCCGAGTATCCGGCGGCCCGGCTGGCGCAGATGCTCACCGACTCGGGCGCCACGGTTGTCGTAACCCGCCCGGATCTGGCCGCTCCGCTGCCCGAGTGGGCCGTGACGGTCCTGACCGGCGACAGCGACGAAGACGGAGCCGGCGACGGCGAGAACGCCAACCCGGACGGCGATGTCGCCTACGTCATCTACACCTCGGGCTCGACCGGGGTACCCAAGGGTGTCGAAGTGACACACGGCAGCGTGCGGGCTCGCGTGGCGTGGATGCGCCGGGAGTACGGGCTCGGTCTGGGCGACCGTGTGGTGCAGTTCGCCTCGTTGAGCTTTGACGCGCACGTCGAGGAGATCTTCCCGGCGCTCACCTCGGGTGCGACGCTGGTGCTGCTCCCACACGGCGCCACGAGCCTTCCGGAGCATCTTGCCTCCGAGGCCGGGCGGCGGGTCACCGTCCTGGATCTGCCGACGGCGTACTGGCACCAGCTGATGCAGATGCGCGACGAGGTGGCGTGGCCGGACGGGCTGCGCCTGGTGATCCTTGGCGGGGAACAGGTTCGCGCCGACGCGGTCGAGCTGTGGCACGAGCGGTTCGGTGACCGCGTCCCGCTGATGAACACCTATGGGCCGACGGAGGCGACGGTCATCGCCACCGCGGGCCGGCTTGAACCGGGGGACCATCACCCGTCGATCGGCCGCCCGGTCGACGCCACGACAGTGTACATATTGGACAATCGATTGACGCCGGTCCCGCCGGGCGCCCCCGGCGAACTGTGCATCGGCGGTGCCGGTGTGGCGCAAGGATATCTGCGCCGGCCGGCGCTGACCGCTTCGGCCTTCGTGCCCGACCCGTTCGGGCCACCGGGCGCGAGGCTTTACCGGACAGGGGATCGCGCCCGGTTCAGGGCCGATGGACGGCTCGAGTTCCTGGGCCGCCTTGACGATCAGCTCAAGCTTCGGGGGTACCGGATAGAGCCGGGCGAGGTGGAAAGCGTGCTGCTCGCCCACCCGCTCATCCGGCAGGCGGCGGTGACCGCGCATCGGGATGTCCTCGTCGCCTACGTCGTCGGCGAGGCGCCGCAAGAGGAGCTGGCCCGCTTCGCTTCGGCGTCCCTTGCCCCGCATATGGTTCCGGCGTACTGGGTGCGGGTCGACGCGCTTGCGCTCACCCCGAACGGCAAGCTGGACCGCGCCGCGCTGCCGCCGCCGCAGCCGGAGCGGGTGGAGTTCGTGGCGCCGCGGACCGACGCCGAGGAGCTTGTCGCCTCGGTTTGGGCCGAGGTGCTCGACGTGCAGCGGGTGGGCGCGCACGACGACTTCTTCGCCCTCGGAGGCCATTCGCTGCTCGCCACGCGGGTGGTGTCGCGGTTGCGGGCGATCGTCGAGGTCGAGGTGCCGATCCGGCGGCTGTTCACGGATCGCACGCTGGCCGGGTTCGCGCTGGCGGTCGAGGAGACGTTGCGTGCCGAGCTGGCGCTGCTCGGCGAGGAGGAGGCCCAGGCGATGCTCGACACCGAGGCGACACAAGACGCGCACGCGGTACTCGGCGAGGAGGCGGCCCAGGCGACACTCGACACCGAGGCGACACAAGACGCGCACGCGGCACTGGAAGCGCGGGAGCGGTGATGGCGGAACTCGGCTCCGCGGCGCAAGCGGTTCTGCGGCAACGGCTGCGCCGGCGGGTGGCGGCGAGTGTCGTGCCGCCCCGGCCGGCCGGGCAGGCGCCGCCGCTGTCGTACGCGCAGGAGCGGCTGTGGTTCCTCGACCAGTACGCGCCCGGCAACGCCGCCTACACGATCCCGCTTTGCGTACGCCTGCTCGGCGACGTCGACGTGCCCCGCCTGCGGCGGTCCCTCGCCGCGGTGGCGTCGCATCACGAGGCGCTGCGGATGCGGTTCTCGATGGGCGCCGACGGCAACCCGGCGGTCATCGTCGACGATGAGGGACGTTTTCCGCTCGATGAGGCATCGGCCGCCGACGAAGCCGCTGCCGTTGTTGTGCTGCAAGCGTTTCTCGCCCAGCCCTTCGACCTGGCAACGGGTCCGGTGGCTCGGGCCGTCCTGGTGGCGGTCGGGGACCACCACGTGCTGGGCATCGCGGTGCACCACATCGCCGCCGACGGCTGGTCGATGGAGATCCTGCTGCGCGACATCATGTCCTGCTATCACGGCGGGCAGCCGGCGCCGGTGCGGGTGCAGTATGGCGACTACGCCGCGGATCAGCGGGAGCGCGGGCCCGCGCAGCGCGACGTCGACTTCTGGCGGGAGCGGCTCGCCGGCTTGGCCCCGCTTGAGCTGCCCACGGACTTTCCGCGGGCCGCCCGCCAGACGCATCGCGGTGCGGCGCTCGGGTTCACCATCGACCCCGGGCTGACCTCCGGCCTGAACCGGTTGGCTCGCGACAGCGGCGCGACGCTCTACATGGTGCTGCTCGCCGCCTACGCCGCGCTGCTGGGCTGGTATGCCGGGCAGGACGACGTGGCGATCGGTGCGCCGGTGGCCGGCCGCCCGGCCCCGGAGCTGGAGCCCGTGGTCGGCTGCTTCGTCAACATGCTGGCGATGCGGATCGATCTGGCCGGCGATCCGTCCTTTGTGGATGCCCTGGCCCGCGCGCGTGACACCGTCCTCGACGCCCTTGCCCACCAGGACCTTGCCTTCGAGCACCTGGTCGCCGAGCTCAACGTTGACCGCGACGCCTCGCGTTCCCCGCTGTTCCAGGTCGCTCTGTCGATGATGAACTACGGCCGCGGCCCGGCCCTCGCATCCATCGAACCGTTCCCCGTCGACGCCCGCAGTACCCGATATGACTTGGAGCTCTATGCGGCGGAGTCCGGCGACGGGCTGGCGCTGACCGTTGTCTACAACGTCGACCTATTCTCCGCCGACCGGATGCGGCGCTTCCAGGGCCACTTCGAGACGTTGCTTTCACAGATCGCCGCCGCACCGGGTACCCAACTGTCGCGATTGGACATGTTGAGCCCGGCGGAGGTCGCGCAACGCTCGGCGTGGAACGATACCGCTTGCAACCTTGGCGAGCCGGGCTGCCTGCACCCGCCCTTGGTGGAGCGAGCGCGCCAGGCCCCGCACGCGACCGCCGTCATCCATCCCGATGGCCGGATCAGCCACGGCGAGCTGGAAGCGGCGGCACGGCAACTGGCGGGTGTGCTCGTCGATTCCGGGATGCGCCAGGGCGAGCTGGTCGCGGTCGTCATGCCGAGGTGCTGGGAACAGGTGGTTGCGGTGCTGGCGATCCAGCTGGCCGGCGGCGCCTACCTGCCCGTCGACGCCGATCTCCCCCAGCTGCGGCGCGATCAGCTGCTGCGCCTTGGCGAGTGCCGGCTCGTGCTCACCCAGTCCGACGTGCGGGCGATCTCCGTTGACCCGCAAGCACAATCCGAGCCACGGGGCCACGACGGCAACCCGGAAGACCTCGCCTACGTAATCTTCACGTCAGGCTCGACCGGTACCCCCAAAGGGGTAATGATCGATCATCGAGCCGCGGTCAACACAGTGCGGGACATCAACAGCCGCTTCGGGATCGGCCCCTCCGACCGCGTCCTGGCGGTCTCGGCGCTCAGCTTCGACCTGTCCGTATATGACATCTTCGGGATGCTGGCGGCGGGCGGGGCGCTCGTGCTGCCCGAGCACGCCCACGCCCGCGATCCCGCGCAGTGGGCGCGGCTGGTCTGCGAGCACGGTGTCACCGTGTGGAACTCGGTTCCCGCGCTGATGGAGCTGCTGGTGGAACAGGCCGAGCAGGACGGCACCGACATCGGTTCGCTCAGGCTGGTGCTGCTTTCGGGGGACTGGATCCCGTTGACCCTGCCGGATCGCATCCGCCGCCTTGCCCCGCACGCGCGCGTGGTCAGCCTCGGTGGCGCGACCGAGGGCGCGATCTGGTCCATCCTGCACGAGATCGATCGCGTCGACCGTTCGTGGCCTTCCATCCCTTACGGCAGGCCAATGGCCAACCAGTCGTTCCACATCCTCGACCGGCACGGGCGCCCGGTCCCGGTGGGCATCCCCGGCGAGCTGCACATCGGCGGCGTGGGCGTCGCCCTTGGCTACTGGAGGCAGCCGGAGCTGACCGGCGCGGCGTTCGGCCGGTTCGGGCCCACCGGCCAGCGCCTCTATCGGACCGGCGACATGGGCCTGTACCACCCCGACGGGACGATAGAGTTCCTCGGCCGCAAGGATTCTCAAATCAAGATCAGGGGGTACCGGATCGAGCTTGGCGAGATCGAAGCGGCGCTCGCCCGTCACAGTGCCGTCGCCGAGTGCGTGGTGGTCGCGAGCGGCCCGCGGGACAACCGGCACCTTGTCGCCTATTTCGTGCCGCGCTCGCCGGCCGGGGCGACCAGCGCCGCCGACCTGCGCGCCCATCTCACCCGGATCCTGCCCGGCTACATGGTGCCGAGCCGGTTCGCGGCCCTCGACGCGTTTCCGTTGACGGCCAACGGAAAGGTCGACCGGGCAAGGCTGCCCGAGCCCGGCCCGGTCACCGAGTCGTCGCCGGCAGCCGACGAAACCCGCACGGCCACCGAGGATCTGGTTTCCACGGTCTGGGCCGAGGTCCTCCAGATCCCGGCTCCGGGTCTGGACGAGGACTTCTTCGACCTGGGCGGCCACTCGCTGCTGGGGATCAAAGCGGTCACCCGGCTGCGCAAGCGGTTGCCCGAAGGGGTAACCGTGGGCGTCGTCGACCTTTTCCAGCACCCGACGGTACGCCGGCTGTCCCGGCTGCTCGATCTGTCCACATCAGAGGCTCGCCAGGAGCGGCTGCTGCACGAGCTGACCCCGGTGCGGTCCTCGGCACCCGAACTGACGCTGGTCTGCGTCCCTTACGGCGGCGGCACGGCAATCGCGTACCAGCCACTGGCCAACGCCCTGCCGGAAACGCACTCGCTGTGGGCGTTGGAGCTTCCGGACGGTGAGCTTTCGGTGCCGGATCTGGCGCGCAGGTGCGCGGAGGAGATCCGGCAGAAGGTGCCCGGACCGATCGCCGTCTATGGCCACTGCGGGGTCGGGTCCGCGGTCGCCGTGGCCACGGCGCTGCTGCTGCAGGAGTCGGGCGCCGATCTGAGGGCGCTCTACCTGGGCGGCATCTTCCCGTTCGCGCGGGCGCGCAGCCGGGTGGTCTCCGCGATCGCCAAGGCCGCGCGGCTGGACTTCCTGCGCAGCGACCGTGCCTACGCCAACTGGCTCACCGGGCTGGGCGTGGAGCTCAGCGACCTTGAGCCGGGACAGGTGCGCCGGATCGTGCGCAACATGCGCCGCGACACCGACGCGGCCGAGGACTACTTCACCGGACTGTTCGAGTCGAAGGTGACGCGGCTGCGCGTGCCCGTCATCAGCGTCGCCGGTGAGAAGGATCCGGCGACCGACTACTACGAGGAGCGCTACCGCGAGTGGCACTTCCTCAGCCCGGACTGCGCGGCGGTCGTGCTCGCGGAGGCCGGACACTACTTCATGCGGTACAGGGCCGAGGAATTGGCCGAGATTGTCACCGGTACCCACAAAAACCTGCAAGCCGACCCCGCAGCCGCAACCACCTGGTGGGTCCACGGGGTTTCCCACGACGGCGCCACTGGCGAAGCGCAGGGCCCGCAACCGAGTCTCAAACGCCTGGCGGCCGTCGCGGCCGGGCAGCTGGTGTCGGTGATCGGCACCGGCCTGACCGAGTTCGCCATTCCTATTTGGGCATACCTGAAAACCGGGTCGCTGCTCACGTTCGGCCTCATGGCGGTGCTGGCGATCGTGCCCGGCCTGCTGCTTTCGCCGCTGGCGGGCGCGATCGTCGACCGTGCCGACCGCCGCCGCGTGATGCTGGCCGGCGACACGGCGGCCGGAGGGATCCAACTTGCCCTCGGTGTGCTGCTGTGGACCGGCAACCTCCAGCTGTGGCACATCTATCCGCTGCTGGCCGCGCTGTCGATAGCCCTGACGTTCCAGCGGCTGGCTTACTTCTCGGCGGTGCCACAGCTGGTGCCCAAGCGATTCCTGGGACAGGCGGCCGGGATTCTGCAGCTGGGCGGTGGCATGGCCCAGCTCGTGGTGCCGCTGCTGGCGGTCGCGTTGCTGGCCACCATCGATCTCGGCGGCATCCTGGTGCTTGACGTGGTCAGCTACACCGTGGCGATCGTGGTGCTGCTGCTCGTCCGGTTCCCGCTGACGATGGCCTGGCAGCGCAAGGAGCCGATCGTGGCCGAGATCAAGGCCGGGTTCAGGCTCTCCTGGGGCAATCGCGGTTTCCGCGCGATGCTGCTCTTCTTCGCCGGGCTCAACATCTTCCTGTCGCCGCTGTTGCTGCTCGTCTCGCCGCTCGTGCTGGGCTTCGGCACGCTCGACGACGCCGGGACGGTGGCGTTCATCTCCGGGCTCGGCGTGCTTGCCGGCGCCCTCGCGATGATCGCGTGGGGTGGGCCGCGGCGGCAGAAGATGCGCGGCATGCTGTGGTGCACGCTGGTGCTCGCCGTGTTCTGCGCGGTCGCCGGCCTGCGGCCGGATCTCGGTGTGGTGGCGGTGGGCGCCTTCGGCATGTCCCTGCTGCTGACACTGGTCAATGGTGTCTACACCACGATCATCCAGGTGAAGGTGCCGCAGCGCTTCCACGGCAGGGTTTTCGCGCTCAACACGATGATCGCGTGGTCGACGCTGCCGCTGGCGTTCGGTGCCATCGCACCGTACGGGACGGAACTGTTCACCCGGCTGGTCTCGCCGGGCGGGCCGCTGGAAGGCGTCGCCGCGGTGCTGGTGGGTGCGCCCGGCCGTGGGGTGGCGTTCCTCTACGTCACTTTCGCGGTCGCCATCGCGATGATCAGCCTTGCCGGGCTGCGCATCCGGGCGCTTGCCCGCTTCGACAGCGACGTGCCGGACGCGCTGCCCGACGACCTGGTGGGGGTGCAGCGGTTGCGCGAGCCGGGCCAAACGTAATAGCGTCCTCAAGTCAGTCGATATGCAGGACCTCGTTCGAAATATCGGACACGGGAGGGGGAGGCATGGACGACTCCCTGACAGTGCCCGACCTGCTCGCCGCCCGCGCCGAGGCCGACCCCGCGCGCGTCGCCATGCTGAACGAGACCGGCCGGTCGATGACCTACGCCGAGTGGCGGTCAAGGGCCGAGTCGGTGGCCCGAGGGCTGGTCCGCCTCGGTGTCCAAAAGGGAGACAGGATCGGGCTGGTCTTCAGCGAGCCGGAATGGATCGACTTCGCCGTTGCCTACTGCGCGGTCCACCTGGCGGGCGCGGTCGCCGTCCCGCTGTCGGCGCGCCGCGCACCGGCGGAGATCTCCGAGCTGACCATCCAATGTGGAGCAAAGCTCGTGCTGCGGGCGGACTCGCTGCCTTCCTCTCCGGCCGCGCCGACGCAGCTGCCTCCGCCGCCCTCGCCCAGCGACGTCGCCCAGATCCTGTTCACGTCTGGCACCACCGGGCAGCCCAAGGGCGTCGTGGCCACGCACGCCAATCTCACCGCCGGGCAGCGGGCAAGGCCGCGCGTGCGGGCGCTGGCGCACTCCGGGCACCTCATCCACGCCATGCCGATCGGCACCAATGCGGGCCAGACGATGCTGCTCAACGCGCTCACCGCCGCGCCGGCCACGCTGGCGATGACGGCATACAGCTCCGAGGACCTCTGCCGGCTCATCGAGACCCACCGCATCGGCACCGCTTTCCTGGTGCCCGCCATGGCGATCGACCTCGTCGCCTCGGGTGCGCTGGGCCGCCACGACCTGACCAGCCTGCAGCTGCTGGGATCCACCGCGGCCGCGCTGCCACCCGCCACGGCGATGGCGCTGCTCGGCGCGCTTCCCGACGTCACGGTCGTGAACTATTACACCTCAACGGAATCCGCCCCGGCGCAGACCACGATGGTGTTCGACCGCTCACGCCCCGAGTCGGTCGGCCGCGCCGTGAACCTTGAAGACATCCGCGTGACCGACGGCGCGGGCAATCCATTGCAGGCGGGCGAAACGGGCGTGATCTGGCTGCGTTCGCCCGTGGCGCCAAGGGAGTACCTCGACGACTCGGCCGCCACCGCCGAAGTTTTCCAACATGGCTGGACCCGCATGGGCGACGTCGGCCATCTCGACGAGGCCGGCTACCTGCACCTTGCCGACCGCGAGTCGGACCTGATCGTCACCGGCGCTTTCAAGGTCTCCAGCCTGCACGTCGAAGCGGAGCTGCACGCGCATCCGGCGATCATCGACGCCGCCGTGGTGGCTGTCCCACACCCGGTGATGGGGGCCATGGTCGGCGCGGTGGCGGTCACCGGCCGCCCGATCGACATCGACGAGGTTCGAGCGTTTCTGCGGCCGCGGCTTGCCGGGCATGAGATCCCCAGCCGCCTCGTCAGCGTCGAATCCTTGCCCCGCAACGAGGCCGGCAAGGTGCTCAAGCGTCAGCTCGGTTCGCTGTTCGCCACCTCCCAGGCTCAGCGGAGCGAACTCAGCACACCCGCGCAACGGGTGCTTGCCGAAGCGTGGGCCACCGCGCTGAACCGGGCAGCCGTCGGCGCCGACGACGACTTCTTCGTTCTGGGAGGGGACTCGCTGCGGGCCGCCCAGGTTGCCTCCCTTGTCGAGCAGCGGCTGCAGCGGCGGATGCGCGGCTCGGACGTCCTTGACCACCCCGTCCTCAGGCGGCAGGCCGCGTGGCTCGAAACCGCGCCCGCCATCGTGACCGCGCCGGTGCGGCGGCGTGATGACTCCGGTCCGGCGCCGCTGACCGGGATGCAGCGCTTCTGGGTCCGCTGGATGGCCGAGTCCGGGCGCAACCGGGTGATCCCCATGCACGTGGCGATTCGCGTCGAGGAGCCGTTCGACCCCGCGCTGGCGCGGCGCTGCCTGGTCGCGCTTGCCGAACGGCACGAGGTGCTGCGCATGGTGGTGGACGGTCAGGACAGCTGGCGGGTCTCGCCCGACCCGCAGGGCGTTGTCGAATGCACCGAAGCCGACGGGGGAAATGAGATCGAGCTGGCGTGCCGGTTCGTGGAGTCGCGCACCGATGCCGTAATGCGTTCCCTGACCGTCCACAGTGGACCCGACCGTTCCCTTTTCGTGCTGAGCCTGGAGCATATGGCCTGTGACGGCTGGTCGCTGGGCCTCCTGTTGCGCGAGTTCGCCTTGCTCTACTCGGCCCTGCGAGCCGGGCACGCCAACCCTTTGCGGCCCGTGGCCTTGCGCCCCTCGGATGTGGCGCGCTGGGACTGCGACCAGTGGCCGCTCACGCGCGAGCACTGGCGGGCCGAGCTTGGCGACACGCCGGTCGTCCCGAACCCCCTGCCCGGCCAGCGGATCGACCCGGCGGAATACGCGGGGGCGGCGTACGAGTTCACCGTCGACGAGATCGCGCGCCCGCACGGGACGACGGCCATGCAGGCGGCGCTCGCCGCGTGGGCGTCGGTGCTGCGGGATCACACCGGAAGCGATCAGCTGGCCGTCGTGATGGCGCTGACCGGTCGTGTCCGCCGCGAGTTTGAGAACGTGGTGGGCTGCCTTATCCAGCAACCCATCCTGCGCCTCGACCTGGAACGTGGTGACCTGCTCGGTCGCGTGCGGCAGGCCTTGAACTCCGCCGACGACCACCAGTTCTACCCCTTCCACGAGTTCGCCCATCTGGCACCGCATCCGGCCTTCTTCTTCTACGAGGCGTGGGGGCGTCCGGCCCACCTGCCCGGCCTGAGGTCGTCGCCGGTTGCCCTGCCGCCGGAGCTGGCGACGCGATGGCCGCTGCCGCGCCCCGACCTGAGCCCGCCCCGGCTGCGCGTCACCGAGCGGCCGGACGGCCGGTGGAGCGGATGCCTGGTCTACAACAAGCACGCCGTTGCCGAGCCCGCCGTTTCAAGGCTGGCACACGACTTTTCCGAACGCTGCCAACGATTAGGCAGGTGAGCATGCCAACCGTCCCGCTGACCGCCGCGCAAAGCGGCGTGTGGTTCACCGAGCAGATCGGTGACAACGCAGCCGCCTATCATCTGCCGTTGCGCATCACCTTCGACGGCGGGCTGGACCTCGCGGCGCTGAGCGCGGCCGTTGACGCCGTCGCCGCGCGGCATCCGGTGCTGGGCGCGGCGGTCGTGGCCGACGGGGGAGTACCGGGTCTGCGGCTGGGCGCGCACGACCTCTCCCTGCGCCGCGGTGCGGTGTCTCTGACTGCGCCGTTCGACCTGAACGGAGGTCCGCTGGCTCGCATCGGGCTGGACGCGGTCGGCCCCGACCGGCACGAGCTGGTCCTCGTCGCGCACCACCTCGTCTTCGACGGGATGTCGAAGGATGTCTTCGTCGCGGACCTGGCGCGGGCCTATCGGGGCCGGGCGCTGCCGCCACCGGTGGGGTATGCCGAAGCCGTTGCCGCGGAACAGAATGAGGTCGCGAGGACACTCGAGGAGGCGCGTGCCTTTTGGGCCGGCCGCTGGCATCAGCCCACCGAGCTGTTGCTGCCCGGACTGAGCCTGAGCCCGGAGGCGACCGGGGCGCATCCGGGGGCCGAGATCGTGGTGCCCGTCCCGGGGCGGGATCGGCTCGTTGCCGTGGCCGGGGAGTCGGGCCTGACTTTGTTCGAACTGCTGCTCGCCACGATGCATTTGATGCTTCACGGGTACGGCAACGAGGCGTCCACGGTCGCGATCGATGCCGGGACACGACCGAGGCAGGCGCGGGACTTGATCGGCCTGTTCGTCAACGAGATCCCGGTGACGACCCTCCAACCCGGACGGTCATCCTTCGGTGAGTTCGCCACCGGATTGCGGGGGTACCTGCGCGACAGTTACCTTTTCCGCAACGTGCCGCTTGCGCGGGTCGCCACGCTCTCGCCGGGCGCCGCACTGTCGCCGGTTTCGGCCAGCTACCGCTATCAGGGCCCCGCACCGGAGTTCCCGGGCATGACCGTCCACATTGACTGGTCAATGTTCAGCGGCACCACCCGCGGTGCGCTCCAGCTGATGGCGGTCGGCAGTGAAGACGACCTGACGTTGACCCTGCGCCACAGCACCCGCCTGGTGCCGGCCTCCACCGCCGCTCAGATCGCAGGGCACCTGGGGGCCCTGCTGGAGTCGATTCCGGACAACCCGGCGATGGTCGGCCCCGCGGAGCGAGTCCGGCTGGCCGAATCAGGCACCGGCCCCGCACCCGCGCCCGCCACCACCCTCACCCGGCTGCTGCGCGCCGGGATGCGGCGCGACCGCGAGGCGCCGGTGTTGGTGGGTGACGGTCTCCGGATGACCCACGGACAGCTGTGGCAGGCCGCGACCCGGCTCGCGGGCCGGCTGCGGCGGGCCGGGGTGGGGCCGGGATCCGTGGTCGGTGTCGCCGTGGACAGATCGGCCGACGCGGTCGTGGCGGTGCTGGCGGTCCTCGAGTCCGGCGCGGCCTACCTGCCGCTGGATCCGCGCTACCCGCCGGACCGGCTCGCTTTCATGCTCGCCGACGCGAGCCCGGCCGCGCTCATCGTGCCCAGCCGTGGCGGCATGCCGTCCGGAGACATCCCGGTCGTCGCGCTTGACGAGACCGGCGACGAGGCAAGCGCGGTGAGCACCGACGTCCGGCCGGGCGACCCCGCCTACGTCATCTACACCTCCGGCTCCACCGGCCGCCCCAAGGGGGTACAGGTCTCGCACCGCGCCATCGCCAACCTGGTGCAGGCGATGTGTGACCAGCTCGACGCCGGGCGTGGGGACGTCTGGCTCCTGCTGACCTCGCTGTCCTTCGACATCGCCGCGCTGGAGATGTTCGTCCCGCTGGCGGTGGGCGCCCAAGCGGTCGTCGTCCCCGACGAGGCCGCCCGCGACGGCGCCGCCCTGCTGCGCCTCATCGACGGGCATCGCGTCACCCACGCGCAGGCGACACCATCGAGCTGGGAACTGTTGCTGGAGGCCGGGATAGACGCCCCCGGCCTGACCGCCGTGTGTGGCGGGGAGGCTCTGTCAGCGGCGCTCGCCACCCGGCTGCACGGGCGGGTGGGACGGCTGATCAACGCCTACGGGCCGACCGAGACCACGGTGTGGTCGACGCTGAGCGAGGTCACCGACCCGGACGCGGTCACCATCGGCCGGCCGATCGCCGGGACCACGACCTACGTGCTGGACAAGGACCTTCACCGGGTACCGTTCGGTGTGGCCGGCGAGCTGTGCGTGTCGGGTGCCGGGGTGGCGGACCACTACCTGCGGCGGCCCGCGCTCACCGCGGAGTGCTTCGTCCCCAACCCGTACGGCCCCGCGGGCAGCCGCCTCTACCGCACCGGTGACCAGGTGCGGCTGAACCCCGACGGCACGATCGTCTACCTTGGACGCGAGGACCGGCAGGTGAAGATCCGTGGGCACAGGGTGGAACTCGACGAGATCGAGGCGCAGCTGCATCAATGCCCGGGCGTGCAGCAGGCCGTGGTGAGCGTCTTCGAGCCCACACCGGGCGACCGGCACCTGGCGGCCTATCTCGCTGCACCGGCCCCCAGCGTCACCGAGGTGCGGGCCTTTCTGGCGCAACGCCTCCCGCAGCACATGCTGCCCAGCGCCTTCACCGTCATCGACCAGATACCGTTGACACCCAACAACAAGGTGGACCGCAAGGCGCTCCCGCCGCCTTCGCTCGCCCGCGATGCCTTGCCGCACAACGCTGTCGCAGCCACCGACGCAGCCACCGACGCGGTGACCAAGGCGGTGGCCGAGATATGGTGCGAAGTCCTCGGGCTCGGCGAGGTCGGGCTCGACGAAGACCTGTTCGACCTCGGTGGGCACTCCCTTACCCTAACCAAGATCGCGGCGCGCCTGCGGGACGACCTCGGCGCGGACGTCCCCCTGCACGTGCTGTGGGACGCCTCTACCGTGACCGCGATGGCCGTTGCCGTCCGCGGCCAAGCATCCGCGTGAATGCGCGGCCGGCATTCACCCGCTCACCCGGTGCTCAGCCGAAACGAGCCGAGCTGCTCGTAGTAGCCGGTCAGCAGGGCGTCACCGTCGAACACCAACGGCTTCGGGCCTTTGGCGACCCACAGCACTCTGCCCGAGACCAGATTGCGTACCCAGGTCAGGTCCTCTGTGGTGCGGGTCCGCACCAGAGGGGTGGAGTAGGCGAGAGTCTCGCCGGAAAACGTTGCCCGGCCAACGGGTTTCGGGTGGCCATAAGCGTCTCGGGGCAGCTCTGCCGTCCACAGCTCAGCCCCGGTGTGGGCGTGCACCGCGGCCAGGACATCCCTGCCTTTGAAGCCACGCACCAGGATCGCTCGCTCATTCATGCCAAGCCATTGCGCGTCAACGTCTCCGGTCCAGATGACACGGCCCGTTTCGATATCGAGCACGCTGGGCTGCCCGTCGGGGGTCGTGAAGGCCAGCAGGCCGGCCGCGACCTCGGGCTGCCATATCGGCGGGCATTTGTCCTCGCGGTCGGTCACAGGTTTGACCGGGCGGGCGCCGACGTCCTGCCGCCACAGGAGGGTACCGGTGCGGATGTCTCGTGCCGTAACGGTCGGCGCGCAGGACGCACCGCTGCGGCCCCAATGCAGCAGGATGCGGTCGGTGACCCGTGCCTGGTTGTCGAACGGCTGCTGGATACGCGAAAGTTCTTTGCCTGTCAGGGGATCCACGACCGCCACCCCGTCCGGCACTCGCATCGCGACCGATGTCACCTCGGGCGCGCGCCTCAGCTCGCCGTGGCGCCGCGGTGGCTCACCGACGTGGTGGTCCACCACCATCCGGCCGGGCTCGAGCATCACGCTCGCGGGTTGGACACTTGGCGCCTGCCAAAGCTCGCGGCCCGTAGGCAGCTCGACTGCTTGCAGCGGTCTTCCCTCGCCCTCGACGAACAGCATGGTCCAGCCGACGGTGACGACCCACCGGCCGCCCATGCTCAGCTTGTCCGCCCCGGTCTTGAGGTCGTACACGTTCACCCAGTCCCGGCGCACCACCACGACCGAGCCGCGGGCCACCCACGCCTCGAGAATGCCGTCATCCGGGCGCGGCTCGACCGTCCACAGCCGGGCCCTTGTGTGCCGGTCGAACACCGCCAGACCGCCGCCCCACCGCAGCTCGCCGGCCACCACCAACACATCCTCGAGCCCCACCGCGGAAGCAAGGCCCGACGTCCCCCGCGGGACAGTCCAATCCGGAGGCTGGACCGGCACACCGGGCGCTGCCTCCGGATCGGCGTCCACCCTAGGCTGGCATCCGGCCAGCACCGATGCCAATACCAGCAACAGAACCCAACGCACCGGGGATCCTCCTCGCATGCATGGATAGTAGGTCAGTGGCCGACGTGCGGGACTTGGTCGGGTCTGAGGCGGTCACCGGCCACGGCGTCGCGCGGGACCGCCCGATCTATGCGAGCCAGGACCTCGGAGCCCAGGTGCAGCCCGGCCGCCGCGATGTTCTCCTCCAAATAGGAGGCTCGCTTGGTACCCGGGATGGCAAGAATGTCGTCGCCCTGGGCCAGCAGCCACGCCAGGGCCAGCTGCGCCGGCGTGCACCCGATCTCGGCCGCGATGGTGCGCAGGCGCGCGACCAGTTCCAGGTTGGGGTCGAGGTTGGCCTCGGCCATCCTTGGCTGTCCGTGCATGAACTCCGGCACGTCGGCCGGCGCGGCGTAGCGGCCGGTGAGCAGGCCCCCGCCCACCGGCGAGTACGCCACGACGCCGATGCCCAGCTCGCGACAGGTCGGCAGCACCGACTCCTCGATGTCCCGGCTGAAAATCGAGTACTCCATCTGCAGGGCGGCGACCGGATGCACGGCATGGGCGCGCCGGATCGTGTCCGCCGCGACCTCGGAAAGCCCGACGTGGCGGACCTTGCCTTCGGCGACCAGGCGGGCCAGCTCCTCCATCGTGGCCTCGATGGGCATGGACGGGTGGCGGCGGTGAACGTAGAACAGGTCGATGACGTCCGTTCCCAAGCGGCGCAACGACTCTTCGCACGACGCCCGCGCCCGGGCGGGGCTGGAGTCGATGCGAACCTCATGCTCATTGCGCAAGATCCCGAACTTGGTGGCCAGCACGACCTCGTCCCGGCGCCCGGCGATGGCCCGCCCTACCAGAGTTTCGTTGTGTCCCCGGCCGTAGGAGGCGGAGGTGTCAAGATGCGACACGCCCAGGTCGAGCGCCCGGCGGATGGTGGCGATCGACTCGTGCTCATCGGCGGGACCGTAAGACCCGCTCATGCCCATGCACCCCAGCCCGATGGCCGGCACCATCGGACCCGCGGCACCCAGACGGCGTAGGGAAGTCATGCCCACACGCTAACCGGCTTCACCTTCTGCGTGGTGACTAGGCTCGGCGGCATGGACGGCTTCGAGGACGGCTCTCATCGCGTGACGGGCGAGATTACCCTTCCGCCGTCGTTTCTGGACATGCCTCGCTGGTGGACCGAGGGTGCCGAATGGCTGGCTGAACTGCCTCGAGCAATCGTGCGCCAGTGCGAACGGTGGGATCTGCGCGTCGTGGCCGAGCCGGCCCACGGGTCCAATGCCGTCGTCGTCCCGGTCGAGCGTGACGGGGAGGCGCTGGCGCTTCGCATGACACCGCCGGGCACCGAGGTCGCCGACCAGGTTGGGGCCTTGAGGTTCTGGGATGGACGCGGCACCGTGCGGCTCGTCGACGCCGACCTCGTCCACGGAGCGATGCTGCTTGAGCGTCTGGCCATGCACCAGACGCTGGCCGACCGGCCGGTGGATGAGGCGGTCGCGGTTCTTGGCCGGATGATGCGCCGGCTTGCGGTTCCAGCGTCATCGGAGGTGCGGTCGACAGCGGTGACCGCCCGCGACGCAGCGGACGATCTTGAGCCGAGCTGGCTCCGCTTGCACAAGCCCTTCGACAAGGCATTCCTGGCAGAGGCGCTCAACCTTGCTACCGGCCTGTCCACCACCGGCTCCACCCTCGCCGTCAACGGTGACCTGCACTCTGGCCAGCTACTCAGGGGCTCTCGGGAACCGTGGCTCACCGTCGACCCCATTCTGCTGCGAGGCGACATCGAGTACGACCTTGCGCGGGTGCTCTGGACCAGGCTCGACGAGATGGTGAACGCGGTAGACATTGTCCAACACTTTGAGACCGCCGTGGAAGAAGGCGGCCTCGACCCCGCCCTCGCCCGTGACTGGGTCGTGTTCCGTTCCGTCGAATATTGGCTCTGGGGTCTCAAGGTTGGGCTGACCGAGGACCCGCCGCGATGCCAGCGCCTCGTGTCCGTCTTCATGGCGTAGGTCTTCGTGGCGGCAAGCCCTCACAGGCGGCGCAGTTGTTCCTGAAGCTCTTCCGCTCGTGGGTCGCCCCGGGCGGCGAACGCGGGCAGCGCCCGTCGCCACGCCTTGCGCGCGTCGGCGCGCTCGCCGAGCGCGGTCAGCGAGTAGCCGAGTTCGGCGAGCGCGGTGGCTGCCTGCCAGTTGTCGCCCAGCCGGGTTGCCAGCTCGACGGCGCGGCGGTGATGGTCGGTGGCTTGGCGGTGCTCGCGGGCCGTGTGGTAGGTCTCGCCAAGGCTTACCAGCACGATGCACATGCGCCGAGGTTCATCGAGTTCGTCGTGGATCCGGTAGGCGGATTCCAAATAGGAAATTGCTTCACTGTGCCGGCCGAGGTCGCGATGGGTGTTGCCGAGGTTGGTCAGGGTGATCGCCTGATCGGATCGGTCGCCGGTGCGGCGCAGGATCCGCAGCGCGCGGTTGAGGTACTCCACGGCGTTGTCGGGCCGTCCGAGCCTGCGGTGGATGACGGCCAGGCTGTTCAGCGTGGTGGCCTCACCGCGCAGGTCACCGCACTTCTCGCGCAGGGGCAACGCCTTGGCGTAGTAGCCGGCGGCGCCTTCGAAGCGGGCGAGGTCGAGATGGGCGTTGCCGATGCTGGTGAGCAGCCGGGCCTGGGACGCGACGTCGCCCAGTTCGACGGCGGCTTGCAGGCCGCACCGCGCCGCGACGATCCAGTCGTGAGCGTACTTGCTGACGCTGTAGAAGCCGCCGGAGGCCACGGCCGTGTCGCGTACCCATGACATGAGACCGCGTTCCCACCCGATGCGCAGCGCGGCGAGCAGATTGCCGCGCTCGGCCTCGCCCCAGGCCAGTGCCTGCCGGTTGGCGCCGGGGCCGAATGCTTTGGGTTGCCAGTGCGTTTCGCGGTGGCCACCGGGGTCTAGCGTCAGGGCGACGGAGATGAGCATGTCCCGGTACCAGTCAAGGCATCGCAGCACCGCCCGATCGGTCTCATGTGGAGGGTCCTCAGCCTTGGCCCGGTCGAGTGAATAGACCCCGAGCAGGTCGTGCAGGCGGTACCGGCCGTGCTCGCCACGCTGCAGCAGATGCCGGTTGTGCAGCACGGTCAGTTCGGCCTCGGCCCGCTCGGCGCTCGTGCCGGCCAGCGCGGCGGCGGACTCCACGGTGCAGTCCGTGCCGGGGTGCGCGGACAGCAGCCGGAACAGCCGCCGGGCTTGGCTTGGCAGCGTGCGGTAGGAGGAGTCCAGCACGGCGCGCACCGTACAAAGTGGATCGCCGGGAACCGACAGGACGTCCAGCCGCCTGCCCCGGTCGGACAGCTGCGCGGCGAGCCCGGACAGCGGCTGGTGTGGCCGGTCGGCGGCGTGCTGCGCGGCGACGCGCACGGCCAGGGGAAGCCCGTCGCACAGGCGGATGATGTCGTCGGCCGCGCCGGGTTCCTCGCGCACGCGGGCGTCGCCCAGGATGAGGCGGAACAGGCCGGCCGCTTCGTGCCGAGGGAGCGGGTCGAGGTTCAGGCGATGGGCACCTTCCCGGGCGACGAGCCCGGCCAGGTTGTCGCGGCTGGTCACCAGCGTCAAGCAGCCGGGGCTTCCGGGCAGCAGGGACCGCACGTGCTGGCTGTCGCGCGCGTTGTCGAGGATCAGGAGCATCCGCCGGCCGGTCAGGGTGGTCCGCAACAGGGCGGCACGGGACTCCACTTCGGACGGTATGGCGGCGGCTCGTACCCCCAATGCTGTCAAAAGGATGAGAAGTGCGTTGCCGACCTGCATCGACGGTCCCGCGTGGTAGCCGTGCAGGTCGATGTGCAGCTGGCCGTCGCGGAAGTGCCCGCCGACGGTGTGCGCCCACCGCACCGCGAGTGCGGTCTTGCCGATGCCTCCGGCACCCACGATCGCGACCACGGCCGGCAGGTCGCCCTCCTGTCGCAGCAGGCGGTCGAGTCGAGCCAGGTAGGTGCGCCGTCCGGTGAAGTAACGGGGGGCGGCGGGCAGCTGAGCCGGGACCGCGGGCGTGCTCGTCGCCGTGCCGGTGTCGCGAGACAGGGTCTGCCAGGCGCCGCGCCAGCTCTCGACCTGCTGACCGGCTTGCGAGGGTGTCAGGCCACGGTGCCGCAGACAAGCGGCCACATAGGACGCGACGAATTCCCACCGGGGCAGTCTGGGCAGCCCTTTGCCGTTGAGCACCCACGAGGTCGTGGTGGGCGCCGGCCCGCCGAGGCGGCGCAGAACGCGCAGGGACGGCTCGCCGCACCAGGTTCGCAGCCGGGCAAGCTGTTCAAGATAGGAGCCGGCCGTCCGCGCCTGCCCCGGATCCGGTGCCTCATTCGCCTCCATCGCCGTTCAATTGTGTGCAATGTATTGCCGTACATCAACCTCCAGGCTTTCAATGCCATCAATTCGTGCGCCCGGGAGTGGAGTGATGATGAATCGTCGCGTCGTTGTGTTTCTGGTCGTTGCCGCGTTTGTCGTCTCCACCACCGCGACGGTGCTCCCGCCGGGGGCACGGGCCGCCGCCGCGCAGGCGCCGGCCACGGAACCCTCGGTCGAGGGCAGCCCGGTCGTGACGACGCCCCGCACACGGGGGGCCGAGGACGCCGTCCGTCCACAAAGGATCCGGCGGGAACCCGTCTGGCCCTCCGCCGGCACCACCGAGGTCGAGCTCCCGGCGACCTCGGGGGTGCGCCGGATAGCGGCGGAAACCCTTGACCCGCAAGATGTTTCCCGCCTGGGTGGGATCGGTCTGGGCGTGCGCGTGCGCCGCGCCGACGGCGGCGCCGAGGCGGCCACCGTTCCTGTCACGCTTGACTATTCGGGCTTCGCCGACGCGTACGGTGCGGGCTTTACCGGGCGCCTGAGGGTGGTGCGCCTGCCGGCCTGCGTCGTACAGGCGCACAAAGGGGAGTGCCCGCTCTCGCCCGAGGTGGTGCCGGCCCGCCACGACACGGCAAACCAGCGTTTCCTCGCCGAGGTGCCGGCCGCCGCGGACGCCGGCGACGTCTACCTGCTTGCCGCCGCGACGGGCGGGTCCTACGGCGGCAACTTCGGCGCGACCGATCTCATGGCCAGCGGGGCGTGGCAGGTTGGCGGAAACGCCGGGGTTTTCAGCTATTCCTATCCGGTACCGGAACCGCCTTCCCCGGCCGGAAACGGCCCCGATCTGTCGTTCGGTTACAACTCGGCCGCGGTGGACGGGATGACGTCGGCGACCAACGGCCAGTCGGGCTGGACCGGTCTGGGCTGGAACCTCGGCCCCGGCTTCGTCGAGCGGCGCTACAAGCCGTGCGCGAACGACGCGACCGGTTCGGGCAAGCGCGGCGACCAGCGCAACTGGGGGCACGTGTGCTGGGAGTCGCCGGACGAGAACGACGGCCAGGCCGACACGACCGACCCGACCAACTCCGAACTGCTCGTCTCGCTCGAAGGCCGCTCCACGAGGATCGTCAAGGACCGGCTCACCGGTGCCTACAAGACCGAGGACGAGTCCGGCTGGACCATCCAGTACCTGACCTCCGGCGCCCCGAGCGGGCAGCCCTACTGGCTGATCACCACCCAGGGCGGCTCGGTCTACCGGTTCGGCTACCGCCGCGATTCGATGTGGCAGGTGCCGTACGCCGGTGACGACCCGGGCGAGCCGTGCCGCGACCGTTACCTCAGCGGCGGTTCGACCTATCCCGGCATGTGCCAGGGCCCGTGGCGGTGGAACCTCGACCAGATCGTCGACGCCAACGAGAACCTGACCACGCTCCAGTGGAAGCGGGAGGCGTGGAAATATCGTTGGTACGCAAGCGAATCCTGCTGCACCGTCCCGCCGAGTTACACCTACACCACGATCGACTACGATCGGGGCGGTTACCTGGACTACGTCGAGTGGGGCGCCAACACGGCAGTGACCGGCAGCAGGCCCACCTCCAAGCTGGTGTTCAACCTTGTCTCGCGGTGCAACAACACCACCTCCCGCGACGATCCGCACGCCAACCCTTACCCGATAGATACCGGCACCGGAAATCTCAGCTGCCTTCTGGGTACCTGGGACGTGCCCGACGATCTGGTCAAGTGCGACACATACCAGTGCAACGCCACCGGCCCCGCGTTCTACCTCATGCGGCGCTTGGACTCGATCGTGTCCTACGCCTACGACCCGGTGAGCGCGACCTGGCAGGACGTGCACAAGCTGCAGCTGCGCTTCAAGTACATCCAGTCCCCGGCCAACGGGCAGGAGGGCTGCTGCACCCCGGCGCTGTGGCTGGACTACATCCGTCCGGTCGGCCTGGCCGGCGCGGGCGAGGTCAGGCTGCCGCCGGTGGACTTCGACGCCGTCGAGCTCAACGGCCGCGTGGACTACGGACCCAGCTGGTGGTTCACCAAGCCGAAGGCGATCCTGCCGCGCATCGCCACGGTCCACAATGGACTGGGTGGGCGGCTGGAGGTCACCTACGGGCGGCCCAACGCGTGCCCGGACGGCGGCACCAACGGCTCGGGCTACAGCACCTGGCTCAGCTCCATGCAGTGGGACCGGGCGGAGAAGGACTGTTTCCAGGTCTATGACTTCTGGTTCCCGTTCGGCGGCGGGCCGGAGGTGTTCCACGGCATCTACCACAAGTACGTCGTGACGAAGGTGGTGGAGAAGGATGTGGTGGCCGCGTCGCCGGATGTCGTGACCGCCTACGAGTACCAGGGCACACCGGCGTGGGCCAAACCGCTTGACTACCTGGGCACCACCATCACGGTGACGGCGCCGGGCGGCCAGCAGACGATTCAGACCTCGACGTGGAGCGAAGCGCGCGGCTACCAGACCGTGCGGACACTGACCGGCTCGGGTACCGACCCGGCCGGCTACACCGCCGAGACCGCGACCTACTTCCGCGGCATGTACGACGACGTCTACGCCAGCGGGACGGCGAAACAGGCAAGGCTCAACGACTTCGACGGCACCGCCGTCGACGACCGCCGCTGGCTTGCCGGGCATGAGCTTCAGGATCGCACCTGGCGCATGACGGCGTACCACACCGATGCGGCGCAGCGGCAGTACGCCGAGATCGAGTCGGAGCGCCACGAGTATCAGTTGGTCATCACCGGTGACGGGCCGGGTGTTCTCGACCCCTCACGGGTCAACCGGGTGCGTGCGCGGGCTCGGGCTGTCCGCCACGACGGCACGTGGCGCTACACCGACACCCGTATCGCCTACGACGGCAACGGCATGCCGTTGCGGCACAACGACTTCGGCGAGGACGGCGTCGCCACCGACAACAGCTGCACCACGACCACGTACACGGCGGTGGTGCTGCCCGCCGCCACCGAGGAGCGTGCCGGGGACGACTGCGCGGCCGGAGCGCTGATCGGCCGGACGACGAACACCTACGACGCCGACGGAAACGTCACCGAGACCCGCACCTGGACCTCGGCCACCGCCTCCAGCACAGCGCGCAAGACCTACGACGACTATGGCCGCCAGCTCACCTACACCGACGAGCTGGGCCGGGTCACCACCACCGCCTACAACCCTGCGATGAACTGGCCCTACAACGGGGTTACGGTCACCGGCCCGACCGGATACCGCACCACCACGCACACCAGCCTGTTGCACGGCAACACGGTCAAGGTGACCGATGTGGACAACAACCGGATCACCGAGGTCGACTACGACCAGCTGGGCCGTACCACCGCGGTCTGGAACCCCGGACAGCCACGCTCCGGCACTATCCCGAGCCAGAAGTTCGCCTACGCAATTGTTTACGACGGGATTATCGGCCAGCCAACCGTTGCGTCCCGGAGCACCAGCGACCAACTGCTCAGCGGGTCCGGCACGGGCGCCGTATGGCTTACCAGCCACGGCTTCGACGACGGCTGGGGCCGCACCCGCGAATCACAGGCTCCCGCGCCCGGCGGTGGCCGCGTGGTCTCCCAGACGAACTATGACTCTCGTGGGCTTTCCTCCGCCGAGTCTGTCCCGGTCCACAACTCCGCCGCGCCCGGAAGCGGACTGCTCAACGCCGCCCCGGCCAGCCTGCCGTCATGGTTCAAGCACACCTATGACGGCGCCGAGCGGGAGGCGGCCACGGCCCAGCACGCGCAGTCGACCGAACTGCGCCGCACCACCATCGACTACTTCGGGGCCGAAGGGCACTCGGTGATCCCGCCGGCCGGCGGCAGCACCGAATACTGGACCGACTCGCACGGGCGCACCGTGCGCGTGGTGGAGTGGGCCTACTGGGGCGTGCCATATGAAACTCGCTTCGAGTACGACCTCGACTCCAACCTCACGAAGATTATCGACGCGCGCGGGAACGTGCGCAGCTACACCTACGACTGGGCGGGACGGCGGCTGACCGCCAGCGACCCCGACACCGGCCTGACGACCTACACCTACGACGCCGGCGGCAACCTGCTGACCACGGTCAACGCCAAGGGAGAGAAGCTTTCGTACGTCTACGACGCTCTCGATCGCCAGACCGAGGTGTGGGCGGGCGACGCCGGAACCGGTACCCGGCTGAGCTCCTCGACCCACGACACCGTCGTGAAAGGACAGCCGGCGAGCTTCACGAGCTACTCCGGCGGCAACGCCTACACCAACGAGGTGCTCGCCTACGACGCGGACCTGCGGCCCACCCGCACCCGCGTCACCCTGCCCGCCGCCGAAGGGCTGCTCGCCGGGGCGTATGAGTTCACCGCCGCCTTCGACAAGGCGGGCCACCAGATCGAGACCGGGCTGCCCGCTGTACCCGCCGCCGGTCTGGCCGCCGAGACGGTCACCGCGACCTACAACAATCTCGGCTACCCGCAGACCCTCACCTCCAACCACACCGGCGGCTTCACCTACGTCTCCGGCACCGCCTACTCGAACACGGGCAAGCTGACCGAACGGCGCTACGGCGCCGGCGGTGCCGTCAAGCGCAACCTGACCTGGGACCCCGCGACCGATCGGCTCACCAACGTGGCAACCTGGGTCGGTACCCATAAAAAACAAGACGACGACTTCTTCTACGACGCCGCCGACAACATCACCCGGATCGTGGACAAAACCCAGGCCGTCCCGCAGACCGAGTGCTTCAACGTCGACCTGCGCAACCGGTTGCGGTGGGCCTGGACCACCACCAAGGCCGACTGCTCCGCGGGGTGGTACAACAGTCCGGACGGGCTGGGCACCGACCCGTACTGGCGCGGCTACGACTACGACTCTGCCGGCAACATGATTTTCCAGGACACGCAGGGGTTCCAGGGAGATTACGGCTACGCGCCCGGGACCAACCGGCTCACCGGCATCCGCTGGCCCAACCGCGAGGACACGTACTCCTACGACGCGACCGGCAACCTCATCTCGCGCACGGTCAACGGGCAGACCACGACCCTGTCCTGGGATCCGTTCGGCCGCTTGGCAAGCGCCACCACCGGCGGGCACACGACAAGCAACGTCTACGGCCCCGACGGTACCCGCCTGATCCGCCGGGAACCCGGCCGCACCACCGCCTACCTCGGGCCGGTGGAGCTGGAGCTGACCGGATCGACGGTGGCGGCGCGCAGCTACTACACCCATGGCGACGGCACCATCGTGGCGGTCCGAAAGGCCGGCAACGTCAGCTGGCTGTTCGACGACCACCAGGGCAGCTCGCAACTGTCCGTCGACGCCGCCACCAACACGCTGGTGCGGCAACGCTATCTGCCCTTCGGGGCGCGGCGAGGCGGCCGCGACGACATCACCGCCACGCAGCGCGGGTATCTGGGCAAGATCGAGGACGACACCACCGGGCTCGTGGCCACCGACAACCGCTTCTACGACCCGGTCATCGCCAAGTTCATCAGCGCCGACCCCCTCATCGACCTGCGGATGCCGGAGTGGGCCAACCCGTACGCCTACGCCGGCAACAACCCGGTATCGCGGATGGATCCCAGCGGCCTGGCCTCCTGCTCCAACCCGACCCAGTGCGACCACATGGAGAAGCTGGCCAAGGAGAAGGCGAAGGCGAAGAAGAAAAAGAAGCCCAAGCCAAAGCCGAAGCCCAAGGCCAGGAAGTGTCACAGCGATGCGAGCTGCTCCTACTACGGCAAGCCGGTCGGGCGCGCCAAGCACCAGTCCGATCTGAAGAAATGCGGGGGTACCATCCGGGCCTGCCAGCACAAGGACGACATCAGGTACCTGAAGAAAGTCTGCTACAACAAGGCATCGTGCGAGAACTACGAGCGCAAGTGGGTAAAGCCCAAGGCTCCCAAGGCAAGCTGCGGCGACAAGTGCGGAAAGGACAGCAAGTGCCTGGCGGACAAGAACTGCCCGTCCGCCGACCCGGCAAAGAAGGAGCCACCGAAGCGAAAGACCGTCTACTGCACCGGCGGTCACGGCTACTACGGCAAGACGCCGGCCTGTGCCGAGTACAAGCCACCACCGCCCGACAACATCGACAGCTTCGGCCGTTTGCGCGGCTGCCTGTTCGTCTGCGCCGATGTCACCGACTATGACCAAGACAGTGGCGTGGTGGTCGACGGCGGTGTGGGATACGGCTGGAAGAAGCCGGACAAGACGCCGAAGGCCGGACTGATGGGTTCGGCCACCGTGGGCGGCTACTCGGCCTTCGGCAAGGACCGCAACACCAACAGCTACGTGTGCGCGTTCCGTGGCTTCGGAGGATGCCTGCACTTCGGACAGAGACACGATGGCAAACTCTGGTGGGGCGCCGAGTTCGGGATAGGCTACGGCTTCTCCGGAAAGGCGAACTGGGACTTCTGAGAAGGGCTGCTAGAGTGCCTGCAGTATCATGATCAGGTGGCCCCCAGCTTGTCCTCGATACTGCGCCCACGAGCGTTGCAACCAGGTGATCTTGTGGTGGTGACAGCCCTGTCTGGCGGGTTCACGGCTGGAGAGGAGCCGTTGCTGGCCCGAGGTGTGAAGATCCTCGAGCGGATGGGCTTTCGGGTCCGCGTGTCTTCACTGGTCTCCACGGACAGGCGACGCTGGTGGGCCGCCGCCTCGCCGCAGGGCATCGCGGACGAGCTCAACAGCCTGTTGCGGGACCCACAAGTACGCGCGATCGTGTCACACACCGGCGGGAGAGTGGCACTGAGCTATCTCGACCTGATCGACCTGGAGGCGATCCGAGCCGACCCCAAGCCGATCCTGGGCTACAGCGACATCTCCGCCCTGCACCTGGCGCTGCACGCACGAACCGGCCTGGTCGGCATGCACGCTGACATCGCTACCCACGGTTTCGGCGGCGACTGGTACACCCTGGGCGACGAAGATCGCCGCAAGCAGCTCATCGACCTCTACACCCGCGTGCTGACCACCGAGCAAGCCGCGGGCCCGCTGCCGCCGGGCGGCACATGGGAATGCTGGCGGCCAGGCCACGCCCAGGGCCGGCTGATCGGCGGCCTGCTCAATCGCCTGGTACGCGTGCAGGCCACCCCGTACGCCCTGAGTCCTGAACACTTCGACGGCGCGATCCTGTTCTGGGAGGAGGTCGCCACCTCAACCGCGGTGATATGGAACGACCTGCATGTGCTGCGGCACGCCGGCGTGTTCGACCGGATCGCCGGCATGGTCGTGGGCAAGCCGTCCAACCTCACCGCAACCGAAGGCGGACCGGACACGCTCCGCGAGATCGTCCTTGACGTCATCGGCGGCCGCGATTTCCCGGTCCTTGGCAATGTTGACTTCGGCCACGCCTCACCGAACCTGCCGATGCCCATCGGTGTACGCGCTGAGGTGGACGCCGGCTCGTTGACCCTCTCGCTGCTCGAACCCGTAGTCACCATGGCCTGACTTGGCGATAGACGGCGACCGCCTCGGCCTGGCCTTTGCCATGCGGCCCTGACCGTCGTGTGGATCGCGTGGGGTGGCTAGCGTTCCGGCTGATCCTCCTGCGGCTCGACGGACGGGTCGAACTCGTCGTCTTCCTCGAAAGCCTGCTGGATCGCTTCGCGGTTGGCCTCGACCATGCGCGTCAGGTGGTCCTGAAGCAGGTGCGAGTTTGGTGACCGGTTGGAAAATATCGCATCCCAGTCGTCGCGGCCCGCCTCCACCTGCTGGGCCAGGGTCCGCATGCCGTCGCCCAGCTCGCCGCGCAGCGCGGCCTGCTGCATCTGCCGCTGCTCCTCGGCGGTCGGCTTGTTCTCCCGCTCAAACCGTTCCATGGCTCGCACGGCGCCTTCCATGGCGTCATTGAGCGCGGCTTTCGCTTGCTGCATCCGCGCTTCAATGGCGGAGAAGTCTGGGGCGGTCACGCCGGCCCCGCGGCCGGAGCGGGCGGCAGTTTGGTGATGCTGAAATAGTCAACGCAGAGCTTGATGGTGTCGATCAGCATGATGAGCGCGTTGAGGAAGACCCTGACCACCTTGATGGCCTGCCAGACCATCTTGATGCCCTCTTTGACCGTGTTGATCAGCTTCCACTGGCCGTAGAAGGGAATCGCGGCGTTGGACAGCGCCGCCGACACGAGGCTGACCAGCGTGCGGATGATGTCGACGACCACCTGGGCCATCTTGACCGCATGGTCAATCATGTCCCACAGGTGCTCGCCCATCGTGCGCATCGCGCCGGCCTGCTCGAGCAGGCTGGTCGCCCACTTGTCCATGTGCCCGGCCGCGGCGAGGGCCGCCTCGCCGGTCCACGTGTTGGTGATGGACTTGCGGCCCGACCTGAGGTTGTCCTCCACGATGTCGCAGCACTCGGCCACGGCCTTCCACGCCTCGACATGCAACGCCGCCTTGTCGATGTCGCCGGCCAGCCAGCGGGTCACATGCTCACGCGGGTCCGGACCACCGACCCACACGACGAGGTCGCAGACCTTGTCAAGCAGGAAGCCAAACGACACCTCGGGCAGGTCGGGCATCCCGGCAGCCGCACTGCCCGGAGCGACGAGCGCGGCCGATGCCGAACCGCGGTCGTCGAACCCGTTGGCCACGCCGTCATCGGTGATGTCGCCGGTCTGCCCGCCGGGCAGATTGGCCAGCCGGCCGGCGGCTTTTTCATCGGCTTCCTGGTAATTGGTGGCAGCCATGTTCAACCCGTCGCGGGTGCTGCCCAGCCGGCTGCTGTCCTCTTGAAGGACGGCGTGAAACTTCGGGATCATCGCGGCGTAGTCGCCCGTGATCAGCTCGAGAATCTTGCCGAAGTCAGCATCGACGACATGCGAAGCGGCATAATTCTTGGCCGCCCCCATATCGGTGGAGGCACGCCCCACCTGCTTGGCAAAGCCTCTTAGGTCAGATAGTTCCACTGCAACTTCGGCCACGGCAACCCTCCCCGGTTCGTTCGCTCCCCTGGCGATTGGCTGACGTGGATTGTGCCACCGCCTTCAGCGCGCTACAACTCGAACGGCGAACGGGTTCAGCGTGCGGGCTAGTGAGTCCGCCAGAACACCACGATCAGTACAATTTGGACCAACATCACGCCCAGCAGTACCAACCACTGCCTGCCAAACGACCACTTCCGGAAGATCGCCCAGAACACCAGCACGGCGCCAACGACGCCAGAGGCAACCATCGGCACTGCCCACTTGACGTCCCCGGCCGTGACACCGAAGCCCGCGGCCAGGATCGAGAACAAGACAGCGCCCCAGACAAAGACCTCGCGTAGCAGCCCTTCGGCCAGCGCCACCGCCGCAGCCCGCACGAATCCACCCCGCGCCCGCTTGCGCTCGGTCTCGGTCACCGCGTCATCGAGCTGCCCCGCCCGCTCGTACGCTTCGCGAAAAAGTGGCCCATCGGCCGGTGTTGGCTCCCGCTTGCGATCCGACATAGCGCCACCATAGCCGCATCACCAGCACCTGCAAAGACTGGCCCATCCGCAGCCATCGCTGGATGGCCGGCGACAACGTAGCCGGTCGCGACGACTATGCTGACCTGCAGGCCCAGGGATGTTCAGTGGTTCGCGAGCCGGGTCACCACACTGTCGAAGCCCTCCGAACGCCCGTCGAACACGGTGATGTAGGTGACGCCATGGCGTTCCGACAATGCGGTGATGCCATCACACACCTCCGCCGTGGAGGATGCCAGTTGCACGAACGGCGAGGCGAGCACCTGCTCCGCGGTCATCTCACCCGAGCTCACCGATCGCAGCGCCGACACCACCGTCGCCGGATCCGGCGCCACACCGGCCACCTGTACGAGAACGCTCAGTTCTATATCCCGGAACCGATTTCCGGCAGCAGTTCGCACATGCGCAATGCGGTCAGCAAGGCCCTCGTGTGAGAAGGCGCCGTAGTCGGGGCCGCCGGGGCGAGGCGTGAAGCCCACAAGCTGGACGGTGCCGGCTCGCTGGGCCGCAACGGCGAGCAATCTGTTGCCGTTGCCGCCCACCATCAGCGGTACCGACGCGCCCTGCGGTGGTGTTGGCTCAAGCCGAAATCCGTTCAGCCGGCCCCATTCCCGGCCGCCGGGCCGTTCGTCCTCGGTGATCTCCTCGCCGGCGAACAGGCGGGGAAGCACATCGAGAAACCGCCCGACGTCCCGGATGCGGTCGGCCGCACGGGGAAACCTGAGTCCCAGGCTGGTGACCTCCGACTCGGCGTATCCGGCTCCGATGCCGATCTCCAGCCGGCCGCCGCTGACGATGTCGACGGCCGCCAGCTCCTGAGCCAGCGCACCGAGCGGCCGGAAGGCGGGGTTGATGACCTGGGTACCCAATCGAAGGGTACCGGTGACAGCGGCGGCCGCGGCCATGGCGGGAATCGGCGCGACCATTCCGGTATGGTCCGGAAACAGTAGCGTGGCGTACCCGACGTCCTCAGCACGACGAGCTACCTCCACGGGCGAACCCGCGCCGTTCCACACCAGTCCGAACCGAATCCGAGCCACGCCACTACGTTGCCCGGAAGGCGGGGGTGGCGTCCAGTGCCTTAGCTATCGGCAGAGCGGGCTGAATCCACAACAGGTCACCGGGGTCAGGGGACTTGGCCAACGGAGTTGGTGATCCCCCAGGCGACCACCACAGTCCAGCTCTCGTCGATCTGCCCGGCGTTCGATCGGGTACCGATGAAGGCAAAGGTTTTGGGGTGAAGGATGATTTCGTGCTGCTGCTTGCCGGCCACGGGGTAGGCGATCGCGATGCCGGTGTATCCGGCCAGCTCGACCTGGCCCTCGACGCGCAAAAGGCCGGGCAGCTTGGCCACCGCCCGGTAAAGCGCGGCCTGCACCTGAGGTCCAAGGGCAGGGCCGGTTTCCCGAAACAGGCGGCCCACCCGTTCGAAGACCTGCGCGTCATCGACGGGCTGCCCGCCGCCGACCCCCGATCGCAGCAAGTCAAGCAGAGCGTGGGGGTCGGTGGGCAAGGTGGCCAGAAACTCGGGGGTCGGCTGGGACAGACTCGGCCCGTTGGCCACCAGCTTCGCCTTGTTGGCGGCGTAGGCCAGCAGGGGGTCGTCAGCCGACAGGTCGTACTTCTGCGGCGGCTGATCGAGCAGACCCGACCTTTGGGCGGCGGCCCGGTCGGCGTCGGTCAGTGGCCTGCGGTTGATCCCCTCCTCGCCACGCATCCGGACCGGGAACATGCCCTGCGGATCCAGCCAGGTCTCCCGCCACGTGTCCTCTTGCAGGCGCACGTCGCCGAGGAAATACAGGCGGTGTGAATGGGTGCGCTGGTAGACGTACTGGCCGGGGGCGATGGAGAAGGCCTGGCCGCTGCCGGCCTTTTGCGCGGTGAGTTCCAGCATTCCGGCGGCGCCGGGCTCGGTGCCGACCACCGTGCCGGTGGCCGGGTGGTGCGGGCTGTCCGTGGAAAACAGCTCGGCCGCCACCACCGCGCTGCCGGCAATTCCGGTCAGCGCAAGGGCGGCCGTCGAACCGAGCATCGTCCGCCGCGACACCGGCATCCGCCAGATCCGGCCGTTGCGGGCGGCGGGCTGGGAATGCAGCGTCGCGTTGAGGACGGTGTGGCGCATGCGGTCTTCAGTGTCTGCCGGTACCCCCGTGAGATCCTGCCGGAACTCGGCGAGCAGCCGCAGCCCGGCTGCGTCGGGGTCGGCGCTGTGACGTGTGTTCATGGCTTGGTCATGACCTTTCTCGGTGGTCGTTTGCGTAGTGGTCGGGAAGTGCCTGCCGCAACCGGGCCTTGGCCCGGTGCAGTCGGGAGCGAACCGTGCCGGGGGCAAGGCCGAGCGCGGCCGCGAGTTCCGGGTAGTCCATGCCCGCCCACACGTGCAAGAGGAGCACCTCTCGTTGTTGCTTGGGCAATGACACCAGAGCGCCGGCCAGGTGCCGGGTCGCGGCCAGCGCGTCGAGCCGTTCGCTGGCGCAGTCCGCAAACGCCCCATTGCCCCGACCTGCCGCACCGAGCGGGTCGATGCCGGTGCGGGCAAGTGCCCGCAGCCACCGGACCTCGGCCCGCTGGTGGTTGCGCAGCAGATTGGAGAGGATGCCGACCAGCCAAGGGCGTGCGTTGGCCACCGATGGGTCGTACCGGTCCCGGCACGAAAACGCGATCAGAAACGTTTCGGCCACGAGATCCTCGGCCAGTTGCCGGCCGACTCTGCGCGCGCTGTAGTCGTACAGCCAGCGCGAGTAACGCTCGAACAGCTCGCCGAACAGCTCGGGCGGACCGGTCACGAGCACCGCATCCGAGTGCTCCGCCAGTGACCGCTCCGTCAGTGACATGGTCACGCGATCCTCCCATCAGCGCGGGTGCATACGCCCCTTTCTTGTTCGTTGCGGCTATCGAGGTTCCGCATCGAGCCGGCTGTCGCCGATCTCGTACCCCCGAATCACGCTCTGCTCTGCGGTGCTGCCGTCCGCATCGGTCACTTTGGCCCGCAGCGAGGCGTACCCACCCGTGGGATGCTGCACCGTCACGGTCCAGTGGTCACCGGTTGCCGCGACCGTCGCCGGCCGCCAGGTGCGCCCGTCGTCGTACGACACCTCGACGGTGAGCGTGGTGACCTTGACCGTGCCCGCGTCCTGCCGCGCCACGTGGGCGGGAAAGGAGAACGACGTGTCACCGGGGGCCCGGTTGCGCAAATCCACGGCCGGGTCAAAGCGCACGGTGAGCAGTGGAAGGGGCCTGCCGGAATCCGCGGCCGACGAGCGGAAGGTCCACTCCGCGGAAACCTTTGTCGCCAACGGCCACCAGTGGGCAGCCCGTTCGGCGTCGGCCACCAGCCGGTAGGCTGCCGACCCCTCGGCAACCTCGAACGCGGCCGTGTCCGGTGAAGGTACGGTGCCCACCAGCTCGCCATTGCGGTAGAGACCGATGGAGCCGCGGTCGCCGAGATGCGGCACGGGTAGCCGTGGCCGACCTACCGAGTCACCAAACAGCGGCAGGGTCACATCGATCACGTTGTCCGCGCGGTGCGCCCACGGCTGGTCGCCGGGGACCGTGGTGTTCGTGCCGCGCAGCGAAGGCGCGCTCACCGCCTTGTTCCAGGCAACGTCGTACCTTCGCCCCGCCCGCAGGTGCAACACCTCATAGGCGACGTTCCCCGGACCGGCTTGTTGCGCAAAGACCCACGCGCCCGGCGTGAAGTACTCGATGCGTTTCTGACCGGCCCGCACGGGGGTAAACCATTCAATCCCAAAGGATCTGCCGGCGAACTGCGCTGACGCCTGCACACTGTGAACGGCGGTGCCGAGATTGTCGTGGTAAGCCGTGTGCACCGCGACCAGATCCCGCGTCTTGGGCCGATACACCTGGGGCTGGGTGAGCTTGTCCTGCACGCCATACGCGAGCTCGTAGCGTTTGGCCGGCGCCTGTCTGTTGAGATAGGACACTCTCACCTCGCCCGCCTTGACCAGCGTGAGGAAGCGCTGCACCGTCGGCCCGTTGCCGAACATCACCGGCAGCGCCGCATCGGTCTCCTCACCGCCGCCATCTGCCGCTCCAGGCGCGGGTGAGAGGGGGATCAGCATCGCCAGCCGCCCGCCGGCCTGTTCGACCGCGGCGATCGCCCGATCGACCTGATCCCGGCCGGCCCCCTCGGGGATCTCCAGGAGCACCAGCTTGCCGCGGGCGTCGATCTTCGCTAGATCCTCTGGGGTGCCGGAGCCGCCGTAGACCGCCGCCACCGTGGCCTGCTCGCCCGCCGGCGGGTCGGTCCACCATGACACCGGTACCTCGAATGGCTGCGCGGTCTGGGCGAACAGCTCCAGGACGGGCTCCTCGGCCCGGCGTGCCTGGGCGAAGGCGAAACCGGGCGACCTCGTGCCCGGCACGGTTCCCGCGTACACGTGGAAAAACCTAGGGTCCACGGTGGTCGAGATCAGGTACGTGCACGCGCAGTCGCTGATCCTGCTGAAGGTGCTGATGTCGTGGATACCGCCGCGGGCCGCCGGGTCGTCGACGCTGATCGATGCCGGCATGCCCACCCTGGCGTCCACGGTCTCCACCCTGTCGCGGTCAAGCTTCAGCTCCGGGTGCGAGATGACGCTGAGCGTCGGCTCCTGCCCGGCACGAGCCGTGGCGATGGTCGCGTGAATCGCGTACCGGCCCCGGGGCAGCCGGACCGTTTCGCCAGACACGAGAAAGAATTTGCCATTGAGTACCCGGTCCAGGTCGAGAATCGTCCAAGTGGAGTGGCTGCCGGCCGGTGCGGGGTTGCCGGCCCGGTCGACGAGGTTGACAGTCAGGTCATACCTTTCCTCCTCTTGGTACACCGACAAAGCGGTCCGGGTGTGCACCGACCCGTCGGCGCCGCGTGCGATGAGGATGCCGCCAAACTTGCCCGCCGCTGTGGCCTGAGCAGCCACCGTGACTTCGACAGAGGCGTCGCCGCCGCTAGGAACCGTGACACTGTCGGCCGAAAGGGTCAGCAGGCCCGGCGGCGCACCGGCGAGCGCGGCGGACAAGCCGAGGGTCACCGCGGTCGGCCCACCGTTATGCCAGGTCACCGTCTGCCTCTTGGACATGCCCAGGTTCGGCCAGGGCAGGAAGGTCGAGACACTGCCGGTGGCCGTGACAGCCTGGCCGGTCGCTCGTGCCACGTCCACCCGGCCGGTGCCGACCGCGTACGGCCCGGCGCCGGTCACCTCCGCGGCCGTGCTCATCAGCGCCGCCTTGACTTGACCCGCTGTCCAATCCGGATGCTGCTGACGCAGCAGCGCCGCCGAGCCGGCCACGTGCGGCGCGGCCATCGATGTCCCGCTCATCCGCTGGTACGCGTCGCCCACCGGATCCCCGAGCGGTTCCACGCCGGCCGGCCGGGCGGCCGCGATGTTCTCACCCGGGGCGGCAAGGTCGGGCTTGACAACCCCGTCCGACAGCCGCGGGCCACGACTTGAGAAAGCACTGGGTACCTCATCGCGCCCCGTGCTGCCCACGGCCAACGCCGCGTCCGCCGCCGCGGGCGTGGACACCGTTTCGTCCGCGCCGGAGTTGCCCGCCGCGGCAACGAAAAGGGTGCCGAACTCGGCGGTCAGGGCATTGACCGCCGCCGACATCGGATCGGTGCCGTCGGAGGGGTAGCCGCCAAGGCTCATGTTCACCACCTTCGCGCCCGACTCCGCTGCCGCCCACTGCATTCCGGCGATGATGGAGTCGAAGGTGCCCGACCCGGTGTCGTCGAGGACCTTGCCGATGGCGAGCGTGGCGTCGGGAGCAACCCCCTTGTACCGCCCCGCCGACGCCGCGCCCGAACCGGCCACGGTCGACGCCACGTGCGTGCCGTGTCCGTGGCCATCGGCGACGCCACCCTTGCCCGAGAAGTCTTTGGCCGGGCCGATCCTGCCGGCGAGGTCGCGGTGGCCGGTGTCGACGCCGGTGTCCAGCACCGCCACCATGACCCCGGCACCGGTCAGCCCGCGACTCCAAGCAGCCGGCGCACCGATCTGCGGCACACTCTGATCCAGACTGGCGTGGGCCTTGCCATTGAGCCACACCCGCTGGATGCCGCCAACCAGACGCCGTACATCCGTCCGGCCCTGGGCGGCGGCATCGCCCGTGGTGGTGGTGGTGATAGCCAGATCCCAGACCTGTGCCGCGGCCGACTTTTCTTGGTCGAGCGCGGCCATGCGCAAGTGAGGCAGGTCCCGCCGCACCTTCGTGCCCGCGGGCGCCGGTGCACGCGCCGTGAGGTAGGAATCGTTGTACTGCAACAGAAGCGGAGTGGTGGTCAAGTGCGCGTCGTCGTAGCCCTGCCGAACCAGCCCGGTGACGTTGAACAACTGCAGGTCCAGCAACCGCTCTTGGACGAGTCGTGCGGCATCGGACGGCACCACATACTGGTCGCCCTGCCAGGTGAACTGATGAAACTGCACCACGCCCGGCTGCCGCGCGGGTTCGACCGCGACCCTGGTATGGCCACCGATCGTCCACAACCGCACGCGATCGCCCGTAATCAACGTCACTGATGTTTGCTGACCGCCGCCTCCGGTCTGCTGCGCGGCTACCCGCGGCGTCGCCGACGAGCCGGCGGTGGCGAGTACAAGATTGAGAGTAGCTAAAACGATCGCCGTTGAACCCGGCACCAGCTTGCCGCTTCCAGCCATCGAACCTCCCCGCGTTGACGATCCAGATCGGCGCAGTCGCGCCGCCTGTTCGTTGTTGTCCGCGGGGCGGTATGAGGTTCCGTGACGAGGATCGGCTCAGCGCGTACTTGGGCCGGCGGTAATGCCGAAGTGTCGGGCGAACAAGCGCCGGAAGAGGGTACCGGGAAGCAGCGCACGCAACACCGGCAGCGAACGGGCGTTGAATCCCACCCGATAGACCGGGCGAATCCGCCGGCCTTCGATCGCCCGAACGATCGACACGGCGATCCGGTCCGGAGGCGGACCTTCGGTCTGCGCCCGTAGGAAGCTCTCCACGACGTTGGTCCGCGCGGGTTCGTAGGCGGCTATCGGCTCCGACGGCAGTTGGACAGCGGCCGCCGCGCCGGTCCGAACCCCTGTGCCCTCGACACACGCGATGCGGATTCCGAAGGGCTCAACCTCGTAGCGCAAGGCCTCCGCATAGTGGCGCAGGGCCGCCTTGCTCGCGGAGTAGACGGCGTGGAAGGGAATCGCCGCCACGGCCGCACTCGAACTCATCAGGATCAAGCGGCCGCCACCGGCCTCGCGCATGGCGGGCAGGACAGCGCGCACGAGTCGATGCGCCCCAACGAAATAGGCATCGAGCTGCGACATGGCAAGCTCGGCGGTGGTCTCTTCGGCGGCTCCAGCGACGAAGAACCCCGCGCTGTAGACCACGGCGTCGATGCGGCCGGCTTCATCGAGGACCCCGGACACACATTGGCGCACCGAAGTTTCGCTGCTCACCTCGAGTTTGACGGGTACCACGCCCGGTACCTGGACTCGCCCGGGGTCACGGCTCGACCCGTAGACCGTGTGGCCCCGGCGGGCCAGCAGCCTGGCCGCGGCCTCCCCGATACCTGAAGAGGCGCCGGCGATCAGCACTACCTTTGAGTTCTTCAACGTCGGGCCTGCCGTGTGGAGGGTGAGTCGACGACTCAGGTCTGCGCCAGCGTAGCCATTACTCTGCGCCGCATGTCTCACGGGGCCACCATCGTTGATGCCAAAGGACATCGGCGCTCACAGCCGGCTACGCAACCGGTTGTGGCTGCCGGGCCCGCTGCCACAGATAGCCGGTCAGGGCAAGGGCGACCAGGATCGCGTCGAGCACGACCTGGTTGAGTTGCATGCCGGCGATGGTGGGGATCCGGTCGGCAAACTGCGGGTCGACGACGGCGGAGCCCGGCACCGTCACGGCGCCGGCCTGAGCCACCCAGTAGGACGCGGCGATGAGCGCGCCCGTGCGCAGGTTTTCGCGCCGGTCTCCCGCGCGCCGCCACAGATAGAACAGTGACAGCAGCCCAAGCACGGTCCCCAGCAGCATTGTGTGTCCCACGTGGAACTTGGCGTGTGGCGGCCAGGCCGGGTTGTAGACGTGGGTGTGGTTCCAGTCGGCGAGGTACGGCGTGATCGCGGCGACGAGGGCGACGCCGGACAGCAGCAGCCGGCCGTAGGGCGGGCGCTTCGCAGTGCTTGTTCGCGTGGCACCAGTTTGCGCGGCGGGCGCACGCCGTGTCCGCGACATCGCCGCCGCGAGCGTGGCGGCAACCACCACGTGCATGACCATCAGGGTGAGCATGGCCGGGACGCCCGCGCCAGGGTACTGGGGCGGGTCGCCAAGATTGACCATGATCGCGGGAATCATGGAGAGCGCGAGGACGGCGGCGGTCACCGGCAGGAACAAGCGAAATGGCCGGCTCGTGAACCGCGTAAGGATGGCGAAGAACGCACCCCCGGCGACGGCGGACAGCGCACTGCTGATGACGACCGAGGCAAGGTCGAGCGGTTGGTATTGCGGCTGGGGGATGTCAAGCGCGGCAACCGATATCTGGCGCAGCACGGCGTTGATGGCGGCGCTCACCGCCGCGGCGAATGCCGTGGCGACCGCGATGGCGGGCACGGTGGAGCGATGGGCGACGGAGGTATGGCGTGTGGGTGTGGTGAGGGAGTCCACGGCGCTTCCTTTGCTACAGTCGGTTTGCAGGATCAAACAGTTTGGTTTGCAAAACAAAACTATCCGGGTACGGCCGAGGGATGTCAAGCACATGGCGAGAAAGCATGACGACCAAATGGACGGCGAGGCCGCGCTGCGATCGATCGTGCAGTCGCTGCCCCAGGTGGCGGCCGGGCTCAAACGCCCGGGCGTCCCGGCCGCGCTTCAGGTCCTGTTCACCACGCTCGGCCCCAGGCACCTGCCGGTGCTTGCCTACCTGCTGTCCGACGGGCCGATGAGTGTGAGCGACCTGGCGGGCCGGCTCGGACTGGCCATGCCCACCACCAGCCTGATGATCCGGGACCTGGAGGCGGCCAACCTGATCGAGCGCGCCGAGGATCCGGCCGACCGCCGCCGCCGCCTCGTGCGCCTCAGCGACAAGCACCGCGACGCCATCGACACCTGGCTTGCCCTGCGCACCCGGCCCATCCAGGCCGCCCTCAAGCGGCTCACTCCGGCGCAGCGATCAGCGTTCGCCCGGGGCATGCAGCTGCTCGCCGAGGAGTTCAGCCGGCAGACTCCGCCACCCACCGAAGCCGAAAAGTCGTAAGCGGCCGTCACAAACGGCGACAGCCGAAAGCGAAAGCGTTCGAGGTCCACGCTTGCCCGCGCGGGTTGATCACGATCCGCCGGCGCGGGGGGTCTGCCTGACAACCGCGGTGCGGAGTGCCGTACCGAACCGGTCTGGTGCTTCCAGCCATGGATTGTGCCCCGCGTTCGGGACGATGATGACCTCGCAGCCGAGGCGTGTTCCGAGACGTCGCAAGGCATCGGCGGGGCGGCTGTCACCGGCGCCGCCGATGATCATCGCGCCGGGCGGGAGTTGCTTGCGAAGTTCGTCCACGTGTGACTCGAGCGGGTCGGCCTTCTTCGCGGCGTTGAGCTGGCTGTTCATCGCGTAGTTGATGGGCCGCAGCGTGCGGGCTGATGCCAGCGCCCAATCCCAAGCCCGATCTCGGTTGGCGTGGTCGGTAAACCACGACAGCGTGAGGTACTCGATCTCCTCGGCGTCGTCGCGCAACCCGATCGCGTCGAGCTCGTCGAGTCTTGCCTGCTGCTCGCCGGTGCGTCGTGCTCGCCGCGCTGCTCGGTCGGCTTCCCTCCACGGATCCAGGAATGGCCCGGCGATCTGAACCAGTCCGGCCACGCGCTCGGGATGGGCCAGCAAGAAGTAGCCGGCCATGTTGGTACCGAACGAATGCCCCACCAGAACAGCCCGGTCGTGTCCCCACGCGTCGAGCAACAACGCCAGATCGTGAACGTGGCGGGCGATCGTGTGCACTCCGTGCCAGGAGGATCCGCCGGTACCGCGCTGGTCGTAGCGATGGACCAGGCTCAGATCGTCGATGATGCCGGCGACCGGGGCGAGGTAGTCGGGGACCCCCGGTCCGCCGTGCACCATAACCACTGGAAATCTCTGCGGGATCGCCGAGCCCGTGGTCCACGTGCGCAGCTGCGCACCGTCATCCAACTCGATCATGGCTGCGGTCATGGACGTGAGCGTAGTGCGGTCGGTCGGATAGGTTTGCGCCGTGAGTCCAACCGCCGAAGTAGCGCCACGCCGCGCGTCGAACAAGTCCATCGCGGTTGGCTTGTTAAGCATCGCCTGGGTCGTCGCGATCGTGGCGCTGGTGGGTTGGCTGTTCTCGATCGGGTTGAGCCAGTTGGCCGACTCATACGACGCCGGCAGCGAGGCGACGGCCGGGCATCTCGCCCGCAGCGCCAAGGCAGGACTGTGGCTCGCGGCCGTGCTGGCCGTCGGCCCGGTGTGCCTGGCCGCCCTCGCGCGGGCAGCCCGGATGCGCAGGACATTCATCGGCTTCGTGGTCCTCGCAGGGCTGCTCGTCCCGGTCGGTGCGGTCGGCGCGGCCGGGATGTGGCGCACCCTGCATCCGACGGCGCCGCCGCCTTCGGCTCCGGCGCACTGTGTGGAGTTCAGCGGAGGCAACGCCACCTGCCCCGGTGGCTGACAGAGCGGTCTCGCACGGCGGCTGCCTTGCTACCGGGCCGCTTTCGGATCGGGTGGGGCGAGGGCGGCGAGCTGGGCGAGGATCGAGGGGTCGGTGATCTTGTCGTCTTCTGCGAGCAGGAGAACCTTGCTGAGAATGATGCTGGTCATCGGGTCGTCGTCGGCGAAGGGCAGGAACAGCCTGCGGTGCGGCTTGGCGCCGAAGCCGGCCGGTACCACGCAAAGGTAACCGCCCGGCTCGACGTGGATGCTGCCGCTGGTCAGGTGGACGCGATAGGTCGCCCGGGTGCCGGTCACGATGGCGGCGGAGCCTTCGACGGCCACGCGGCGCAGGCCAAGGTCGGCGATGAGCGCGGACAGCACATCGGCCCGGCTCTGCGCGCGCGGGTCTGAGTGGTAGCCGTCCGGATCCTTGCCCGCGACCGAGACGACCAGGTCCAGGTCGCGCATGACTTCGGAGAAGGCCACCGGGTGCACGTCGGCCAGCGGCACCGCATCGGGCCCGGACAGAAAACGCAGCTCGCGAACCTCGACGTCGCCCATGCCGAAGTACCCGCCGAAGTCGCAGCGCAGCGCCGCGACCAGCCCGTCGCCGGTGGGGCGGGTGGCCTGGTGGTCGGCGTACTCGCCGTGGATGCGCCAGCCGCGGCCCGACAGCAGCCGCGCGGCGACCCGGCCGGACACGGTGTGCCCGGCGAATCGCGCCGAGTTGTCGACCGCTGCCCGCTCGGCGGGGGTGAGCAGGTACAGCTCACGGAAGACCTGTTTGACCGGCTGGCGCAGTCGTCGCCGTACCACCTCGGCCTGCCAGTGGGCGAGCTGACCCGACGCATACAGGTGGTACGGATGCACTGCGGTCACCGGGCCCGTGGCGTCAACGTCGTCGAGTAACCCGATCGCGCCGGAAGTGTCCTGCCACAGCAGCGCGGGCAGCATGGCCGCACCGGCGGGCACAACGAGCAGCCGGGCCAGGTCTTGCGGCCCGAGCGTCGCGCCGGTCGCGACAAGCCGCTCGATCGTGCCGGTCCGCATCCGCCGCGCCTGGTCGCGCAGCAGGTCCTGGTGCTCGCGGCTGGCGGCGTAACGGGTGTCGGCGCGCACCTGCTTGGGCACCGTCTTGAGCGCCTTGCCGCCGCTGGTCACGTGCAGGACCGGGTCAGGACCGTCGAGCACCACCGACACGGTGTAGTCGCCGGTGTGCCACGGCGGCGGGGTCTGGTCAGCCAGCTGCGATTCGCACTGCCACTCCAGCGCGCTCGCATCCGGCAGGCCGGCGACCTGGGCCAGATGTTCAAGCGCCACCTCGGTCGCGGCGGCGTGGCTGTGGCGCCGGTTCGGACCCAGCTTCGGCCCGCGTTTGGCGACCTCCCGCAAGGCGATGTAGCGGTCCAGCACCGTCTCGCCATCGATCAGCGGCAGCATGCCGTACGCGGCGATTCCCATGAGGGCGTTGCTCTTCACGCGTTTGACCACGGCGGCGCGGTTGGCGCCCAGTGCCGCGCTGACCAACTCGCACGGCACCAACTCCAGCACCTGGCGGGTGCCCTGCGACCCGGCCGCCTCTGCGGCGGCAAGGATCGCCGCGCGATCCTGGCGCACCACCTCCGCCTCGTTGACGTATTCGACAAGCTGGAACAGCTCGACCGCCGCGGCCAGGCCGAGCACGGGCACCACCGCATCCGCGTCACCGGCGGGACGGCGCAAGTGCAACGCGCGGACCTGCACCGCCACCGGCCGGTCCCGCACATGCGCCACATACTCGGCCAGCTCCTGAGGCGTCAGCTCGGCCATGCCCAGACGCTGGCCGACCTTCACTTCACCGGCCCAATCCAATCCCCGCAACGCGAACCGCAGCCCGTGCGGCGTGAACTGGGGCAACTCGCGATCGCCCACGCCCTCGCCGATCAACCGCCACAACATCTCCTGCGCGTACGGCCGCACCGCCTCGGCGTGCGGCGACGGCGGCTGCGCGGGGGCACCGTACTTCGGCCCGGCGCCGAAGACTTCGTTGCCCAGGAAGCGGTCCGCGGTGAAAGCGCCCTCGACCGCGGCGGCGTCGAGCGCGCCCGCGGCCGCCAGTGCGCCAAGCAGCCGCGACGCGTCGGCTCGTATGAGCCGGCCCACCGGAGTGCGCAGCACCACCCGCATCGCGTGCACGTCACCGTCGCCGATGACCTGCGCGACAATGTCGGTCAGCGGCGGGTACGGGACAACCTGGCGGCCCAGCAGACGGCACAAGGCGGCCAGCCGGGTAGTGGTGGACCACGGCGTATCCAGCACCTGCACCGCGTCTGCGCGTGGCGGGAGCGCAAAGGCATCGTCATACGCCTCGTTGAGCGCCTGGTCGATGTCGGCGATCCGGGCCCCGTGCAGGTTGCCTACGAGCCGATCGTCGCCGCGCCGGATCTGGCAGCGGATCTGCGTCGCCAGCTCGCGCAGCCGGTCGAGGTCGCTCTCCTTAACCGCCGCGCGGACCTCCTCGACCCGCTGCCACAGCCCGGCTCTTTCCTCCGCCAGCGCCTCGCGATACTCCTCAGGGACAGGATGGTTGAGCATTTCAGCCTCCGGCCAGCGCGGTAAGCCGCACGAACACGACCGGCTCACCGAGGCGCAACACGATCTCGTCGTCCAGACCGCCGGCCTGGACGCCACCCACGAACAGCGCGAACGCGCCCCGGTCGAACGCGCGCCAAGCGCGGGTCACCTCAGCCTCCACATCCGGTTCCAGCTCGACCCGCGCAGGCATACGCACCACGCCCGTAGCGGCCTGGGCGCGCACCTCGGCGTCGGTGAGGTACTGCCGATCCAGCAGCGCCCGGCAGCGGGCCACATCCCCACGCCAGCAACGCACTTGCTCCTCGACCGCCGCCCGGATCAGCCCGCGCACCGTCGTGCGCTCCTGCGCCAGCTCCACCAGCACATCGGGCAGCCGCTCCCCGCCGGGGATCCGGCTGCGCACCTCCACCTGCATCACAGCCTCCACCGCATTACAGCCTCCACCTCGTCGCACTCGCCAGACCCTAATCGCCCGGTACGACACCATCCACGCCGCCGCCGGGGATATTCAGGAGGTACCGGTGGTGGTGGCGCAGGTGGCAAGGCTGCACCAGCGGCGCATGCTGGTGTCGTCGAGGAACAGCCAACCGCACTGCTCGTGGGGGCAGGCGTGGATGGTGAGCCGCCGCGGATCGGCCAGCAGCTGTGCGGCACTGAAAGCGATTGCGTGCTGTGGCAGCCGAAGCCCGGTGGTGAGCGCGACCTGCCAATGCCCACGGCCGTGGCTGTCCCGGCCGAGGATGAGTGTCTTGGCCGCGGCCTGCGCATGCCGGGCCACGGTGTCGAAAGTACGCCGGTCGCCGGGTTCGGTGAAGCATCGGTACAGGTGTGTGCGTAGCAGGCGCGCATCCGCCAGGGCCGAGGCCGCCTCGGCCGGGTCGCGCCGGGCAAGGTCCAGCAGGCGGTTGACGGTCGCGTCGTCGGCCAGACCGACGTAGCCGGTCCAGACCGCGAGCGTGCGATAGTCGCGCAGCCACTCGGCGCCGGGAAGCGGCGGATCGGCGCGCCAGCCGGCGTAGGTGTTGCAGAACTCCAGCGCCGGATGCCCACCGACCATCCAAGGCAGAGTCTCGTCGCGTACCCGTACCTCGTACACCGCCGGCCGCGGCGAGTCGAGCCGATGGTCCGTGGCCCGGATGCGCTGGTGCAGCTGGCGCAGCTGCGGTCCCGGTTCGATGCCGAGCTCGTCGACCAGCCGCCGGCGGGTTTTGCGGTACAGCGTGAGCGCGTCGGCCTGGCGGCCGCTGCGATACATCGCGGTCATGACGTGACCCACGAGCCGTTCCCGGGTGGGATGGGTCCGCGCCGTAGCGGCCAGCTCGCTTGCCACCAGGGCGTGGCGTCCCAACTCCAGCAGCGCCTCGGCGCGCAGCTCGGTGGCGACCAGCCGCAACTCGGACAGTGGGCCTTCAAATCGAAGCCGCAGCGCCGCGCCGGCGACATCGGCCAGCAGCGGGCCGCGCCACAACCCAAGCGCCGCATCAAGAAGCTTGACCCGTTGCTCGGCCTGGCTCGCGTCGATCGCCTCGTGGATCGCCCGGACAAACTCATCACAGTCGATCATGTGGTCGTCCGGCTCGACGAGATACCCGCCGGCCCGGGTGGCGATACGCACCCCGTGCGGCGCCAGCGCGGCTCGCAGCCGTCCGATGTAGGTGTGGATCGTGCCGCGGGCGGTGCCCGGCGCACGCCCCGACCAGAGCAGGTCGATGAGGCGATCGGTGCCCACCACGCGACCCGCGTCCAGAAGCAGGATGGCCAGCAGGCACCGTTCCTGGCGCCGGCCACCGATCTCGACCGGCGCGCCGTCGTGGTACGCCTCGAACGGGCCAAGCAACCTGAACTCCATACATATAAGAACCGGCTGGCCGTTGCGTGTGGTTGCGCCCCGATGGTGAGCCGATGGTCAGAACATGTCGTAAGGCTTGCGGCGCAACCGGTACCCATTGATTGAATTTAAGGAAAGGAAATCTGATGCGCATACCGATGGTCGCGGCTTTGCTGGTGGCCGCGCTGTTCGCCGCATCCCCGGCCTCCGCGGCCGAGGCGACACCCGCTCAAGGCGGTTTCGTGCCCGCGCCACAGGAGGCCTTCGAGCTGCCGGCCGGCGCGCGGTGCGACTTCGCCGTCAAAGGCCAGCCCGTCGTCGATGAGGTCCGCAAGCTCGTCATCTCGTCCAACCCGGATGGAACGCCGCAACGCGAGCTGTTTGTTGGCGACCTGATCGTCGAGGTGACCAACACCGAGACCGGAGCCAAAACGCTGGCCGACGCGAGCGGATCCGCGCTCGTCGAGCACCACGCAGACGGCTCGCAAACCTGGTTCGCGGTGGGGCCGGTGCTGCTGGGCTTCCGGGAAAACGCGGGAACCCTGCCGCGCGGCCTGTGGCTCGTCGACGGCGTCTACACCGTCGAGTTCTCACCCGACCTCATCCACAAGACCATCACGATGGTCCGTGGGACAACACACAATGTGTGTACCGATATCGACTGACATCACCTAGCGGCACCCCCGTCCGCGACCGTCCGGCTCCATTTTGGACGGTCGCGGACGGGTTACGCCACGGTCGCCGATGCTGATCCAATGACGCAGCTCGGGCACAATCCGGCTGCGGGACGCCCTGCCATGCCCCGCAATCGATACCTGCGAAACGTAGCAGCGGGAAGCTGTTCGGCGTGGCCTCCGGGCAGGCATCGACCATGAGGTGCTCAACGGTGTTCAACAGTGCGCAGTATCGCGGGCACGCCGCGCCGTGCGGCCTCACAGTGGGGGAGCGCTTCGAACAACTGTCTTCGATGCCTGATCCCCAAGGAGGGTCGATGAAGACGTATCGCAAGGTCGGCGGGCTTGTGTTAGGAGCATTCGCGTTGCTCGTCATGCTCACCCCGACCACCGTCTCGGCCGCTGCCACCGATGGCTCCAACGGTGGCGCGCAAGCCGGCAAAGGGCCTGGCGCCATCGGCGGCCCGGAGAACCCGGCACCGGACTCGTGCCTGCACATCCGACAGCTGAATCCCGACGAGCAGAAGTACCGCACCGTGAGCAACATCCCGTTTACCTACACGTCCGGCGTGTACGGCGCGAACTGGTTCGACGTGGCGTGCGGCGACCTGTCCTTCAGCGTGCCGGCCGGGCAACAGGCGCTTGTGGACCTGACGGCGGTTGCCGAGCTGGACTGCCAAGGCCCCGCGGGGTCGACGGCTGGTGCGGCGGAAGGTTCCTCATCAACGGCTTGCCGCTGCCCTGGCCGGACAACACCGGACGGCCCGACTCGTACGCCTGGGACTCCGCCCACGGCGGTGCCATCGACTGGCAGGCCAACACCCTCGCACAGGAGTACGTGGTGAAGTGCGACAGTGCGACGGCTCCCTGCCACTACCGGGTTCAGCTGCAGTCAGCGCTGCTCGCCGGGGCCACCAGCGTATGGATCGACGACCTCACCACTCGCGTGGACGTCACCGTGGGTCCGGTCTTCATCTCGTGAACCCACAAGGAAACCGCATTTATCCGCTCCTTTCGGCCACGACGAGGTTGCGTCACTCACCGCTGCCTCGTCGCGGTCGATCCGCCGTATCGAGGCCCACTGTCGAGCGGCGGCGCGGTGATGGTGTCGCCGATCCGCTGCACCGCCCAGCCGGATTCCCAGTCCGGCCCGGCCGCCACGAAGGGCTGGGGCTGGGGCTGGGGCTCGTAAGGGCGGTCAGGCCGGCTCGGCGGGCTCGGTTGGATCGGCGGGCTCGGCTGGCTCGGCTGGATCGGCGGGCTCGGCTGGGTCGGCGGGCTTGGGCGGGATAGGGGAGGACCGGCCCATCCCGGATCCGGGTTGCTGCCCTTGCTGGGATCCGGGCCGCTGCCCTTGCTGGGAGCCGGGTCGCGGCCCTTCCCGGGATCGGCTGCCGGTGCCACGGCGGCGATCGCGGCCCCCACTGCAAGGTTGGCCTCCGCGCCGTCCATCGCGGCGGCGAGTTCGGCGGGTACCGCGAGGTGTGTGCCCGCCAGCAACTTCGCCGCCCATTCCGGCGTTATCGCCCAACCCTGAGCCAGGGTGGCCCGGGCCAGCAGTTCAGCGCCTCGCGAGGACACCCAGTCCGGGGTACCGCCGGTGGACAGGGACGGGCCGGCCACAACCACGACCGGGCACCAGCGCGGCAGCCTGAGCCGTTGGCGCGCCTGGGCCAGCACGCGCCGTCCGGCCGACATCGCGTCGCGTGATGGCGGGTCCGGCCGCCAGAGGGCCACGGGCCAGGTCACGGTCGCGACCGCGGCCACCCGCAACGGGTTCTGGCGGACTACCGCGATCACCGCGCCGCGGGTATCGAGGCACAGCCCGACGCCGATGGCGTCCCGGCTCTGTGTTGCGTTCATCGGGAGCCCCCTCGGAATGCGGCCGGCAGTGAGAGTGCCGCTGCCAGATCGCTGGCTGCGCTTGCCCCGCCGGCCTGCCGGGGCAGGAGCCCGGCACCGGCCAGGTCCGGCAGCGCGATCGGCTGGTTGTGTGCGTTGGCCGGTGGCAGGAATGCCACCTGGATCTGGGCCTGCCCGCCCGCGTCGACCAGATAGCCGCGTCCCGGTACCGGTTTCAATGGCGTCTCGCGCGGCAGTCGCAGCCGCAGGATGTCGCCGTCGTCCGGGCTGGGGCGCAGCAGTATCCCGGTGCGGGACAAGGTGACCGCCCGCTGCCACGGCTGCATGCCCCGGAACGCCTCGGCCCGCCCGGCCACGACCACATGCGCGGTGGGTGCAGGCGGAGGCAACAGCTTGTCCAATGCCGCGGCGGCGCCCGGTCCCAGCGCTTCCACGCCGTCGACCAGCAGCAGCCCGCGCCCGTCCGGCGGCCAATGCCGCAGGTCGGCGAACGCGCCGGTGACCTCGGTGACGCCCGCCTCGTCCCAGGCCGCCGGATCGGCGGCGACCACGCACACGGTCGACTCGGGGGCGCTTTCCCTTGCGGCGGCGGCGAGCACGCGCAGCGCCGTGGTACGCCCACTGCCGGGCGGGCCGGCCACCACCGCGTGCACGCCCGGTGTCAGGGCGAGCGACGCCAGTTCCAGATCCTGATAGTGCCGGCCGATTCCGAGCCGCCAGCCGCGGCCGGTCACTCCCGAGGCACCGAGCACCTCGGCTGCGGGCACCATGTCGGGCAGCACACCGACGCCGGGATCCTGGACCGCGCCGGGGTAGCGGTCAGCCACCCGCGCGACCGCCTCGGCGAGCGCGGCCGGGCTGCCGTCGCCGTACCGCCCGATCAAAACCTCACGCCGAGTCTCCAGATCGATGGCGCGCATCCCGGTGAGTTCCGGTACCTCGCGGGCGCGCAATCCCAGTCCGGTGTAGCCGGCAGGGTCGGCGAGGCGCAGGCAGAGCCGGGTCGGCAGTTGGGCCAGGATCCGGCTGGGCACAGCGCGTTCATGCCCGGCCGAGATCAGCAGCCGTACTC
>DASUXL010000321.1:0-10557 GCA_036377915.1 Candidatus Limnocylindrales bacterium
ATGAGCTTGACGGCTGGCAGATCCTGGACGGGTATGCCGAAGACGAGGTGGCGCCGGGCGGGGCCGGCCAGATACTCGCGCCGTGGCCCAACCGCATCCGCGACGGCGAGTACACCTTCGGCGGGCAGCGGCACGCACTCGCGCTCAGCGAACCGGCACGGCACAACGCCGCGCACGGACTGGTACGCTGGATGCCTTGGCACGCCGAGGAAATCGCGGCAGACCGGATCAGCGTGGGGTGCGTCCTCGCGGCCCAGCCCGGGTACCCATGGAGCCTGAAACTGACCACGACCTGGGCGCTCGGACCCGATGGCTTGCACGCCACGCACACCGCCACCAACCTTGCCGCCCAGCCGTGCCCCTTCGGGCTCGGACTGCACCCGTATCTGCGGCTGCCCGAAGCCACCGTCGAGGACACCCTCCTGACCGTGCCAGCGATGACCCGGCTCACCGTCGACGACCGGCTGATCCCCGACGGCGAGACCAAAGTCGAAGGCACCGAGCTGGACTTCACCGCGCCGCGCCCGATCGGAAGCTCCAAACTGGACAATGCCTTCACCGATATCGTGCCCGGCAGCGACGGGGTACGGCTGACCGGAGGTGGGGCTTCCGCGGAGGTGACCGTGTGGGCTAGTGAGGAGTTCAAGTGGTGGCAGGTGTTCACCGGCGATACCCTGACCGGCGCCAGGCACCGCCGCTCCATCGCGGTCGAGCCGATGACCTGCCCACCGGACGCGTTCCGCAGCGGCCGCGACCTCATCACCCTGTCACCGGGCCAGACCTGGAGCGGCAGTTGGGGAATCCGGCCGGTTCGGCCCGTTTAGCCGGTCCGGCCTGTTTGGCCGGTCGGGCCTGTTTAGCCGGTCCGGCCTGTTTAGCCGGTCCGGCCGACCTGGGCGGTGCGGCCGACCTGGGCGGACCGGCCGGCTCACAGCTCGACGGGATAGGTCGCCAGGGTGACCACGGCGACGGCGAAGGCCACCAGCGTGAGGGCGATCAGCAGCCGCCGTGGGATTTTGCGCGTCGCCCGCTGGCCCATCGCGGCGAAGAACAGCACCAGGGCAAAGACCACGGCGGTCAGCACGTAGTTGTCGGCGCGCTGGTTGGCGTCGCGGGCCTGCGCGGCGTACTCCTCGGACCGCTGGGCAAGCCGCGCCGCCTCCTCGTCGGCGGCAAGGCGATACTCGGGCATGGCGAACGGGGTCGGCGGCGCGTCCGGGTTGACGAGCGGGCGGGTCGCCAGCCACGCGTCCACCGCGGGACGGAACTCGTCGCGGAACCGGGTAAACATGAAGCCCGAGATGGTCCCCGGCTGGGGCCGGTACGCCTCCGGCAGGCCGCCAGCCGGGTCGGCCCTCAGCTCGCTGTCGAGCGCGTCGAGCCAGCCGACGAAGGCTGACACGTCGATGATGCGCAACTCACTGGCCTCGGTGGTCATCCGGCTCGACTCCGTGCGGGCGGCACCGGCCTGCGCGTAGGAGTTAGCCTGGACGCCGCTCCACTTGGTGCTCTGGAAGCCGGCCCAGGTGGTGGCGACCGCTGCCAGGGCGATGACGACCGTCAGCAGGAGGTCGACGCGGTCGGCTCGCCGCTCACTTTCCGACATAACGGGCATTGTCCCGCATCGCGGGCCCAATGGTCGGTGCTCAGGCCCAGCCGTTTCGCGCGGCGTGCCAGCCGAGCTGCACGCGGGTCTTCACCCCCGCGACCTGGATCATGTGGTGTACCCGGCGCTGTATCGTGCGCACCGACGTGTCCAGTTGGCTGGCAACGGATTCGTCGGTAAGCCCGGCGAGGAGAAGGGTCAGGATGCGCCGGTCGATCGCCTCCAGCGGGCCGGGACTCAGCTCCTGGATGGCGGCGTCGCGTGACTGTCCCGTTTGGACGGTGTGGGCGAGCGCCCAGGCCAGCTCGAAATGGGCGATCAGCGCGTCGAGCATGGCGCTAGGATGGATCAGGACAGAGGCGTGGGCGGTATTCTGGCCGCGAAGCAGGGGCAGCATCGCGCACTCGTCGTCCGCGATAATCATCTTGACCGGGACGCGGTCGGCGATCCGGATATCCTCCCCCTCGCCAAGGCTCGCCAGCAGTTCCGGGACGACACCGGGCTGGGCGAGCGCCCCGCGGTCAAGAATGACCCGGTACCGTACCCCGCGGCGCATCCCGGCCGTGCCCGCCTCGTTGGCGCCGTGCGGCACCACGCTGATATTCGGCACCATCATCGAACGCACCTGAACCCTGGCCGCCTCCTGCAGCTGGGCGAAGCGCTGCCGCACCGCGCTCAGGTCGGTAATAATCTCGACGAGGCCACCGGAGGGCAGCGCGAGCGCGGCGGAACGGTGCTGCTCGGCAAGGGCCGCCACGTCCTGCTCCGCCTCCGCAAGATCGTCACGAAGCCGGCGCACCAGCGTGCCCAGCGCCACGGCCGGCGGAGCCGCAGTGAACCTGCCGTCCGGCCCGGCCACGGCCAGCCCGCGATCGGCAAGCGTGGCAAGGCATTGCGCGATCGCGGCGACCGGCTGGCCGGTGCCGGCGGCAAGCTCGGCCGGCGACGCGGCGGACCGCGCCACAAGACGGCGGTACGCGTCCTCCTCGGCGCCGCCGAGGCCCAGCACGGCAAGCATCGCGCCATCCCCTCCAGCTCCAACACCTGTTCCAGATGCGAAACCGCAGGATACCGCCCTGCCCGGCGAACCGGCGCTGGAAAGCGGCGGGAGCAGGACACCGCGGTTCGGTTCGCCGTGAAAAAGCTGCCGTGCGGGGGGACGGCTGTTTCGAGCGGCGGAGGTTCGATACAGGTGGGGGTGGCCTGTAGCGAATCTCCGCCGCACATCGCACACACCCCGGAGAAGCCGCCGGGGCGAAGGCCGCCGGGGCGAAGGCCGCCGGGCGAACTGGGGCCGGGCGAACTGGGGCCGGGCGAACTGGGGCCGGGAGAAGGTGGGCCGACGCCCCGGGTTTTGGCCAGGGGGAGAGTCCGGGGCGCCGGCCCGCTTGCCGTGACGAGGGGTGGGGGATGTCACGGCGGAAACGAAGGCTTGGCGTCAGGCATGCGCGGATCGGAACCCGCGCCGTGCCCGACCCCCTAACTCCTACCCGCCTTGCGGCCCGGACGGAATATCAGCGCGACGGCAGGAACATGCCACGGCAACATTCCGCCGTAGTGTCAGCACGGGACGACGGCCGGTGATGCGGAGGCCGGCGCGCCATACCAGTGGGGGAAGGGCAGCAACGCGTCGTTGACGACTCGGCGTTGCTCTTGCCGGTGGTGCGGTGGCTTGGCGAAGTGACTTTTGTCGTCGTGCCACGGCATCGGCCGTACCCCCAAATCAAGCTGGAGCGATAAGGCACGCAGATAGTTCACGGCGTTCAGGCGTGAGTGCGCGCGGGGGTTGGGGTCGAGGCGGTGGCGCACGGCGGCGAGATCGCGCAGCGGGTCCAGCGCACGGGCCAGATCGGCAGCGGAAATGTCACCGCGGTGCAGCAGCGCCATCGTGGCGTAGGCGAGGCGTTCGTCTTCGGAGAGCACGAGCACTATGCCGTCGGAGTCGGCGAGGCGCGCAGGGATCCGCGCGCAAGCCGCAGAGCCACATCGGTGTCGATGTGACGGTTGCGAGCGAGCGCGACGAAGACGTCGGCGCCGTCGGCCGGAGCGTGCGCCACGCCGCGCGCCACGCCCTCGGCAGACGCAGCGAGCGGCACGCTGTCGGCAGACGCAGTGAGCGGCACGCTGTCGGCGGGGCGGCTAGCGCCACGCCACCGGCCGGAGCGTGCGCCGCGCCGCGCGGCACGCCATCGGCAGGGGCAGCTAGCGGCACGCCGTCGGCAGAGGCAGCTAGCGGCACACCATCGGCCGGAGCATGCGGCAGCGGTGACACTGGCGGCGGCGGTGGCCCTGGCGGCGGCGGTGGCCCTGGCGGCGGCGGTGACACAGGCGGCGGCGGTGGCACGGGCGCCAGCGGTGGCACGGGCGGCAACGGTGACACGGGCTGCGGCGGCGCGGGCGGCAACGGTGACACGGGCGGGAGCGGCGGTGACACGGGCGGGAGCGGCGGTGGCACGGGCGGGAGCGGTGGCAGCGGGTCGATGGCGCCGCGCAGGTCGCGCTCGGCGAGGAACCACTGCACCGCGTCGTCGCACCAGCGGCGAACGGTGGGGCTGTCGAGCAGGCGGGCGGAGTTGTCGCGCTCGACTGCCAGGCCCAGCACGAGCGCGGCGAACGGCCGGCCGAACACGCTGTCGGTGCCGGTCTCGCCGAGGCCGCGCCGGAGCGCCGCGGCCATCCGATCCCCCAGCGGCGCAAGGAAGTCATCGCACACGCCGCGGATCACCCACTCGCCAAGGATGCCGAAGCCCAGCTCGTCGCGAAGATGCTCATCGGGTACCGCAAGCAGCCCCTCAAGCTCGGCAACGAGCTCGGGCAACGGTCTGCCGTCCGGAACCTGGAAGTCGTTGGCCGCCACCGACTCCCACAACCTTACATCGACTATGCTAGATGTTGACCCAGATCGCCCAGCCGAGCATCCCCGCCAGGAGCAGGCCGCCAGCGCGGCGGGTATGCAGGAACGCGATCGGCGCAAACCACAAGGGCCACACCGGGTTGTCCGGCGGCCGCTCGGTCGGGGCGGGCTGGCGGAACTGCTGGACCGCCTTGACCAGCATCGGCAGGGCAAGCAGCACGAGCAGCGTGGGCCAGGGCAGTGCCCGCGCGATCACCAGCGCCACCACGCCCACGTAGAAGCCGGCCATCATGCCCTGGGTCACCAGCCGGGCCGTACGGTCGCCGACCACCACCGGGAACGTCTTGGTGCCGGCCGGCACGTCATAGGGCAGCTTGTCGATGTGCTTGCCCATCAACACGCTCGTGGGCAGCAGGGCATAGACCGTCGCCGCCGCGAGCACCTGCCACGGCAGCGTGCCCGTGCCCGCGTAGTAAGTCCCGCCCACCATGAGCGGACCCCAGGTGATCAGGACATCCAGCTCGCCCAGCCCGATCCGCTTGAGCCGCAAGGGCGGAGCCGTGTAGGCCCAGGACAGAAACAGCCCGCCGAGCGCGAACGCGACGATCCACCAGTCGCGCCGCGCCACCAGGGTCAGCATGATCGCCAGGTCGACCACCTGGCATATGAGCACCCCGGCGACCAGCTGCCGCTTGGTGACCAGGCCCGACAGGATCGGGTGCGGCGCGTAGAGCGCCCGCGGATAATTCTCAGTGTCCGTGCCCACCTGCGTGTCGGCCAGATCGTTCATCAGGTTGTTGGCAAGGTGCGCAAGCACCAGGCCGACCACGGCGAGGGTCACGTTGAGCCAGTCCACCGCCACCGGCGCGATCGCCGCCAGCAGAACCGCCATCAGCCCGGAGGTGAGCGTCATCGGCAGCACGCCCGCCCGGGTCACCACCAGCCAGCGGGTCACGCCGTCCACAACGCCCTGCTCGGGCGGGTTGGTGGTGAGGAACGCATAACGCCAGGCCGACAGCCGATCGGGCAGGCGGAGAGGCGCGGAAGTGTCGGTCACAAGAAACGACGCTACCTGCCCACGAGCCCCACAGAACAGGGACTGCCCGTCCCTGGTAACTTAAGCTACCCGGGTGACGATGAGCGAGCGCCAGCAGAAGATCCTCCTCACCATCCAGGATTGGGTCGTCCGGCACGGGTACCCGCCGACCACCCGCGAAATCGCCGACGCCGTCGGGCTGGCCTCCACCTCCACCGTCTCCCGGCACCTCAAAACCCTTGAAGACCAAGGGTTTCTGCGCCGCGGCCGATCCATGGCCCGGCTCCTGGACGTGCGCATGTTCCTGCAACCCAGGCAGGGACCCGAACCCGTGATCGTGCCGCTGGTCGGCACCATCGCCGCGGGCGGGCCCATCCTCGCCGAGGAGACCCACGAGGAGTGGCTCACCCTCCCGCGCGAGCTGGTCGGCCGGGGCGAGCACTTCTGCCTGCGCGTGCGCGGCGAGTCGATGGTCGGGGCGGCGATCTGCGACGGCGACATCGTCACTGTTCGCCAGCAGCACGAAGCACACACCGGAGACATCGTCGCGGCAATGCTCGACGGCGAGGCGACCGTCAAGGTGTACCGCCGCCGCCACGGCCACGTTTTCCTTGAACCGCGCAACCCCGACTACGACGTCATTGATGGCGACGACGCGGTAATCCTCGGCAAGGTCGTGTCGGTCATGCGCCGTCTGTGACATCCCATTTGGCCACCCCGGCCATGCCCCGGATCGACATCATGCCCGGGGTCAGGCGCACGATCCCGTTGCGGACCGCCACCCCCACCGGATTTTTCACGTTCGTGACGAACCTCGCTGTCCGCGCCGACAACCGCGCCACCGACTGGGCGCGAGGCCGGCGGCGGCTGTCATAGAACGCGAGCACCGAGGCGACATCGTCACCGTGGCGCTCGACGGCAAGCTTCAGCACAGCCGCGTCTTCAAGTGCTTGGCATGCGCCTTGACCCAGATTGGGTACCATCGCGTGCGCCGCGTCACCCAGCAACGCCACGCGCCCCCCGAACACGAACGAAGGCAACGGTTCCGCCAGGTGGTAAAGGTCGTGGTGCAGGACCGACGGCGTGTGCTCGATCAAGGCCCCGATCGGCTCGTGCCACGAGCCGAAGTCGCGCAGCACCGCCGCCTTCTCGTCGTCGAAGAACCTTCCGGGCGGGGCTAGCTTTGACGCGTACCAATAAATCCGCCCATCAACCAACGGCACGATGCCGAACTCCGTCCCCCTGCCCCACGAGATCCCGATGTCGGAGGTTTCAAGCGGCTCGCAGATCCCGCGCCACGCCGTCGCCCCGCCGTAGACCGGGCCGGGGTGCCCGGGAAGCAGCCGCCGCCGCACGCCACTGCCGATCCCGTCCGCCGCCACCACCAGATCCGCGTCAAGCTCGCGGTGATCGTCCACTTTGGTCCCAGCGCGCAACGCCCGCGCCGGCAACTCCTCCAGCAGTGTGCGATGCAGGCTGGCCCGGTGGATCCCGGCGGTCGTGTCGCCCAGCATCTCCCGCAGCACCGGGCCTTCCCAGCGCGACAGCCACCGGCCGTCGCTGGTGCGTACGCCACCGGCGAGCTGCGGCTTGACGATCGCGTTGAGTCGATCCGACAAACCCAGGAACCGCAACGCTTTCAGCGCGTTGGGCCACAGCATGATGCCGGCGCCGATCTCGCCGAACGACTCCGACTGCTCCAGAACGGTCACGTCCCAACCGCCGCGGTGCAACCCGACCGCCGCGGCGAGCCCACCTATCCCGCCCCCGACAACGATCGCACGCCCGCCCACGCGCTCACAGTAGAGCACGCGGGCGGGCGCTGAGCATCAGGCGCGCGTGACCCGTACGGCGTCGGCGATCACGTAACCCGTCCCGGACGTCCACCGGCTCACCCCGACCTTGTCGGCGTCGCCCGCGGCGAGGTTGAAGACGCCCAGTGAAACCCATCTGCCGCCGTTGGCGCGCTGGTTCACCCGGACCGTCTGGTTGCCCGTGGTCGTGGAGACGATGTACGGCGTCGAGTCGTTGTAGCCGGCGTTTGCCGGGTACCACACAGACACCTCGTACGCGCCGGTCTGCGGAATGTTCACCTTGTACCAGGCCGCGTCGCTCGCGGTGGTGTTCGGGTCGGCGAATCGGTAGTCGGCGCCGAACCGCTGGGTGGAGAAGCTCGACGTGCCCCAGCCGGTGCTGGCGGTGAACCTGCCCGCGGTGGCGTTGTCGACGGTGGTGCTCCACGGCGTGGCGGTCGTGGTGAAGCCGATCCCGTTGGGTATCAACCGCTGCGCGCCGTCCGAGGGCGTGTTGCGCACCGAGACCGAGGTAGCGCCGGGCATCCGGGCCACCATCGTGGTCGATCCGCCGCCGTCGAGGTTGAGCGCGTCGTCGGCGCCGAGCGACTTCATATAGTTTGCCAGCTCGACGTAGGTCATGCCGACGCTCGCGGTCGAGCGCCCGTCCACGGTCACCAGCCACATCTTCAGGCCGTCGGCGGAGAACCCGACCGCCGTGCGCGGGTTCTTCGGATGCGCGGCGGTGGTGACGACTCCGTCCTTGACGAGCACGAGGTTGCCGCCGATCGCCACCTGGGCAGCCCCGTCACCTCCGCGCGGCGTGTAGTTGACCGTCACCGACTGGCCGACCGCGACGCCGGCAAGCGCGTCGGCGCCGGCGTCGATCCCGAGGACCACGACCTTGCCGCTGGCGACCGCGCCGCCCGGGGCGGTGCTGACCCTGGTGACCACGCCGCCGGTGATCTCGACCTCGCGGGACCGGGTCGATCCGTCGACCACCTGGCTGCGCGCCTCTGTCCCCCAAAGCGGGTTGTAGATGCCGATGCCGTTGGCGGTCAGGTTGGGCGAGTTGAGGTTGGTGGCGGTCAGCTGCGCCCCGCCCGGCAGTGTGATCTTGCCGTCGAGGAAGATCGACGCCAGGCCGCCCTTGGTGGCGGTCCCGTTGGGGTACAGGGCCGCCACGCTGTTCCACCCCGAGGACGGGCCGTGGATCAGCGAGCTGTTGTCGATGCCGACACCGCGCGGTGCGCCGGTGACACCGATGTCGAAGAAGTCGCCGTTGACCGCCGCCACCGCGCCGACCCGGTTGGCCATGGTCGACAACGTCGCCGTCGCGCCGACCGTGCCGGGGTTGAGGTACTTGGGCTTGAGGGTGGGCTCGGTCAGGTTCGCGGTCAAAATGTTGATCTTATTGGGGCCGGAGATCGTGGTGTCGGTCAGCGTGAGGCCGGGCGCCAGCGAGGTGGTGGCGGCGGCCGCCGGTGTCGCGACAAGGGGTGCCGCGCTGAGGCCGGCGAAGGCGACAAGGGCTGACAGCAGTACGGCGAATCTCGGTCGTCGCATGGTTTCTCCTGATAGGACGGAGGGGCGCAAATTATTGTCACCCATCAGTAGATCAATGGCAATGATTTACGATTGACTCGCGCCGTGAGATGGGCCAGGCTGGCTCCGTGCCCCGCCACCAGACCGCCCGCCACCCCGGCCGAGTACTTATCGACTAGCGCACCGCCGCCCGAGACGGTGCGCCGCCCCCGTGCATTTGGCACGCGGGCGGTTTTTGTTTGGGAGGCCGGTACCCGCACAAGCTCGACCCGGAGGGGTGTCGCCATGACGGCAGCCAGAGGCATGCCCAGGCCTATTGATACACAAAAGTCAACGACTCCACCGCGTCCCACGGTTTTCATTTTGCTGACGGCGATGTCGGTACTTCCGGTAAATATCTATCTGCCGGCGCTGCCGAACATCGCGGACGCGTTCAAGGCCAGCTTCGCCTTGGTCAATCTTTCGGTTGCGGCATATGCGATCGCCACCGCCCTGACCGAAATAATCGCCGGTGCCCTCTCGGATCGCTATGGCCGTCGACCGGTTGTGCTGATCTCTGTTTCGATCTTTATTGTCGCGTCCGTCGGCTGCGCGCTGGCACCCAATATTGGAATCTTCCTGGTGTGCCGCACGTTCCAGGCGGCGATCGCCGCGTGTTTTTCGGTGGCGATGGTCGTCATCGCAGAAACGTCGAGTGGGCGTGAGGCCGTACGGAGAATTGGCCTCGCGGGCATGGGATGGGCGCTTGCTCCCATGTTTGGGCCCACGTTGGGTGGGATTCTGGACGAGTTGTTCGGGTGGCGGACAATTTTCGTCGTCCTCGCGATCCTCGGAGGAGCGGTTCTCGTCGTGTCAATGCGGCAGCTGAAAGAAACGTCCGCCTACACGGGAACCTCGAGGGGAAGCTTCCTAACCTCGTTTCGGCGGATACTGGGTCTACCCCGGTTCTGGGCATACACCCTTTGCATGGCTTGCTCGACTGGGACACTTTATGTGTTCCTGGGGGGAACACCCTTGGTCATGGGCGATCACCTCGGCGGATCAAGCGTCGCGCTGGGCCTTTACATGGCCATGGTTCCGGGTGGTTTCGTCTTGGGCAGCTACCTGACAGGAGTCCTGGCTTCTCGACTCTTTCGAAGCCACATTCTCGTCTGTGCTCGCGTCCTGACCTGTGCTGGGCTGTCGGTTGGTTTGATCCTCGCGACGCTGCATCACATTCACGCGCTCACATTCTTTATCGCTTGCATGTTCATTGGGATAGGGAACGGCTTGACCGTGCCTGTCGTCAATCTGGGAGTGATGTCTGAGCGGCCCAACCTTGCGGGCACAGCAACAGGCCTATCAGCCGCCATGTCAATTGGGGGCGGCGCGCTGATCTCCTCTGTCGCGGGCCTTTCCCTTGGGGGTACTGCCGGTTCAATTCACAGCCTGCTGGCTTTGTTGCTGGCGTCGGCATCAATCGCATTGCTGGCGGCGCTCTTCGCTGCCCTGGTCGATCGGCCCTCCCACGGTGAGTAAACGCTGCAGGTTTCGATGCGTGCGGAAGGTCGAGGCCGCCGTCGCGGTCGAGGTGCTGGCCGCGATGACGTCCGAAACCATGGCGTATACCGTCGGGGCCGTTACCCGGTAGGTGAGGCGCTCGACCTATCCGGAAAACTGCGCCGTGTTATCGGTCGACGAGGACTGACGGAACCGGCCGGGCGCACAGCGTGGGAAAAGTAGT
>DASUXL010000322.1:0-14170 GCA_036377915.1 Candidatus Limnocylindrales bacterium
GCCCGGCTCGACCGCGTGCCCCTTGGTCAGCCGCACCAGTCGCGCCGCCTCGGCGACCGCGGCCGCGGGCACCGCGCAGCGGTGCAGCAGGTGGGTCAGCAGCAGGGCGCTGCGCTCCTCGTTGGCCGGCGAGCGCGGATCATAGATGGCGTCGTGACCCCAGGCGGCGAGCCGGGCCACCGGATCGTCGATCTCATCGAGGCAGGCCTGCAGGTGAGCAAGGTTGTGGTAGTGCCGGTGCGGCTCCGACCAGCGGGCGATCAGCTCGTGGGCCACCGCGGCGAGAGTCCCGTCAGGCGCGCCCGCCCCAGCCGCGCGGGCGGCGTCAGCGAAAACAGCTTCGAGCGGCATTTCCCGAGGCTACTTTGACCGCATGGCCCTGGTGAGCGTTCGTGACCGATTGCATCGGGTACGCGTCAGCCTGGGCCTGACCGCGCAGGCCGCGATCGCCGCCGGCCTGGCCTGGTATGTCGCGCACAACCTGCTGCACCACGTCCAGCCGTTCTTCGCCCCGATCGCGGCCGTAGTCGTCCTCGCCATCTCGGTCGGGCAGCGCCTGCGCCGCGCCATCGAACTTGTCGCCGGAAACGCCGTCGGCATCCTGCTCGGCGAGGTCCTCATCTTCCAGATCGGCCGCGGAGCCTGGCAGGTCTCCCTCGTCGTCTTCCTCGCGATCATGACGGCGATCTTTGTGGGCGGTTCGGCGCCGCTCATCACCCAGGCCGCAGCGTCGGCCTCACTCGTCGCCACGCTGATCCCCCTGAGCGAGAACTACCTGTTCAGCCGGTTCGTCGACGCCGTTGTCGGCGGCGTGATCGGCGTCGGCGTGATGGCACTCCTACTACCTTTAAACCCTTTGACGGTGGTACAGCGAGGGGCCGGCCCGATCCTGGAAGCGCTCGCCGACGGGCTCGCCAAAACCGCCACCGCGCTTGAAAAGCGCGACGCGGAAGTCGCCACGGCGGCGCTGGAGGAGCTGCGCGAAACCGAGGCACACCTGCGGGAGTACAGCGAGGCCATCAAAGCCGGGCAGGAAATCGCCAACGTCGCCCCGCTGCGCTGGCGATCCCGCGGGCTGCTCGGCCAGTACCTCGAGTCCTACCCGCACGTCGCCCGCGCCCTGCGCAACACCCGGGTCCTGACCAGGCGCACCCTCAGCATGATCAGCGACTCGGAGCCCGTCCCGGAACCGCTGGTCGAAGCCGTCAACTCGCTGGCCGAGTCGGTCTCGTGGCTGCGCCACGAACTCGCCTCCGAAGCCGATCCGCTCGTCTCCCGCACGTCCGCACAGCGCGCCGTCGCCGCCAGCGCCGAGGCCTACCGCGCCGGCCTCGGCTTCTCCGGCAGCGTGGTGGTCGCCCAGATCCGCTCCATCGCCAGCGACCTGATCGCCGCGGGTGGCGAAGAACCCGACGAAGTCACCCGCCTCGTCCGCTCCGCCGGCCGCCGCCCCGACTGACTCGGGCGCCCGCGACTATCGGGAAATCCACTATCGTTGGAGCGTGAACCTTGTGGCCGGGCAGGATGTGCGTTTCAGCGTTCCGCTGTATACGCAGGCAGAGGCTGCCCGCTACCTGAATATGCCGCCCAACACACTCAAGTACTGGACTCACCCCTATGAGCGGACGAGTCGTTCCGGCAAAGTGATCAGAAGCGAGCCCTTGGTCACCTACCTTCCCGGCGGCCTGGGCGGCATGCCATCGGTTCCCTTCATCGGCCTTGCCGAGGCGGTCTTTCTCGCTTCATTGCGCAGAGCCGGGGTGTCGGTCCGCGAACTCCGGCCAGCCCTCCAACTGGTGCGAGACAAGATGGGCGTCGAGTATGCCCTGGCTTCGCGACGGTTGTACGCGGTGGGACCTCAGCTGCTGTGGGATGCCGCTGATGAGGCTGATGTCGAACCGTCGGTCAAGCGCGATTTGATCGTTCTAAAGAACGGCCAGTATGTTTTCCGGTCCGTTGTGGAGCAGTACCTCAAGAAAATCGAATACGGCGCAGACGACTACGCGACGCGCCTCGAGCTTCCCGGCTATGAGGTAGCCACTGTGATTGCTGATCCCAACCTGAACTTTGGTCAGCCCTTCTTCGCCTCCACAGGAGCACCCATCAGCGCCGTGTTGTCCAGGCTCCGGGCCGGAGAGCAATTGACCACTGTGGCCGATGACTTTGACTTACCCGAGGACGAAGTGGCGGAGGTGGCGGACCGACAGCTGTTCGCCTCATGAGCCAGCCCGGCATTCGCATCTTCCTCGACCGCAGCATTGGAACTAAGTCGATAGCGGCGGCTTTGAGATCTCTTGCGCTTGATGTTGAAACCATCAAGGACCGATACGGCGAGGAGGCGAGCACGGTCGCCGACGTGCGTTGGATCGAGGAAGCAACGGCTGACGGCCGCGTTCTGATCTCCGCCGATCAGCGAATCAGGTATAACCCGCTTGAGCGGCGCGCTATCTGCCGACATGCCGCCCGCTGCTTCACCTTCCCGCGGGGAAGTCTCACGGCGGCCGAGATGATCGGCCGCCTGGAAACTCACGTCGAAGAGATTGCCCGGCTTGCGCAGCAGCCTGGGCCGTACGTCTACCACCTGACCGAGCATCGAGTAGTGCGGATGAAGCTCGACTGCGACGACATCATCGAGTAGCTGGAGTCCGGCGAGGGTGTCTCTATGTTTGGGTGACGCCGACAGGGCTCGCGAGATCGGTCAGCATCTCGACGATGGGTTCGAAGATGTGGGTGGTCGTTTCATGACAGTCTCTGACGATGGAGTCACCGTCGGCACCAGGTGCGGTGACGATGGTGCGCGCAGCTTTGGGCGTCAGGCTGGTCGTGAAAAGTTCGTTGTCGCCGTGGTACGCGACGATCAGTAGCTCGGTGGGTTTCATGGATCTCCTTCCAGGCAAGAGAACGGACCACTTCAGACGTTGGATCAAAGGGGAGATCAGGAACGGAGGGGTGCGGACCCCACCTCCTGATCCCCCCACCTGGCCGTGTGCGACACACGAGGCTGCGGCCAGGGGTCTGATCTACTGGCAGCACCCGGCCACGATCAGGGTGGTCAGCAACCGGCCGCGCCCTTCGCAGATCAAGCAGGGTTGCTTGTCTAGGTAGCCCGTGTGACGCGGCGCCGTTACGATGACATTCAACTCTGCCAACATGTGGTCAACGCTATGGCTGACCCTGTTGCATGTGGACTGACGGCGAGTACGCGTACGCGGCACGACAGGACAAGGACGGTGGCATGTCGTGGGAGAAACCCCGCCCACGGGTAAGGGTTCGACGCCGCAGCGTGGTCTGATCTCGGGCTACGTGTGGAAGTTGATAAGGGAGTCCGTATCACTGACTCAGTGCCAGCTCGCTGAGTGGTTGAGTGTCGATGTCGCCACAGTGCAGGGCTGGGAAAGCGGGCGACGCCCATTGACCGCGCTCCGAGCGGGTGACCTGGCACGCCTACGCGTGCGCCTCATCGGGCGCGGCGCGGCGCCGAAGCTGTTCACCGTCCTCACGGATGCCATCGAGGCCGACATCATTATTGACCATGCGCTTCACTTCGGTACCTCGACCTCAGACCCTCGACATCATCCCCTGGCCGTGACCGTCCATCGGCGAGATCTCACCAATCTGATCACCTGGCCCTTCAACCGCCTGCTTCCGACGCAACTCGGTGATGTCATACTGGCGCAACCGAAACGACGGGGTCCTGCGGCGGCCGGACCTACCGTGAGCGTGTCGGAACGGAGACGGTTTTTCGACCACCTGCTTGCCGTCGCAGAGATGCATCAGGATCCAGAATATGCGCTGCTGCGCCGCCAGGCGGTTTACCTGCTCTCCTTCGATTCTGCGCGAGGGACCAGGGATTGGCTTGAGCACCAGCACGTCCGCGCTGTGCGCCGGGTGGGGCAAGACTATGACCTTGCGTCTTGGGTTGCTGTCCGCTCGTCCGCTGTATCGCTGACCCGATACGGTCAACGTGATCCCTTGGCTGCGTTTGTTCGGCAGGGCTTCGCCGACGCGGACCGGGCGGCCGCAAATCTCAATTACTGGGCTTACTGGCTCGGTGAGGTCCCCGAGATCTATGTCGACGACGGCTTCATGGCACGCAACGGTGCGGCGAGCTGGGATGGACGTCGTATTTTGAGGCATCTTCTCGCTCGGCTTGAGCCCGGCGCCGACCAATTCGACTTGGATCTATGCACGGTTTGGCAACTGGTGGTGGCTCGTCCGCGCCTGCTCGCCGACCGGCCCGATCTTCGAGTCAGGCTGTCAACCAAGACCAGTGCAGCATTAGATCATGGCGATCTCGACGTTCACGCTCGCCGGGAACTATCTGACATTGCCTATGCGATCAAGCTCTCGCACGGCTAGAAAGGTTCCATGTCGCAGGATCACGACGCCCGGGGCACGGCCGCATTCGTGTTTGAAATGGGTGTGCTCAAGCGGGTTCGCCGCGCAGGCTGGTGGCATGCGGGAGTCCGTGACCCGGAATCCGTGGCCGAGCACACCGTGCGGGTCAGCCAACTGGCCGCCCTCATAGCCGCTCAGGAGGGCGCTGACCCGGCGCGGGCAGCGCTGCTGGCGATCTGGCACGACTCGCAGGAGACGCGGACAGGCGACCTGCCGCACACCGCCAGGCCTTACCTGAACGACATCGACCCACAGGCGATCACCAAGGATCAGATCGCGGGCCTTCCGGAGCCCGCGGCGACAACGGTTCGCGAGGCGGTCGCTGAGTTCGAGGCGCGAATGACGCCCGAAGCGAGGTGCGCACACGACGCGGACAAGCTGGAGTGCCTAATCCAGGCGGTCGAGTACCGTTCGGTGGGATACACCGACGTGCAAAGCTGGATCGACTCCTCGCTCAAGGGCCTGACCACCGAGACCGCACAGCGGATTGCGGCGGCTGCACTTGAGATTTCACCGCTCATATGGCGGAGCCACTGACTTGGACACGGCTTACCCAGCGGGGGAGTAGCCGGTGTCGGTGCGGATTGCTTGGGCTTGTGCGGCGCAGCGAGCGGACTCGTCGGGATCGGGCAGGGTGGCCGCGAGCACGGTCAGGGCGTCGCATTCGAGCAGGCGGTACTCGTGCTCGCGGGCGACCGAAAGGGCTTGCCGCACATGGGCTGTGGCACCGTCGGCGGCGCCGGTGGCGTGCAGGGCGGCGGCAAGGCCGATCGTCGCCTCGGTCTGGGTGTAACGGTCACCGACGCCGGCCGCCAGGTCGAGGGCGCGCGAATGGCGTTCGGCGGCCTGCGACGGCTGGCCGAGGCGCAGGTGGATGCCGCCGATGGTGGCGTGCGCGGCGGCCTCGCGGAAGTCGTCCTCGTGGTCACGGGCGAGGGAGAGCGCGGTGCGGGCGTGGCGCATCGCCTCCTCGGGTTCACCGCGATCGCGCAGCACGCGGGCAAGGATGCACCGGGGGTACGGCTCATTCTGGCTCTGGCCCGACGCCTGGAAGATCTTCAGTGCCGCCTCGGCGGCGGCGATGGCGTCGTCGTGGCGGCCCTGAGCGTGCCGGACCTCGGCGAGGCCGGCGAGGTTGATGCCCTCCAAGCGTTGGGAGCCGATCCGGTGGCTGAGGGTGAGGGCGAGCTCGCGGTGCTCGGCGGCGAGGTCGAGGTGGCCCAGGGCGGCGTAGATCGGTCCGAGGTTGCCGACGTTGGCGGCCTGTCCCTGCACCCGATCGATCTGGAGATCGATCTCCAGGGCGGCGGCGTGGTGGCTGGCGGCCAGCTGCGTGTCACCGAGGGCCCAGTAGGCGGCGCCCATGTTGCACAGGGCGGTCGCCTCGCCGGCCGCCCAGCCGGAGCGCCGGGCCAGTTCCAGCGCGCGGCTGTTGTGCTCGATGGCGCTGTCGTACCAGTTCAGCACGAAACCCAGCGTGGCCAGGCTCAACTCCGCGGACACCAGGGCGTCGGCGTCGCCGGCCGCGGTTGCCGCCGCGTGTGCGGCGTCGGCGACGGCGCGCCAGTCCACGGTGTGGTCGCCCAGGTACAGGTACCCGCGCAGGGCGTCGGCCAGGCGCCACGCCATCGGTTGCGGCCCATGCGAAGCGGCGTGCACGATGGCGGCGGCGAGGTTGGCCCGTTCGGCGTCGAGCCATTGCGACGCTTCATCGCCATCGGGGAAGGCGTCCAATGTGGACGAGTCCGCCGGCAGGCGCAGGATCTGCGGATAGAGCCGCTCCGCGGCGGCGTCGACGGCGTGCAGGTGGAAGGTGTACCAGCGGTCGAGGGCGGCCCGGCGCTCGGGTGCGGTGTCCTCCTCCTCGGCGCGCCCGGCGGCATAGAGCCGCAACAGGTCGTGCATGGCGAAGCGGCCCGCGGCGTGCTCGGTGACCAGGTGGGCCGCGCACAGCTGGTCGAGCAGCCCGGCCGCCTCCTGCGCGGGCAGGTCGGCGAGCGCGCCCGCGGCCTTTGCCGTCACGTCGTTGCCGGGTGGCAGGCTCAGCAGCCGGAGCAGCCGCCGGGCCGGTTCGCCAAGCGCCGCATAGGAAGTCGCGAAGGTGGCCCGCACCCCGGAGCGCTCGTCACCCGGCACCTCCAGCGCGCGCAGCCGATCGCCCGCGCCCAGCCGCCCCGCATAGTCCACAATGGAGCGTCTTGGATGCGCGGCCAGGTCGGCGGCGGCGATGCGCAGCGCGAGCGGGAGATGGTCGCAGATCGCGGCCACCTGCGCGGCGGCTTGCGGCTCGGCGGAGACCCGCTCGGCGCCAACGATCACGCCCAGCAGAGTCGTTGCGTCGTCAGCGGAAAGACGCTCAAGCGTCAACCGCACCGCGCCGTCCCGGGCGACCAGCCCGTCGAGCCGATCGCGGCTGGTGACCACCACCAGGCAGCCGGGGCTCGCGGGCAGCAGAGGGCGCACCTGGTCGGGATGGTTGGCGTTGTCAAGCAGGATCAGCATCCGCCGCTCGCCCACCCGGCTGCGGAACAACGCCGCCGCGGCCTCGGTGTCGACCGGGATCCGATCTGCCGGAAGCCCAAGCGCGGCAAGGAATCTCGCCAAAGCATCCGTCGGGCGCAGGGGCGGGCTTGCCGCGTACCCCCGAAGGTTTAGGTAAAGCTGCCCGTCCGGGAAGCCATGCCGGATCCGGTGCGCCCAATGGACAGCGAGCGCGGTCTTGCCCACCCCGGGCGGGCCGGCGACGGTGACGACCTGCGGCGCCGCGTCCCGGCGCAGCAACTCCTCAAGCCGCTTGAGATCCAGGTCGCGGCCGGTGAAGCCGGCCACGTCAGCGGGCAGCTGCGCGACGATGACCGGGCCCTTCTCCGCGGTCAGGTGCGGCTCATCATTGAGTACCTCGTGATGCAGCTTCCGCAGTCGCGGACCGGGCTCCACACCCAGGTCACCCACGAGCCGCTCCCGGGCGCGCTGGTAGCAGCCCAGCGCCTCGGCGCGCCGCCCGCACCGGTAAAGGCCCAGCATGAGGCGCTCGTAAAGCCGTTCCCGCAACGGATGTGCCGCGACCAACCGCTCCGCCTCGGCCACCGCCGTCGCCGGTTGCCCCGATCGCAGCAGCGCGTCCAGCCACTCCTCCTCGGCGTCCAATTTGGAGCGCTCAAACCGCACCGCGTGGGCGGACAGCAGGGGACCGCACGGCACGTCGGCGAAGGCGGGGCCGCGCCACAGCGCAAGCGCCTCCGACAGGCGCGCCTCGGCGTCATCGGCAAGATCCGCCGTGAGTTCCTCCTTGGCAGCGGCCACGAGCCGCTCAAAGACGGCCAGGTCGACGTCGGCGTCACCGGTCGCCATGGCGTAACCGCCGTCGCGCGTCTGGATCGACCCGCCGTCGTCGAGCACCCGCCGCAGCCGGAAGACGTAACCCTGCAGCGTGCGCACGGCCGTGCGAGGTGGGTGCTCACCCCAGACCTCGGAGATCAGGCGCTCTACGGGTACCGCGTGACCCGCCTCGGCCAGCAGCACCGCGAGCAATACGCGCTGTTGGGCTGCGGCCACGGACCGCCACTGACCCGAGCTGTCCCGAAACCTCAACGGCCCCAACAACTGGAATCGCATATCCGGCTCAATCGACGTGGGCTGGCTGCCCCCGGACAACCGTCAGACAACCGCCAAGCTTACCCACCTGGATACCTTCCGGCCATCTCGTGCGCATCGTACGAATACGGAGGAGATTCCATATGAGACAACAGAAACACCTAATGCCGCGATCGGCGCTCATCGGGGCCGTGATCCTGGCGCTGGTGATGTCCAGCGCCACCGTGGTCCACGCCAGGCAAAGCCCGGCCCTCGCCGCGCCCCAGGCCGCCATGGCCGAGGCACCGCAGCCCACCGCCCAATCGGTGGCCGACTGCGGGGTCGAGTGGGCGGGCATCCGCAAGGAGTTCCTGCCCGGCGAGCGCCACACCAACTGCCGGGGCGACGTGCTGACCTTCCAGGACGACGGCAACTTCGTGGTGTACAACCGCGACGGTGCGCCCATCTGGGCCGCCGGCTCCAACCACACCCCCGCCGGAAAGGCCGTCTTCCAAGGCGAGACCGACGGAAACCTGGTCGTCTACAAGGCCGACGGCGCGCCGAACTGGTGCAGCTGTGTCGCCTCGCCGCGCGGCACGCTGCGCTTCCGCGAGGGCGGCGCGACCGTGTTCAACGGCGCCAACCCGGTCTGGACAACCGACTACAGCATGACCGACGTGCCCGCCCCCGCCGACTTCGACGGCGACGGGGTGACCGACTCCGGGGTCTACCGGCCGTCCACCGGCCAGTGGATCTGGACCGGTTCAATGACCGGACTCACCACCAAGACCGAGCAGTTCGGCGTGGCCGGTGACATCCCGGTCCCCGCCGACTACACCGGTGACGGCATCGCCGAGCGGGCGGTGTTCCGGCCGAGCAACAGCACCTGGTACGTGGACGGCGCCGAGACCGTCGCCTGGGGCCAGCCCGGCGACATCCCGGCACCGGGCGACTTCAACCCGCCCGGCACGTCCAACATCGGGCGCAAGGCGAACCGGGCCATCTTCCGGCCGTCCACCGGAACGTGGTGGGTGCACGGCCTGTCCCAGGGCGGCGTCGTGCAGTTCGGTCAGGCCGGCGACATCCCGGTGCCCGGCTACTACGACTTCGACAACTCGATGAACCGGGCGGTGTGGCGGCCGTCAACCGGGCAGTGGCTCGTGCACGGCCTCACCTCACCGGCGCAATCGTCGATCGGCTGGGGCCTGCCCGGCGACATCCCGATGCCGAGCATGGTCTACCGGGACACCGCGACCGCCGGGTACCAGTGGCACCCCACCATCTACCGGCCGTCCGACGGCACCTTCTGGATCCACGGGCGATCCAACATCCAGTACGGCCGGCCCGGTGACAAACCGGTGGGCGGCAAGTTCGACCAGGTCGGGCTCGCTACCCCGGCCGTCTACCGGCCCGCCACCGGCACCTGGCACTTCCACGGGTTCTCCAGCGGTGTCGCCTTCGGCGGCAACGGCGACGTCCCGGTACCCGCCAACTACTACCACTTCGACAAGAAGGTGGAGCTGACCGTGTTCCGGCCGTCGTCCGGCACGTGGCACAAGATGCTCCCGATGGGGGTCAACAACCCGGCGATACCGCTCGGCCAGCAAGGCGACATCCCTGTTCCGCAGCGCTGGAGCCCGCAGCTGCAGGCGACCATCCCGGCGGTGTTCCGGCCGTCCAACGGCACCTGGTACGGCATCGGCAGCGGCGCGGTGCAGTGGGGACAGTCGGGAGACGTTCCCGTGCCGGCCGACTACAACGGCGATGGCGTGGCCGAGATCGCGGTCTACCGCCCGTCCGACTCGATGTGGCACATCAACCAGGTGGGCCACTTCCAGTGGGGAACCACCGGCGACATCCCGGTGCCCGGCGACTACGACGGCGACAAGCGAGCCGACCGGGCCGTGTTCCGGCCCTCCGACGGCACGTGGCGCATCGAGGGCAGCATCGACCCGCCGATCCAGCTGGGCCAGGCCGGGGACGTCCCGATGCAGGCCGACTACAACGGCGACGGGTTCCTTGACGCGGCCGTGTACCGGCCGTCCAACCGGACCTGGTACGTCGACGGCATGCAGCCGGTCCAGTTCGGCGAGGCGGGCGACGTGCCGCTCCCGGCCGACTACGACGGCGACGGCAAGGCGAACCTGGGCGTGTTCCGCCCGTCCCAGGGTGCCTGGTTCATGCACAACCTCCGGCCGGACAGGTCCTGCGGCATGGAGTGGCCGACCGGGACCGTCTTCCGACCCGGTGACTCGTTCGCCGGCTGCGACGGCGGCAGGTTCACCTTTGAGACCGACGGAAACCTTGCCCTGTATGACGAGAGCGGCACGCGCTACTTCTCCTCCGAGACCGCGGGGACCGGGGTGCGCGCCGAGTTCGGGACCGATGGCGACCTAGCCGTCTTCGACGCCGGAAACCAGCGGGTGTGGAGTGCCGGCACGGCGGCGCTCAACGGGCGGTTGTCCTTCGACGACCGGGCCGGGCTCGTCGTGTACCGGCAGAATCCGCAGAAACCCGAGTTCCTGCAACCGGATTACATGATTCTCCGCAAGCGCAAGGAGAAAATGATCGAGGAGCTCAACAAGAACCTCGATCAGCTCCAGACGATGTGCCAGGACCCCGCAGCTCACGGGCTCACCCGGGAGAAGTGCGAGGCGATGACCGTCGCGTTCGAGGGCCTCAAGCAGAAGCTCAACGACTACGACCCGCTCAAGCCGTGCCTGAGAAACCCGCTCGACGTGGCAAAGGCGATCCTGGAGTTCGTCGACAAGTCCTCGGAGCTGGCCGGTGGCGTCCTCATGGTCGGCATCAGCAAGGAGTTGCTCAAGTTCCTCAAGGGGGTGGGCGCCGCGGTCGTCGCGCTCTATGCCCTCCTTGGTGTCTTCGCCGGCTGTGTAGAGAAGAAACTCCTCGAAGAACAGCTGTGGAAGAACCCGACCCCGGCCGGACCGAGGATCGGCTTCGAGCGGCAGCGGAACTTCATCAACCCCGAACCGACCGTCATCATCATCGACCTGCCCCCGCGCCAGACCGGCTCAGGGGACCTGGTCAATATCACCTTCTGTGAGGAGGTGGTCTACGACAACCAGCCCGGCCCGGAGACGTGTACCCCCACCGGACCGAGCGGCGCCGGAACCCAAGGCGGGCCGACGGCCCAGCACAACTTCGCCTTCTGGCTCTACGTGGCCTTCTATTTCGTCGGTCTATAAGGCCGGCTGGCCTACAGGGCGGCCAGCGCAGTGACGAGTGCGTCCACATCGGACTCGGTGGTACCGAGTCCGATGCTGGCGCGCAAAGCGGTTGCCGGGACCCCGTCCCAGCCCGCGCGCACGCTTGCCTCGCCGAGCAGCCGCCGCGCCAGCGGGTGGGCGCAGAACAGGCCGTCGCGCACGCCGATGGAGTGCTTGCGTGCCAGCACCTGCGCGATCTCGCTGGAGTCGCGGTTGCGTACGGCGAACGACACCACGCCGATGCGCGGGGCGTCCGCCTCGAACGTGCGCAGCTCCTCCACGCCGTCGATTGTGGACAGTCCGGATCGCAGGCGCGCCAGCAGGTTCTGCTCGCGGCGGTGCAGGGCGTCGCGGTCGGCGGCGTCGAGGGTGGCGCACACCTTGGCCAGGGCGGCGGCGCCGAGCAGGTTGGGGGTGCCGGCCTCATGGCGGGCGGGGCCGGTGGTCCAGCGGATGTCATGGGTCGCGTCACCGACCCGGGCGGACGCACCGCCGCCCTTGGTCAGAGGGTCGGCGGCGTCGAGCCAGTCCGACCGACCGGCGAGCACCCCGGTACCAAATGGGGCATAAAGCTTGTGTCCCGACAGCGCAAGGTAATCGATGTCCAATTCGGACAGGTCGATCGGCACGTGCGGGGCGAGCTGGGCGGCGTCGACCGCGATGCGGGCGCCGTGGCGGTGGGCGATGAACGCCATCTCCGCCACCGGCCAGATCTCGCCGGTGACGTTGCTCGCACCGGTGACCGCCACGAGCACGGGCCCGGTCGGCCGATGTCGAGCCTCCCCTTGGCGGGTCCGCGGTGTTGGCGGTCCGCCGGGGATGCTCGATTTCGGCTCCCGTTTCACCTCGGCGAGGGCGGCAGCCAGCGAGCGCACCGCCTCCCACCGGGAACCCGGGACGGGCAGCCGGATCGGGCGGTGCCACGGCAGCAGGTTCGCGTGGTGCTCGCTCGCGAAAGTGATCACGGTGGTACCGGCGGGGAGCGCGTGCGCCAGAATGTTCAGCGAATCGGTGGTGTTGCGTGTGAAGACGACATGGTCGCCGGCGCGGGCGCCGATGAAGTCGCCGACCGTCTGCCGCGCCCGCTCGTACTCCAGCGTGCAGCGTTGCGACAATGCCCCCGCGCCCCGGTGCACCGACCCGTACCAGGGAAGCAGCTCGGTGACCGCGTCGGCGGCGGCCTTGAGACACGGCGCGGTCGCCGCGTAGTCCAGATTGATCTGTCCTGGAACGCCAAGGACCTCGAGATCCCCGGCGGGCAGCGGTTCCCACTCCGGGGCCGCAACGGTGGGACGACAGACAGGGTTGACGACGGCAGACACCAGACACCTCCACGCTTGCCACCCGGCGCGGCCATCGCGCACGGGGCCCGGTCATCACCCGGGGCACCCCACCGTGGCGGAGGGTTGCCGGCCAGCAAGCCGGGGCTTTGCCCGCACGCATCAGGCGTGGGGGCGGCTGGCACTCGTGACCTGTCCGAGATCATAGCGTCTCCGGCTGGTGAACGTGAACCCGGTTCCGTCGGGCGCCTTCGGTAGGCTGGCCGCCATGGGGTACCTGCAACCGCCCGCGCCGCCGCCCAACGGGCCGCCGCCCAATGGGCCGCAGTCCGGTGGGCCGCAGTCCGGTGGGCCGCAGCCGATGGAGCAGCAGCCAGGTGGGCACCAGCCCGGCGGGCCGCAGTCGGGTGGGCCGCAGGCGGGTGGGCAAGGGCCCGGTGGGCCGCAGCCGCCCGCGGCGCTGTCCAGGCCCGCGCGCAGGCATATGTTGCCGCGCTGGCTGCTCGTCACGCTCGCAAGCCTGCTGGTGGGCGCCGCCGCCGTCGCGATGCTGCTGGAGCTGGGATTCAACCTTGGCCCGCTCGGTTTGACCGTCGGGCTTGCCGCGGCCATCCTCCCCGTACCCCTCCTCGTCGCCTGCTTCCTGTGGCTCGACCGCTACGAGCCGGAGCCGATCCACTATCTGCTGTTCGCCTTCGGCTGGGGCGCCGCGCCCGCCACCTACGTCGCATACCGGGTCAACACGTTCGCCGCCAAGGACCTGGCGCTCAATGACGGTCTGGTCGGGGTCCTGGTCGCGCCGTTCATCGAGGAGCTGATGAAGGCGCTGGGGCCGCTGCTGATCCTGTGGTTCCGGCGTTCCCACGTGTCCGGTATCACCGACGGCATTGTCTACTGTGGACTTTCGGGCATCGGCTTCGCGATGGTGGAGAACGTCCTGTACCTCGGCGGCCACGGGTTCATGTCCGGCTACGAAGACTACGGCCCGGCCTCCGGCACCCAGCTGGTCTTCGGCCTGTTCATCGCGCGCATCTTCATGTCGGGCTTCGCCCACCCGCTGTTCACCTCGATGACCGGCATCGGCATCGGGATTGCCGCCCGCTCGCCCAACCTGGCCGTGCGGATGCTCGCCCCGATCCCCGGCCTGATCCTGGCGATGATGCTGCACGGCGCCTGGAACCTGATGGCGATCCTCAGCGCTGACCGCAGCCCATACGTGTTCCTTTACGGTTACATCGCCGTGATGGTGCCGGTGTTCCTCGCCATGGTCGGTGTGGCCATGTGGGTGCGGGCGAGGGAGGGCCGTCTTGCCGTCAAAGTGTTGCCGCCGTATGTCCGCGCCGGATGGTTCACCCCGCCCGAACTCGCCACGCTCGGCACGCTGGGCCGCCGCCACGCCGCCCGCGTCTGGGCCAAGCGCGTCGCCGGCGACACCGGCCGCCGCGCGATGCGTGACTTCCAACACGCCGCGACGAGCCTTGCCCTCGTCCGCGACAGCATGGACCGGCGGTTGGACACCAAGCCGCGGCAGTGGGAGCACAACCAGGCCGAGGAGCTGGAGCTGCTGAACACGATCCAGCAGGCGCGGTACTTCTTCACCGGCCGCGACCCGCAGATGCCGCCCGCACACTGGGACGGCAACGGATACGACCTGACCTTCCCGGACGGCAGGGTGCGCCGGGTGCCGCC
>DASUXL010000323.1:0-14332 GCA_036377915.1 Candidatus Limnocylindrales bacterium
GCCTGGCAAATTGCCGGATTTTGGGGTGTGCGGCGGCTGGCTCATCCCGCCACCCGTACCGTCGTCGTGGCGCCCCAGATCGCCAGGGACAGGAAGAAGTCGAAGACGTTGACCGACACGATCGCGGCCCGGACGGCGCGGCCGACAGCCACGCCCACGCCGGCCGGGCCGCCGCTTGCGTGGAACCCGTAGTAGCAGTGGATCAGGACGACGATGACGCTGAACACGAGCACCTTGGCGAACGACCAGAGCACGTCCACCGGTGGCAGGAACAGGTCGAAGTAGTAGTCGTACGTGCCGGCCGACTGCCCGAAGTAGACGGTCGCGATGGTGCGGGTGGCGAAGTAGCTCGACAGCAGGCCCAGCACATAGAGCGGGATGACGGCGACGAACCCGGCGATCATGCGGGTGGTGACCAGGAAGGGTACGGAGGGCACCGCCATCACCTCGAGCGCGTCGACCTCCTCGGAGATGCGCATCGCGCCCAGCTGCGCGGTGAAGCCGCACCCGACGGTCGCCGAAAGGGCAAGGGCGGCAACGAGGGGGGCGATCTCGCGCGTGTTGAAGTAGGCGGAGATGAAGCCGGTGAAGGCACCGCTGCCGATCTGGTTCAGGGCTTGGTATCCCTGCAAGCCGACCTCGGTACCCGTAAAGAATGTCAGGAAGGCAATGACTCCGACGGTTCCGCCGACCACCGCCAGCCCGCCCGTGCCGAAGCTGACCTCCGCGAGCAGCCGCAGCACCTCGCGCCGGTAGCGGGTCAAAGTCCTTGGCACCCAGGCGAATGCGCGGGCATAGAAGGACAGCTGGGCGCCGAGCTGGTCGAGGATCATCTCACGCCCCCTTCTGCGGGACGATCTGGAAGTAGATCGCCGTGAGCACGAAGTTGACCGCGAACAGCAGCATGAAGGTGATGACGACGGACTGGTTCACCGCGTCGCCGACGCCTTTCGGCCCGCCCTTGGCGTGAATGCCCATGAAGCACGCGACCAGCGCGGCGATCGCCCCGAAGACCAGCGCCTTGATCTCGCCGGAGATGAGGTCGGGCAGCTGGCCGAGGGCCTGGAAACTGGCCAGGTACGCGCCGGGCGTGCCGTCCTGCATGACGGTGTTGAAGAAGAAGCCACCGCCCACGCCGACGACGCTGACGACGCCGTTGAGCAGCATGGCAACCACCATGCTGGCCAGGACCCTGGGCACGACGAGGCGCTGCACCACGTTGATGCCCAGTACCTCCATGGCGTCGAGCTCCTCGCGGATCTTCCGGGCGCCGAGGTCGGCGCAGATGGCCGAGCCGCCCGCGCCCGCCACGATCAGGGCGGTGACGATCGGGCCGGCCTCGCGCACGACGGCCAGAACGCTTGCCGCGCCGGTGAAGCTCTGCGCGCCCAGCTGCTGTACCAGCGAACCGAGCTGCAGCGTGATGACCGCGCCGAACGGGATGGAGACCAGCGCCGCCGGCAGGATCGACACCGAGCTGATGAACCAGGCCTGCTGGATGAACTCCTTGCCCTGGAAGGGTTTGCGGAACAGGCCCCGGGCGGTTTCGAGGCAGAAGACGAAGAACAGGCCGCTGGATCTGATCATTGGAAGGATCCGATCGGCGGGAAGATGTTGTTCTCGTAGCACCAGTGGCCCGGTTCGCGCTCGGCGCGGCGGGGCTGCCCGTCGGAGGGCTGCAGCTGGCGCGGGATGGGCGGCAGCGGCGGGAGTTCCTGCCCTCGCTCAGCGGCGAGCTCGTCGGCGTCCTTCTCCTCGGTCATGCCGATCGGCCCGATGCGCTGGGCGTTGAGGAACTGCCGTACGACCGGTTCCTCGCTGGAGAGCAGCATCTCCCGCGGGCCGAACATGGCCAGGTGCCCGTGGTAGATCAGCCCGATGTTGTCCGGGACCGTGCGGGCCGTGTTGATGTCGTGCGTGACGATCAGGAACGTGGCGTCGGTCTTCTGGTTCAGGTCGATGATGAGCTGGTTGAGGTAGGCGGTGCGGACCGGGTCCAGGCCGGAGTCGGGCTCGTCGAAGAGCACGATCTGCGGGTCGAGCACGAGTGCGCGGGCGAGCCCGGCGCGTTTGCGCATGCCGCCGGAGACCTCGCCGGGCAGTTTCTTCTCCGCCCCGAGCAGGCCCACCATCTCCAGCTTCGCGGTGACGATCTCGCGGATCTCAGGCTCCGGCCAGCGGGTGTGCTCGCGCAACGGGAAGGCAACGTTGTCGTAGATGTTCATCGAGCCGAACAGTGCGCCGTCCTGGAACAGGACGCCGAACAGCTTGCGGACCTCGTAGAGTTCGCGCTCGGGCAGGCGCGGCAGGTCTCGCTCACCGATCCAGACCGAGCCGCGGTCGGGTTCGAGCAGCCCGACCAGGGTTTTGAGGAAGACGGACTTGCCGGTTCCGGAGGGGCCGAGCAGCACCGAGATCTCACCGGCGGGCAGGGTCAGGCTCACATCGGACCAGACCGGCTGGCTGCCAAATGTCTTGGTGAGACCCTCTACCCTGACCTCGACTCCCAACTCTTCCTCCCAAGTGGCGGCTCGGTCGTTGAGTTGTTATCGCGTCCGGGAGCGATAGTGTTACAGGCGCCGTGGGAGGAGGTGTGTGTTGACCGAGCCTGACCTGGTGGCCAAGGCGGTGCAGGGCAAGCGTGAGGCTGTCGAGTCCCTCCTTGCCCACCTGCGGCCGCAGATCGTTCGCTACTGCCGTGCCAGGCTTGGCCCGATCAGTGGCGGTTACACCACCGCTGACGATGTCGCGCAAGAAGTCTGTGTCGCCATACTTGGTGCCCTTCCTCGCTTCCGCGACCAGGGCGTCCCATTTTCGGCATTTGTGTTTGGTATCGCGGCCCGCAAGGTCGCCGATGCGCACCGCGCTGCCACGCGAGGCTTTCCCTTGTCCATTGTGGACAATGTGCCGGAGCGAGCCGACGCCAGGCCCGGGCCCGAGCAGCTGGCCGTCGCCTCCGACCTAGCCAGGCATCTCCACTCTCTGCTGGGCGAGCTGACCGAGAACCAGCGCGACATCATCGTGCTGCGGGTCGCGGTCGGCCTCCCCGCCGAGGAGGTCGGCAAGGTCCTGGGCATGTCCGCCGCGGCGGTGCGGGTGGCGCAGTCACGCGCCCTGCACCGGCTGAGGACCATCGCCAGCAGCCTAGTCGATGAGATGGCGTCATGAACGAACAGCTAACCCCCTTCGAACCCGACGAGGCGACGCTCGCCCGCGACGACGCGCTGCTCGACGCGCTCGGCCGCGGCGGCACGACCCCGGGCGACGACCCCCTCGCCCTCGCGCTGTCGCTATGGCGCGAGGAGCTGTCCCCCACGGCGGTTCCCAAGCGCGCCAAGGCAAAGCGCCGCAAGCTGACCTGGGGGCTGATCGCCGCGGCGCTCGCCGCCAGCCTCGGCGCCGGCGCGACCGTCGCCGCCGCGTCCAACGCCCGGCCGGACAGCCCGCTGTGGCCCATCACGCAGCGCATCTTCACCGAGCACGCCTCCATCGCCAGCGCCGACGCCGCCAAGGTCAAGATGGCCGACGCCCGCGCCGCCGTCACCGAGCAGCGCCCGGCCGAGGCGCAGCGGCTGGTCAAGGAGGCCGAGACGCTGATAGCCAACGTGACCTCACTGCTTGAACGCGACGCGCTCATCGCCGAGCTGGAGCGGGTAAAGACTTTGCTGGCAACGATCCTTGGCGCCGGCGGCGTGCCGGTGCCGCAGCCGGGCGCGACACCGGCCCCGGGCACCGCGCCGCAACCCAGCCCCGGAGGCGGTTCCGGCCCGGGCCAGGCGCCCACGCCCAGCCCGAGCCCGAGCGGTCCGGGCGGCATACTGCCGCCGCTGCCGTTGCCGACGATCAGCCTGCCGATTCACCTTCCGCCGCTGCCGACGCTACTGCCGTGATCACACCCTCGTGACCCTGACGGCATCGGCGACGACGTAACCGGTGCCGCTGGTCCACCGGCTCACGCCGACCCGGTCCCCGTCGCCGGCCGCGAGCGTGAACACGCCGAGCGAAATCCACTGCCCGCCGTTGATCCGCTGGTTGACGCGGACCGACTGGTTGCCGCTGGGCGTGGCGACGATGTAGGGCGTCGAGTCGTTGTAGCCGGAGGCCGCGGGGTACCACACGGAGATCTCGTAGCTCGCGGTTTCCGGGACATTTATTTGGTACCAGGCGACATCGCTCGCGGACACCGGGTCGGCGAAGCGATAGTCGTTGCCGTAGCGCTGGGTGGAGAAGTCCGACGAGCCCCAGTTGGCGCTGGCCCGGAACCGCCCGGCGGTCTCGTTGTCCACGATGACGCTGAAGCTGGGCGGCGGCTCACCGCTGCCGGGGTCGGTCGTCACGTCCAGGTAGTCGCGGTCGATGCGCATCTGCACACCGCCCCACGTCTCGTAGACGTCGCCCGCGTACTGGTGCAGGCGCTGCCGGTTGGCGTACACATTGGACGGACAGTACTGGCCGGTGTCGTTGTTGGCCTGCCCGTTCCACCACGCGAACCACAGGTGGTCGAGGCGCACGTAGGCCGGGTCGCTGTAGGCGTTGCACACGTCAAGGACACCCGACGAGCCGCTGGAGTACATGCCCGACAGGTAGCCGAGCTCGTGCAGCCGCACGGTCCAGCCCGACAGGAACGACAGCACCGCGGCCCGGCAGGAGGCGTTGGACGGGTAGTGCTCGATGTCGTTGTAGATGGCGCTTCCCGGGCCGATGCCCAGTGCCTTGGCCGCGTTGACCGCCGCGGTTGCCCGGCTGGCGCCCTGGTTGCGCGCCGTTGCCGGGTTGCTGGACATTTTGGGGGTACGGGTTCCGCACGGCGCCTGGTAGTCAAGCTCGATGGGGATCAGCCGCCAGCCGTTGTTGGTCTGGTTCGTCACCCAGGTCGCGGTCAGGTTGGGCTGGCTGCACGACCGGCTGGATCCGCTGATGTAGATGCCCACCGCGCGGTACGGCGAACTGTTGCGCCAGGTGTTCATCGTCGACTGCGATGGGGCCGCGCAGGTGTCGAATCCCCGGCCGGCGAAGGTGCCCGGCTGCGGTCCGGCCGCCGCCAGCGCCGCCGCACCGGCGGTCTTCCTGAGCGCCGCGGCCGGCTTGGCATCCTTGGATATCGTCGCCGACGCCAGGATCCGGCGGATCGTGGCCTCGGTGCCGGTGGTGTGGGCGGTGGTGACGAGCACGCCCGCGCCCTGCACCGCCACCTGGAACGAACCGTCTTGCGGCACAAGGGTTTCCGCGACCGCCCTGCCCGCCGGCACGAGGGTCGTGGCGTCCGTGATCCGCTCCGCCGTGGTGGCGTCGATCGGCTCGAGGACAACGCCCGCGGTCCGGCCGGTCAGCCCGGCCGGACACGACGACTGGTCGCCCGGGTGTCCGACATAGACGGTGGGGCGGTCGAACCTGACGCACGCGCCCGGCTCGGCGGCCAGGTCGACGACCTGCCAGTCGCCCGGAACAGCGATCCGGTAGCCCTGGAAGTCGACGGACCGCGTCTCTGGTGCCGGGACCGCGTACGACGCGGCGACCACGGCCACAAGCGCGGCCATACTTGCCATGAACCTTCTCATCCGCTGCCCTCCAGCTCGGTGGAAAATTTCACGCTCGATCTATCGATTTGGAAAATTCCTACCACGGGAGGGCGCGCGGCACCAGAGTTGACTGCTGTTAAGATTCACGCAGCGACATTGCTGGATTCCGGGCGCCGGCGATTCTGCCCTGCCACACCCGTAAACCGCCCTGGAGTTCCCATGTCCGTACCCACGTCGCAGCTGACCCGCCGCGGCCTGTTGCAGGCCGCAGGCGCCTCCGCCGCCATCGCCCTGACGTCCACCGTCGACGCGGATGGCGCGTCCGCCGCCCTCGCTCCGGCCCGCCCCGACATCGGTGTCTCGGCGTTCCCGTTCGATCTCGGCCAGGTGCGGCTGACCGCCGGCCGCTGGCTCGACACCCAGAACCGGACCCTGTCATACCTGCGCTTCATCGACGTGGACCGGCTGCTGTACAACTTCCGGGCCAACCACCGCCTGTCCACCCAGGGCGCGGCGGCCTGCGGCGGATGGGAGGCGCCCAACTTCGAGTTCCGCAGCCACAGCCAGGGGCACTTCCTGTCCGCGTGGGCTCAGGCATGGGCGGCGCTGGGCGACACCACCTGCCGCGACAAGGCCGCCTACATGGTGGCCGAGCTTGCGAAGTGTCAGGCCAACAACGCCGCCGCGGGCTTCAACACCGGATACCTTTCCGGCTTCCCCGAGTCCGACCTGAACACAGTCGAGACCGGCAACCGCCGCGGTGTCCCGTACTACTGCCTGCACAAGATGCTGGCCGGGCTGCTCGACGTCTGGCGCTACACCGGCAACACCCAGGCTCGCGACGTGCTGCTGCGCTTCGCCGGCTGGGTCGACTGGCGCACCGGCCGGCTGAGCTACTCGCAGATGCAGACCACGATGCGCATCGAGTTCGGCGGGATGAACGCCGTGCTCACCGACCTGTACCAGCAGACCGGCGACGCCCGCTGGATGACGGTCGCGCAGCGCTTCGACCACGCGGCGGTGTTCGATCCGCTCGCCGCCAACTCCGATCAGCTCAACGGGCTGCACGCCAATACGCAGGTTCCCAAGTGGGTCGGCGCCGCCCGGGAGTACAAGGCGACGGGCACCACGCGTTACCGCGACATCGCCGGCAACGCGTGGAACATCTGCGTCAACGCGCACACCTACGTCATCGGCGGCAACAGCCAGGGCGAGTTCTTCCGGGCGCCCAACGCGATCGCCTCGTTCCTGCGCAGCGACACCTGCGAAAGCTGCAACACGCACAACATGCTCAAGCTGACCCGGGAGCTTTGGCTGCTCGACCCGAACCGGGTGGACCTGTTCGACTACTACGAGCGGGCCTTGCTGAACCACCTGATCGGCATCCAGAATCCGGCCGACGGCCACGGCCACGTCTGCTACTTCACGCCGCTCAACCCGGGTGGGCGGCGGGGCCAGACCGGTCCCGCGCTCGGCGGCGGCAGCTTCAGCACCGACTACGGGACCTTCTGGTGCTGCCAGGGCACGGCGCTTGAGACGCACACCAAGCTGATGGACTCCATCTACTTCTTCAACGGCACCACACTGACCGTGAACCTGTTCCACCCTTCGGTGCTCGACTGGACCCAGCGCGGCATCACCGTCACCCAGACCACCTCCTACCCGGCCGGCGACACCATCACCTTGCAGGTCACGGGAAACGTCGCCGGATCGTGGACGATGCGGCTGCGCATCCCGCGCTGGACAAGCGGCGCCACGATAAGCGTCAACGGCGTGGCGCAAAGCATCGCGGCGACACCGGGCAGCTACGCCTCGCTGACCCGGACGTGGGCATCCGGCGACACCGTGACGCTGCGCCTGCCCATGCAGGTGAACCTGAGGCCCAGCAACGACAATGCCGCGATCGGAGCGGTCACCTACGGGCCGGTCGTCCTGTCCGGCAACTACGGCAGCACCGCGCTCACCTCACCGCCCACGCTGAACCCCGCCTCGATCAGCCGGACCTCCCCCACGGCGCTCGCGTTCACGGCCACCGCCAACGGGTCCGCGGTGAACCTGATCCCGTTCTATGACGCGCACGGTCACAACTACACGGTCTACTGGAACACCGGTACCGGCGGTGGTGGCGGCGCCGCGACCTTCCGTCTGGCCAACGCGGCCAGCGGGCTGGTGCTCGGGATCCAGGACATGTCCACCGCCGACGGCGGGCTGGCGTTGCAGTGGACCGACAGCGGCACACCGGATCACGACTGGGAGCTCATCGTGGACGGAGGTGCGGTGCGGCTGCGAAACCTCAACAGCGGCAAGGTGCTCGGGGTGCAGAACATGGCCACCGCGGACAACACGCCGATCCTGCAGTGGGCGGACAACGGGACCGCGGACCACCGTTGGACCGTGGTGGACGTGGGCGACGGTACCCATGAAATCCGCAACGTTCACACCGGCAAGCTGCTTGCGATCCTCAACGGCTCCACCGCCAACGGCGCACGGGCCGTGCAGGATCCGGACAACGGCACGCTGGACAACCAGTGGCGGTTCCTGCCCAACGGGGCAAGGCGGATCCAGAACCTCAACAGCGGTCTGGTCTTGGGCGTGCGCGACATGTCCACGGCGGACAACGCCCTCGTCGTGCAGTGGGGCGACAGCGGCACGGCCGACCACCTGTGGACCGCCATCACGGACACGGGCGGCTACCTGCGGTTGCGTAACTCCCACAGCGGCAAAGTGCTCGGTGTCGAGAACGCCGGCACGGCCAACGGCGCGCGCCTGGTGCAGCTGCCCGATGCCGGCAGCGGGGACCGCAGGTGGCGGCTGCGGTACGGGCGCGACGGTTACTTCCGCATCCAGGCCGCCAACGGTGGCCGTGTCCTGGGGGTCTCCGGCGCATCCAGCTCAGCGGGGGCGCAGGTGGTGATCTGGGACGACAACGGCACCAACGACCACCTCTGGCGGTTTATCTGACTCTGACTCTGACTCTGATTCTCAGTTCAGTTCAGTTCAGTTCAGCTCGGTCGGGGTGATGACGACGTCGACGAGGGCGCCTTTGCGCAGGAGGGTGACCGGCATGCGGCTGCCGATCGCCCGCCCGAGCATCAGGCGCAGCAACGCCTGCACGTTCTGGATCGGCTGATCCTGCGCGGTCAGGATGACGTCGCCAAGGTACACCCCGGCCAGGCCGGCGGGGCTGCCGGGAACGACCTCGACCACGCGCAAACCGTGGCGCTGGCCCAGTTTGGTCGCCATCGGGGGCGGCAACGGCACGGGCGCACCGGCGATGCCGACCCACGCGCGCCGCACCCGGCCCGTAGTGATCAGCTCGCTGATGATCTGGCGGGTGGTGGAGTTGATCGGCACGGCGAGGCCGAGGCCGAACCCGGCGACGGCGGTGTTGATGCCGATCACCTTGCCGGTGGAGTCGGCCAGCGCGCCGCCGGAGTTGCCCGGGTTGAGAGCGGCGTCGGTCTGGATCACATCGTCGATGAGGCGGACCCGGTGGCCGTCGCGTGTCGGCAGCGACCGGCCCAGGGCCGAAACCACCCCGGCGGTCACCGAACCGGCCAGGCCCATCGGGTTGCCGACGGCGACGACGAGCTGGCCCACCTGCAGCTTGTCCGCGTCGCCGAGCACGGCCGGGCGCACCGAGGCGGCCCGCACCCGCAGCACCGCGAGATCGGACAACGGGTCCGATCCCACCACATCGAAGCGGGCCTCGGAACCGTCGGGGAAGGTCGCCGCGCCGGCCACGGCCCCGTTGACGACGTGGGCGCTGGTCAGCAGGAACCCGTCGTCGGTGAAGGAAACGGCCGATCCGGCACCGGCGCCGCGCGGGGTGCGCACGGAAACCGCGGCGACGCTCGGCAGGACCGTGCGTGCCACACCCGTCACGATCTGGCTGTAGGCGTCAAGCGGATCAGTCATGCCTCGCACAACAGCCTCGAAGGCGGCCCGAATCCCGCTAAGCGTCAGCCGTGAGCGAAACGGTCGGAACGCTCGGAACGTTCGGAACGGCCCGAACCGTCCCCGGATACTTCAGGCCCGATCCGGTGTTGAGCACGACCACCTCGTCGTGCGGGGTCAGCCAGCCGGCCGCGCGCAGCTTGCGCGCCGCGGTCAGGCACGCCGCCCCCTCAGGGCACAGCATCAGGCCCTCCCGTGCGCCGAACTCCCGAAGATCGGTCAGGATTTCGTCGTCGTCGACGGCTACAGCGGTACCCCCTGATGAGAAAAGAGCATCAAGGATCAGCTCATCGCCCAGGGGCGCCGGAACGGTGATGCCGAACGCGACCGTCTGCGCGTCCGCCCACGGGGTGGCCCGCCGCGACCCGGCCTGGAAGGCCCGCACGATCGGGGCGCAACCGGTCGACTGCACCGCCACCAGGCGCGGCGAGCGGGCGCCGATCCAGCCGAGCTGGCGCATCTCCTCCAGGGCCTTGTGGATGCCGATCAGCCCGACCCCGCCGCCGGTGGGATAGAGGATCACGTCCGGGACGCGCCAGCCCAGCTGCTCGACGATCTCCAGGCCCATCGTCTTCTTGCCCTCCAGGCGGTACGGCTCCTTGAGGGTCGAGACGTCGAAGACGTTGTCAAGCGAGCGGATCACCTTGGCGGCCTCGGAGATGAGCCCTTCGACAAGGTGCAGCTCGGCGCCGGCGGCAAGGCACTCCTGGCGGGTGATGGTCGGTGCGGCCAGCGGCATGGCAATTGTCGCCTTGATGCCGGCGCGGGCGGCATAGGTGGCCCAGGCCGCGCCCGCGTTGCCGTTGGTGGGCATCGCCACGTGCGTGGCGCCCAGCTCACGGGCGCGCGCCACACCGACCGCGGCGCCGCGCGCCTTGAACGAGCCGGTCGGCGTGAGGCCCTCGTCCTTGACGAGCAGGTTGGGAAGTCCAATATGGACGCCGTAGGTGGGGGCGGGAAGCATCGGCGTCCAGCCCTCCCCCAGGGTCACCGGATCGCCCTCGACCGGCAGCAGCTCCCGGTACCGCCACAGGCTCGACTCCCGCCCTGAAAAGTCTTGCGGTGAAACAGCTTTGGCCACCGCCTCCAGGTCGTAGCGCGCGAGCAGCGGCGAGCCGCACGAGCACAGGTTCTGCAGGACCGAAGCGTCGTAGGTCAAGCCGCAACGTGGGCACTCCAGCCCGGTCAGGTACGTCATGACTTCATCAAACAGGTCAGCCGGGCGGTGCACACCCGGTCGCCCGTGTCATCGGTGATGACGATGTCGTAGCTGGCGATGGTGGCGCCGAGGCGGATCGGCGTGGCAACCGCCATCACCTCGCCCGAAGTGACCGCCTTGTGGTGGGTGGCGTTGATGTCCACGCCCACCGCCCTCGGCCGCCCGACCTCATGCCCCCACAGCGTCGCCCCGATCGAGCCCACCGACTCGGCCAGCACGCACGATGCACCACCGTGCAGCAGTCCGAAGGCCTGCGTGTTGCCCTCGACCGGCATGGTGGCCACAATCCGCAGCGTCGACGCCTCTTTGATGACGATGCCCATACGTTCCAGGAGATCCACAAGCCAGATGCTACTTGCTCTGGCTGTGTGCCTGCTCCGCAGCCGTCCGCAACCACCCTATGGCGTTGGCGAACAATACGACGAGCAGCGTGGACAAGCAAAGCCAGAAGCCGGGTTGATTTTGAACATATTTTGCGGGTACCCGTTCCTCAAGTTGCGTTTGGACGCTGATCTGGTTCACCGTCAGGCAGATCGCCGCCACCCCGGAAAGCAGCGCGATGGTGGCCCGGCGCAAGAGCTTGTGCGAGACCCGGATGGTCACCGCGATCCCGGCCAGCAACAGCAGCAGGAGCAGGATCGCTAATGGTTGTGGCGCAAGGGTTTCCGGCGCACCCTCGCGGATCTTGTCGGCCGGTTCGACGGTCGGTTCGCCGCCGAAGGTCAGGTCGAAGCCCGTGTACTTGGTCGTCCCGCCCGGCGCCGCCCGGCCGAAGCCGCCCGGCACGTCGCACGAGACAGCGATGAACGGCATGAACATCAGCAGGCCCGCGATCACGAAGCCGGCGGGGCGGAGCATCCGGGACGCCACCCGCTGATGATAGGCGCACATTTCATCTTCTCCGAAGGCTGACCGAAGCCTTACCGAACCCCGGCCGGACATCGTCGCCGGTGTTGTGTCCCTCGAAGTGAGGAAAAGAAGTGAGGAGAAGTGGAGTGGGAATCGGCAGACTAAGGCTCGCGACCGTCGCCATGGCGGCGTGCGCGGCGGTGCTCGGCACCGCCACCCCCGGCATCGCCGGCATACCCGACACCAAAACCAGACTCGACCCGAACACCGCGGTCGCCGACGACGGCACGATGTCCGGGGTTCCCCGGTCGCTCGGCGGGCTGCGCGGCGTCAACGGCTATGACGGCACCGGCGTGACCGGCGGAGACGGCGCGTCCCACGAACCGGACACGTCGAAGATCGGTCCGCCGATCGACGACGGCGTCGGCGTGCAAAGCGTCTTCCTGCCCGACGGGCGGGTCCGCCAGAACCCGACGACGTCCTTCCCGTCCCGGGCCACCGTATTTTTGACACGAACCATCCCCAACGGGGACGGCACCTTCCGCACGATCGCCTGGTGCAGCGGCTGGATGATCGGGGCGGACACCCTCGCCACCGCCGGCCACTGCCTCAACACGGGCGGCGGCGGGGCGTGGTACCCCACCGGTGAGTTCCGGGCATGGCCGGGTGCTAACGGCAGCGTCCGCCCGTACGGGTCGTGCACGGCACGGCGCCTGCACTCGGTGGTCGGCTGGACCGTCGACGGCAACCGGAACTTCGACTACGGCGCCATCAAACTGAACTGCACCGTCGGCAACACGGTCGGCTGGTACGGCATGTGGTGGCAGACCGCGACGCTGACCGGGTTGTCCACCACCGTGCGCGGCTACCCGGTCGACAAGCCGTTCGGCGAGCAGTGGTTCCACTCCGACCAGGTGCGCATCACCGAGGACCGGAGAATCTTCTACCGCAACGACACCTTCAACGGCCACAGCGGCAGCCCGGTCTACCAGAACCGTGCCGCCGGAAGCCCCTTCTGCGTCGGGCAGTGCTCGATGGGCATCCACACCACCGGCGGTTCCACCAACAACGGCGGAACCCGCATGGTGGAGCCGGTCTTCAACAACCTGATCGCCTGGCGCGACGCCGCCTGACGACAGGTTTTCGGTGGCGGGTCCGGTCTCCGGACCCGCCACGGCCGTCAGCGGTACCCCAGAATGCTTAAATCCTTGGCATCCAGGTCTTTGGCGTCCGGGCCGGCGGGACAGGAATGGCAGGCCCGGTAACCCTCGAGCAGCTTGTCCGGTACGTCATCGGCGCGCCGGACCAACGCGGCCATCTGGCGGTGCGATATCTGCTTCCACACCGCCGCCCCGTAGGTCTCGAAAGCACGGAGCAGGCCGCTCACGGCGGAGCCGGAGAGCCCGGCCGAGACCGCCCAGTCGACCATCTCGATGGTGGACTGCTCGGGCTTGAAATCTTCAGCGATCAATGCCATTGCGGCCGACTCGGCGACGCCGGCCAAGCTCGGGCGTTGCCGTCGCGGCAGCCGCTCAAGTCCCCGCAGCAGCAGGAGCAACGACAGCGGCGAGATTGGAGCACCGGCACCTTCCGGCTCCCAGGGAAGATCGTCAATCAGGTAGGGGCAGCGAACGATGAGGGCGGGAAGGAGCACCGGTGGGTCCCCGATCCATGCCGCCACAGCTGCCTTTGCCAGCGGCGTCACCACCTCACGCGGCAGTCGCGGCCCGTCGTCGATCAGCAGCTTCAGCAAGCACCGGGCCGTGTCCGGCGCCATAATCACCGTCCGGGTCGCTTCCGCCAGCCGCCGGTAGCGGTCCTCGTCCGGCAGGGTGAGATGGTCGAGGATCGGGACGGGCCACCGGTCCGCGAGCATCGCCACGACATCGACGTGGACCTCCAGCTGACCCGGGGTAGGTGGCATCGCGGACCACCAAAGCAAACCGCCGCTGCGCAGGCGCAGATCGGTCAACCGATCCTGGACCAGGCGAGCGGTATTGGCCTCGATGCTGTCCGTGCCAGTGCCGGTGAGCTCGACCCGGTCATCATCGGTTCGTATCAGTGTTCCCATGACGGCCACCTGCCCCTGCCGATCCAGGCCTGCCCGCCACAGCCGCACCGTCGACTCCCAGTCGGCACCCCGCGACAAATCCGCGATGCTCGGCCACCCCCAGCCGCAGGCGCAGATACAGGCCAAAGTCACCAGGTTCACCGAGTAGGCGGCGAGCCTGGCAACCGAGTCGAACGGGCTCGGCTCATACGCCTCCAGCCCGTCTACCGCACCACGACTCCGGCTGGTTGCGAGGAGCTCAAGGCACGCGTCCCGCAGCGCCGACTGCTCCATAACCATATGGCGGACGAACTCCACCACGGGCCAGCGCTTCAGCAGCGGCTGGTGCGAGAGCAGCGCACGGAACGCCCGATCGTCGGGCCGGCCGCCGAAGGCTCGCGTCCGCTGGAATTCCAGCTCCGCCGCGACCTCTTGCAGCAGCTCGACGGAGTACTCGGCCACCAGGTACTCGCCAAAGGTGGCGTGCAGGAACTCGAAAGTGCGGCGTGCCCGGTCCGCATCGTGCTCATCGGCCTGCGCCACGTGGACGAAGAAGAACGCGGCGACGGTTCTCCTTGCCCGGCTGACCGGTTGCCCAAAGCTCGCCCGCACCGCCGCCGGTTCGGCCGGAGACAGGACACTGAGGTCCTTGTCAAGGTCGGCCTCGGTGATGAACTGCTGGCCGCGGTTGAACATGGCGAACGCCGCGACCGCCAGATCGCGCCGCAGCAACGTTTC
>DASUXL010000324.1:0-6760 GCA_036377915.1 Candidatus Limnocylindrales bacterium
ATCGCGGCCGTCGCCGTGTGGCGCCCCTGGGACAGGCCCGAGCCACCCCGGGTTTCGCTCGCCCACGTGGACGCAGCCGACGACGCCGGCGGCAGGTACCGCTTCGACGGCACCAACCTCGTCCTGAACCCGCCCCACGAAGCCGGCAAAGGGTCGGTGTACTACGAACTCGGTGGCCGCTACACCACCCTCGACACGGCCGTCGCCCTGGTGCCCCACGACTCCGTGCCCGGCCTGGGCGAGACCGTCCGCGTCCAGATAACCGTCGACGGTACGGTCGAGTACGAGGCCGAAATCGTGCTCGGCGAACCGCCCCGCCCGGTCAAACTGACCATCGGCGGGGCGAAACAGCTTAAGCTCGACGCTGTCGAGTTCACCAACCCGAACTCCGCGGCCCGAGTGGTGTGGACCGATCCGGGGGTCCGATGAGCGAGCAGGAACGCCGGCCCGGTTCGGTCGGGTTCGCCGCCGTCATCGGCGCGGCCGCGGGCCTGTCCATGACCGCACCCTGGAGTTGGCAGGTCAAGCTGGCGGGCGCGGCCGTCGCGGCGGTGGCCCTCGCGGTCACCGAGGCGGTGGCGCGCAAACGGCAACGCCCCGGCCAGATCCCGGAGCTGTGGTCCCGCATCATCATGAGCGGCGCCCTGATGGCGCCATTGGGCTGGGCGGTGGGCGCCCTGACCGGTGCCGGCCCGCTTATCGTCGGATTGTTCGGGGGTACCATCGCGGGCCTGCTCGGCATCAGACCGCAGAAGGTGATCCTCGGCCCGATCGTGGGATTGGCTGTGGGATGGGCACTTTCGGCCCTATGGCCCGGGGTGCCCGCGGCCGTGACCGCCGCGTCGGCCGTGGTGGTCTTCCGGATCCTGTCCGCGATCCTGTTCCGCGACCCCGGCGTGAGCCTGCTCGCCGAACGGGTCGACGCCTCGCGGCTGCCGTTCGTGGTGCCGCTGGAGGCGCGGACCCGTTACGTGGGCACGGGTTACGTGCGGGACCTGGCCGAGGTGCTCGGCGGGTCCTACCGCGCCGACACACCCGACGTCGGCATCGTCGCCTCGCTGGACGACCTGGCCGGGCCGCGGTTCGACCCGGCCGGCACCGATCCGCTGGTGCGAGAGTTCTATGAGCACACCACTCGCTTCACGCTCGACATCGTGCCGCGGTGGCGGATGTGGGTGCGCCCCGGCTATCTCCTCTATCGCAGTCTGGTGGCCCGGCCTTTGGGGCAGGCACGGGTACCCATGAATCAAAAGGAAACACAAAGGGGCGTCCGCAGCCGCATCGACACCATCTCCCAGCCCGACGGCGCGATCAGCATCCGCGGCTGGATCCGCTCGTTCGCCGACACCGACGAGCCGATCTATGTCGGCATCTACACCACCTACCGCAAGGATGGGCGGGGCTATGTCAGCGTCGGATTCCCGTTGCCGCAGGCCAATTTCACCGCCACCCTCGAACCAGTGTCGCGACAGGACGGCGGGCTGGTGCTCTCCAGCCGCAGCGACCTCGACCAGCCCGGCCACTATCTGACCTATGTGGACCCGCAGACCCGCGAGCTGACCGCCCTGGCCGTGCACGGATTCGCCGAGAAACTCGACGTCTTCGTCGACGCGGGCGGCGAGCTGCGAGCCGAGCACGCATTCTGGGTTTTCGGGCTACCCTTCCTCGTCCTGCACTACCGCATGCACCGCAAGCCCGTCGCCGGCTGACAGCTCACCGCGCAGCACGCCGGCCCGGTCGATCACCCGCCGCAGCACATCGTGCGCGACGGTCAGCTCACCGGCGTCGAACCCGGTGAACAGGCGGCTGGTCAGGCCGCCGACGGATCGGCTGATGCGGGCGAACTCCTGCTCGCCGTGGCCGGTGAGGGAACCGTTGCGCACCAAGCCTTTCGCCTCAAGCGAGCCGAACAGCGCGTCGGTGCCGGCCCGGTCGAGATGCAGCTGCCGTTGCGAGGCAAGGAAGTCTCTCATCCCCTCCGGGGAAAGCTCGCCGCCCCGGGTCACGATGACCCGCATGGCGATGAACTCGTTGCCGGTCATGCCGTGTGGTTGCAGAACGCCTTCGAACAGCGCTGACAGCGCGCCCTGCGCCTCGCCGATATCCTGTCCTGTCAGTGTCATTTCCCCGCTCCCGGATCGAGAAGATCTCTCAACGTCTTCATCAGCGCTCGGTTGCGCTCGCCGTCCACTCCCCCGATCGGAGCTGTCAGCTCGGCGTGCAGCTTGTGGACGACCTCGACCGCCCGCACCACCGTGTCCTTGCCCTTGCGCGTCAACCGCAAGCTCACCGCCCTGGGATCGGACGGGTTCACCTCGCGGGTCAGCAGGCCCGAGCGCTCCAGCGCACGGGCCAGCTTTGAGACATAGATGGGCTCCAGTCCGGTGAAGTCGGACAACTCGCGCTGGCTCGGCCGCTGCCCGCCCGAGCGGGAGAAGCCGTAAAGCGAAGCCAGCAAAGAGTATTGCGCGTGGGTCAGCCCCAGCGGCGCCACCGCCCGGTCGACGGCCGCGCGCCACTTCGTCGCCAGGCGCCAGACCAGGTAGCCGGTCGACGGTCCTTCCAGGGGCATGCCGGATACTGTACATGGCAACTATAGCCATGTACAGTATCCGGTTATAGATGGTTACGCTTTGATCGCGGTGTCGAGAGCCCTTGCCAGGGCCTCATGTCCGGGATCGTTGGGGTGCGGGCACCCGCCGATGAGCGTCCGCTGGATCTTGTCGGCATCGAGCACCGGAGCCGGCTGGAAGCGCACGATCGGGTCGTTGGGAAGGATGCTGGCCTTGATGGCCCGGTTGAGATCGGCCGTCCAGGCCTTCACCTGAGTCTTCCAGTCATCGAACGGGACCAGCTCCGCCTCGACATTCGGGATGTCCGGCAGGGCCCCCTTCACCAGCTTGGGCAGTTCAGTATTCTGAATGTACTGGCTGGCGAAAGTACCGAGCCGGATCTTGGCAGGGGTCAGGTCGTAGTAACCCATCCACACCACCTTGTCCGCCCCGGCAGCGACCAGCCTGGTCGTGATGGTGTTGACGTCCCTGGTGATCTGGGCGAGATGGTCCGGCCCGTTGAAGGCCGGGACCACGAAGCGAAGCCGCTCGACGGTGATGTCCCGCGGCTTGTCACCGGTAATCTCCTCCTGCACGACAAGCTGGCACGAGCCGCCCTTGATCAGGTCGGGCCTTTCGATCCTCTTGCCCTTCGTGTCGTAGTAGCGCACGAGGGCGTTGAAAGGCGTGTTCCTCCTGGCGAAGTCGGCCGCCGCTATCCGGCGAATGAGCTCCACCATGCCGCAAGTGGCAACACCGGCGGCGACCTGAGACCAGTTCGTATTGTTGATGCCTCCGGTCGTCACGGACAGGACCCGGCGCCCGTCCCGCTTCCCCTTGGCGATGACCGCCTCGGCCATCTGGATCGGCGGGAACGCACGCTTCCACTCGTTCTCGCACCCATCCTGGAAGTCGGGTGTGGCCGTCAGGATGTGCCCGGTCGCCATGTCCGTGCGGGCGAAGTTGTAGTAGTCGACCACTTCGCGGTTGATGGTGTTGACGTACTTGCCCACATAGCTGCGAACCATGTCGTTGCCGGGCAGGTTACGGTGATCGGAAGCGGTGTTCTGCTTCTCCGCGCACTTCCGTGGAACGTGATAGTGATTCAGCTGGATGTGCGCCGACGTGATCGAGTCGCCGGTGGCGACGACGATCGCAGGCTGCTGCGGATTGCGGTTCGGCGGGCAGAGCTTGTCCTTCTCGGCCTCCCTAATCTTGGCCGCGTCGTCGTTGTTGGCCAGTTCTGGCGCCACCAGGCAGGTGTCCGGCGACGGTGACGGTGACGCGCTCGCCGATGTCTGTGAAGGCACCGGCTCGGGCGGGTTCGTCGTGGGGACGGTGGTCGGGACGGTGGTCGGCACCGGCTCGCTCGCTGACGCCGTGGGTTGGGGCGACGGTGGAGAACTCGGGGTTGGTTCGTCCGACGGGGTCGGGCTGGGACCGGGGTCCGATGGGGTCGGGCTGGGTTCCTCCGACGGGCTCGGGCTGGGTTCCTCAGATGGTGAGGGGGACGGTTCCCCAGATGGTGAGGGGACCGGGAATGTGGGGATGGGCTCGGGTTCGGACGGCGTGGGTGCCGGCGAACTCGGGCTCGGGCACGGTGTCGCGGTGGCCGTCGTCACGCCCGACGGCACCGGCTCCGGCTCCGCAGGCGAAGAGGCCGAACCCGAAGGCGCCGGATCCGAAGGTGCCGGATCCGAAGGTGCCGGATCCGAAGGCGCCGGATCCGAAGGCGCCGGATCCGACGGCAGCGGCTCGGGCGTGGCGGTCACGAGCGACGCCCAGTCCCGCAACCGAGGCAGCGAGGTCGGCGCGGCCGACACCGGCAACAGTGAGGAAGGTGCGGAGGGCAAGGCCGAAGGCAGGCAGGAACGCGCTTGCCTGTCCTCCTCGATGCCCTCGACCACGTCCGGCGGCAGCGGTTCGCCCGGCGCCACACAGGGGTCGAACAGCCAGCTGACCCCCTCGATGTCGCGCAAGCAGGCGTGGCCGCTCACGTTGACCGGTACGGGTTCCGGCGGCGTTGCCGGGAAGGCGAGCACCGGCAGCGTGCCCGCCAGCAGTGTCAGGGCCACCGCGGCGGCCGACACTGTCGTTCTCTTTTCGATCACTATGGATCCTCCAATTAGGACGCTGGCGAATTTCGCCAGCCCCAACGGTTTTCGGAAATGATTCGGCGCGCCGGGCGTGGCGGTTGGTGTAAGAAAGCCGATTGACAAATAGAGTGAGGCATGAGATTCGGTCTGCTCGGAACTGGCTATTGGGCACGGGAGGTGCACGGGGCCGCCCTCGCACGCCACCCGGGCGTCGAACTCGCCGGTGTATGGGGCCGCGACGCGGCCAAGGCGGAGGCGCTGGGGGCTGCTTTGGGGGTACCCCCGAAAGGTTTTGAAGAATTGGTGAAGTCAGTTGACGCCGTGGCGATCGCGCTGCCGCCGGACATCCAGGCGGAACTGGCGACGCGGGCCGCGCGGGCAGGATGCCACCTGCTGCTGGACAAGCCGCTGGCGCTGACGGTCGAGGCGGCAGACCGGCTTGTCGCCGAGACCGGGGAGCGTGGCCTGGCTTCGGTCGTCTTCTTCACCAACCTGTTCCAGCCCGACATCGTTGCCGCGCTTGAAAAAGCAACCGCGACCGGCGGCTGGCTGGGCGGCCGCACCACCTTCTTCGGATCGATATACACCGAAGGCAGCCCGTACGCCGGATCGGTGTGGCGGCGCGAGTACGGCGGCCTGTGGGACATCGGCCCGCACGCCCTGTCGCTGCTGTGCCCGGTGCTCGGGCAGGTGGTGGAGGTGACAGCGATGAGCGGCCCGCGCCAGACGGCCTATGTGACGATGCGTCACGAGACGGGTGCCGTGAGCACCATGGAGACGACGCTCGACGCCGCGCTGCCCGCCACCCGCTTCGAAGCCGTGCTGCACGGCGAGTCGGGCTGGGTGACGCTGCCCGGGTTCGACGGCGATGCGACGAGTTCGTTCGGCCGGGCCATTACCCAGCTGATCGAGTCGGTGGGCGGGCCGGAGCACCCCCTCAGCGTCCGCTTCGGACGTCACGTGGTCGCGGTGCTCGCCGCCGCCGAGGAGTCCGCCCGGACCGGGCGGGCCTCACAGCTCGGCGCGTAGCCTTGCCGCCTCGTGCGGGGCTGTCGCCTCGAACTGCTCGATCGCGGCGTCGAGGTGGGAGCGGGAGCCGAGCAACCGGCCCAACCCGGCCAGGGCGCGGGCGTGCTCGTACCGCTCCTGCTGTTGGGCGGCAAGCGAAGCGGCCCGTTCGAACAGGGTCCGAGCCCGGGCGTGCGACCCTGCGTCGGCCGCCACCTCGCCGAGCGTGTTGCACCACTCGGCCTCCCGCGACGGCAGGACCGTCTTGAGCACCTCGAAGGCGCTGGTCCCCAGGCGGATCGCCGCGGCGTGCTCGCCCCGGCGGCTGTGCAGCACCGCCAGCCCGAGTTCGCAGTGCGCGACCGCCTCGCGCCCGCCGAACTTGCGGCCGATCTCCAGACCGGCGGCGAGCTGCTGCCGTGCCTCGGCCAGCTGCCCCAACCGCAGGTGAAGCCAGCCCAGGTTGCCGGCGATGCGGCCCGTCTCCAGCGGCGAGCCCCGCTGGAGCGCCAGGGCCATGGCTCGCGTGAGCGCACCCAGCGCGTCGTCCCACCGGCCGAGCTTCTGGTAGATCAACGGTAGGCCGGTGCCGAGGAACAGCGCTTCCAGTTCGGCGCAGCCAACCTCGCGCACTGTCGCCAGGGCAGCTTCCTCCAGGCGCACCGCCTCGTCCAGGCGCCCGAGGATGCGGTAGACGGTGGCGAGGTTGTGCCGGGAACCGGCGGCATTGCGCCGGTCGCCGAGCGCCTCGCGGCCGTCGATCGCCCGCTCCAGTACCGAGATCGCCTCGCGGTGCCGCCCGGCTTTCTGGTACGCGTTGCCCAGGGCGTTGAGCACGAAGTACTTGACTTTGTTTTCCCCCATGGGTTCGATCGCCGCGGCAAGCGTCTCGAACATACTGATTTTGTCACTGACGTGCCCGGCGTAGTCGAGGAACTTCACCATCTGGCTGGCGAGGTCGAAGGCGAGCCCGGTCCAGCCGGCGGCGACGGCGGCGCTGACGGCCGCGCGCAGGTTGACCCGTTCGGCCTCCATCCACGCCATCGCCTCGCCGAAAGACCGGATCTGCACCACGGCGCCCGGTTCGGCCGAGACCAGGTGGGT
>DASUXL010000325.1:0-9674 GCA_036377915.1 Candidatus Limnocylindrales bacterium
GAATCTCAGCGAAGGCCGGCGGTGATCAGCTCAGCTGACGTGGCGGTTCACGTACTCGGTCAAGGCGTCTCGACTCACGTCGGCCACGCCGGCCCTGCTGGGATAGCCTCCAGCGCGGCGCGGGTCTGCGTGGCGACCCCACGGCCCGGGGCACTTCCGTGCGCAATGCACCCGTTGGGACGCCCCGGGTCCGGATGGAGCCGCCCAACGGGTGCAATCTGCACGGTCGTGACGACGAACCGTCCCGCAAGGCGCATCAATCTGGGCGGATAGTCGCGGGGTCGTCGCGCAATGCTGCTCGGGCATGGCGGTTCGTGATCGGGTGAGCCTCCCCGGTGCCCGGATGGGGGCCGCGCCCCTGAGGGGCAGCACCGCGCGCATGTGCTGCCAGCCCCAGCCGACGGTGCGACAGCCCTTCCGGTCGCCGGTGCCGTCGCGGGCCCGTCGTGGCGAGACCAGAGCCCCTCGGGGGCAACGGCGTAGACGTAGGAGGCCGGGACGCCCTAGTTGGCCGACGTCTTGGGCCAGTCTATGTGGCGTGACCTGCTGCTCCTGCGGGAGATGATCAACGCTGCATCCCGCATCCGGGAAGTGATCGGCGACCTTGCCGCCGACGGTCTGGGAGCCAACTTGCTGCGACGCGAGGCGGTCTTGTGGAACTACACCTCAGAGCTGCCGCGCCAGGTGGTCGACATCGGACAAGCATCTCGCCGACGCTGCGGACACCGCGGGTGATCTCGACGAGAGCGTCGACGTCGAACAGCGCCTCGGCGGCGTACCCGGGCCGCCGGTCAGCAGCCAAGGCTCCGGGCCTCCCGAATCAGGTCGCACAGGTCCACGACCAGGTCACAGACACCGGCCAGGTCGGCACGGTGCATCGGCAGCGGCCGCGTCAGCTCCTCCGCAGCGGTGAGCAACTCCAGCGCGCCGAGCCCGGCCGTATGCAGCAGCTGGGCGACGGCACCGAGCCGGTCCCAGCTCTCGTCGACAGCGGGCGTGGTCATGGTGGATCTCCTCTTGGACGTCGTTGGCGTCCATCAACCCACGCCGAGCGAGATGCTGTGCCGAGGGTGACCTGGGCCTGTGGATAACTCGGGAGGTGTCGGTGCCTGGGCACACACTGGTCTCCATGGCCGAAGGAGCCGGGATCGGCTCTGGCGCTCACGAGCCCGAAGTCGATCGAACGCACGGGTGCCGACACAAGGAGGTTCGGTGATGAGAGTGCCGACCGGTGTGCTGAGAGTGACGCTGATGGTTCCGGCGCTGCTGGTCAGCGTCCTGCTCTGGCTGATGGTGCTGGTGGTGCTGCCGCCGACGCTGGGTCTGCTGGGGTTCCTGGGCGGCGGCACACTGCTGACGGTGCTGGCGGCTGGCGGTCTGGAAGGGCCCGCAGTCCGGCTGCTGACCAGGTCGCGTGAGGCCACCGCGGCCGAGCGGGCCGTGCTCGCGCCTGTGCTGGACGCGCACGGCGGCACGGGGCTGCCGCGGTTGGCGGTGTACGTCCGCCGTGCTGCCGGTGCGGCGCCGCCGGCCCTCGCGTTCTGCGGCTCGTCGCTGGTGGTCACGCCGTGGCTGGTCGAGGCCACCTACCGCGGCTGGATCAGCCGGGCGGAGGCGACCGCGATCATCGTCCACGCCGACGCCCGGCAACGCGCCTTTCGGCGCCCCTCGAGGTGGCGGTCCTGGCGCTCACCACACCGTGGCGCGCGATCCTGGCGGTCGCCCGCGGGGTGGGCCGGTTCTTCGGCTGGTTCCCGTTGGCGCGCTTCGCCTGGTCGATCCGCGGCGTCGTCGGCGCGGTGGCCGTGGTGCAGTCGGTGATGGAGGGCCGCGCTGCTGCCGGCGTCCTCGCCGGCCTCTTCGTCGCGCTCACCTACCTGGTGCCCGCCGCGTCCCGGGCACACGAGCGCGAGCTCGAGGTCGTGGCCGATCGCCAGTTGGTCGCCCGCGGCCTGGGGCAGGTCCTGGCCGGGCTGCTGCGCCGGCTCCAGGTGCCGGTCAGCATCGAGCGCCTGCAGCGCCTGGAGCACCGGCCGCCAGCCCAGCTCGGGGCGGTCCTGCAGCATCCGAACCAGAGGGGCAGGACACAGGCGGGGTGCGCAGCTAGGCGGACGTGAATCAGACATACCCGCTGCGCGGGCGGTTGACGTCCACCCTTTTCGTATTACGATTGGACGGTGGAGAAGATCCAGGGGAAGCCAGTCACCGAGCAGGACATCCAGGACTGGGCAGACGAAGCCGAACGCGGCTACGACGTCGACCGGCTCCGCAAGCGTGGCCGCAGGCCACTCGGCGACGGCCCCGCCCAAGTGGTGCCGGTGCGGATCGACGACGCCCTCCTGACCGCCCTGGCGGAGCGGGCACAACGCGACCAGGTCAGCCGGTCCGAAGCCATCCGAGCAGCCATCCGCGCCTACGTGGCGTGAAGGTCCACGACTCCGCCCGCAAACACGGAGTCGAACCCGATGACGCCGTCCATGCCGCCGAACACGCCGTGTACGTCAGCGACCTCGACGAAGCCAGCCCCTCCCGACAACTACGCCTCGGCATAGACCAGACCGGCCGGCTCCTCGAGGTCGTCGTGCTTCGTTTCGACAGCGGCAACGAACTCGTCATCCACGCCATGAGAGCGCGACGGCAGTACCTCGACCTCCTCGAACGATCGGACGCGCAGCAGAGACACGTCCCAGCGGGCGGACGCAGCGCACTTCCGCCACCCCTCGGCAGCACCAGCGTCAAACGCGGCGTGAAGGACACAGCACCGCGCCTCCGTTGGTGGACCCAACTGGGTGGGATTCAACGCGCACACTGCACCAAATCCATCCCATTCGTGCCCAAACGATCCGCAGTCGAGCGCTACACGGCCTGTCCTGGTGGGGAGGTATGACCAGCCTGCGGAGGCGGCTGGCACTCCGCACCCCGCGGCCCGGGGGCACTCCCGTACGCAATGCACCCGTTGGGACACCACGGGTCCGGATGGAGCCGTCCAACGGGTGCAATCTGCACGATCGTGACCACCAGCCGTCCCCCAGGGTGCGTCAATCTGGGCGCAATGACGTGCCATCGACGCGGGCGGGGGTGGCGGGTGCGTGCGGGTCGCTGGTGGGCGCTCGCCTTGTTCGCGGGCTGATGGTCGTCAGGTTTCAGCGGGTTGGGAGCGCTTGGTGCGTTTGCGGATCTCCGGCACGACGAGTTCGGGGACGGCGCGGAGCATGAACGTGTCGAAGTGTGGGACGGTGAAGGCGGCGTACCCGTGTTCTGGGGTGTAGAGCAGCCCCATGCTGATCAGCTCGGCTCGGGTGGTGCCGACCTGGGTGGAGTCTCGGCCCATGACAGCGGCCACGTCGGCGGCCTTCTGCGGCTGCGGTCCGAGTGCGGCCATGGCCCGCAGGTAGGCGGTCTGCTTCGCGGTGGCACGGTCCAGGCGCACCCGGAAGAAGGATGAGTCGAGTTTGGCCTGGTAGAGCGCCTCCGCGTCCAAGACGTCTTGCTCGGTGACGGTGGGTCCTTCGGCCAGTCCCCACACGGCGTACCCGAGCTCCTGGATGAAGTAGGGGTATCCCCCGGTGACCAGGACGGCTCGATCCAGTGCGGCGTCGGTGTAGTGCGCTCCCTCGTCCTCGGCTGGCCGGGCCAGGGCCAGTCGGGCATCCGGGTGATCGAGGTGTCCGATGTGGGGGAACCGGAAGAGGCGTTCGGCGTAGGACTTGGCGTCGCCGGCGAGCTCGGCGATCTGCGGGAGGCCGGCGCCGACCATGGTGACCGGGAGGCCGCGTTGCACGGTCTTGTGCAGCGCGGTGATGAGCGCTTCAAGCTGGGAGCGACTGAGGAACTGGACCTCGTCGTAGAGCAGGACGACGCCGCGGTTCTTCGACTGCGCCGCCTCGCCGAACGCGACGAACAGGTCGGTGAGGTCGTGCGGGAGGTCCCCGCGGTCCCCGACGCCTTCGAGCGCCTCGACGTTGAGTCCGGCGGAGACGGTGCCGGTCGCGTCGATCGAGACCGAGAAGGACTTCAGCACCCTCCCGGCACGCTCGATCCGCTCGTTCCACCGGGCCCTGGGTGACAGCGTGAACAGCACCGACTTCGCATCCGCCGCCATGCGGCTGCGGAAAGCCGGGTCGTCGTGCTTGGTCGCTTCGACCTCGACGACCACCCAGTCCTGCTTCAGCGCCTCGAGGTAGAACTGGCCGAGCAGCACGGTCTTGCCCACCCCGCGCAGCCCGGTGACGATCATCGACTGCTCGGTGCGTCCGAGGCTCATCCTGCGCAGCAGCAGGTTGAAGTTGTGGATCTGGGCGTCGCGGCCGAAGGTGGCCGGTGGCTGGGCCCCGGCGTTGGGTGTGTAGGGGTTCCGCACCGGATCCATACCCGCACCTTACACTCTTTACGACGCTTTGCGTGATCCTCGTAAAGTGTCCGAAGCTTCGTAAGGCTCCGTGTCGGGGCAGACCACTCCGCCCGTAGTGCACGTGACTTCTTCACAGCCGAAGAGGATCCTCGCGCGCCCCAGTGGGGATGGAGGCGAGCGCGGCTGATCGCGGCCAGCGCGCTGGCGTGCTAGCGCTCCTCGGCCGGTGGTGGGTCAACGGCCCTGGGAAGCTCCGGCTCGTCGCGAGGTTGGTTGAGGTGGTCATCCAGGGCGTCGGCGACGGTACCGTCGGTCAACGGGACGGCGTAGGCGTACTCGCGCAGGGTCGTGGAGGCGTCGCCGTGGCCCAGCCGGGCAGCGGCCTGCAGGATCAGGCCGCGAGCGAACTAGCAGCAGGGTCGCCGCGGTGTGCCGGGCGTCGTGGAGACGCACGCGCCGCACCCCCGCCTCCCGGAGCAGCCGGTTCCACTCCGCGTTGTCACGCCGGGGGTCGATGAGGCCGCCGGCGGGCGCCGGGAAGACCAGGTCGGGCTCGGCGACCCAGCTGGGTCCGGCTGCCAGCCGCCGCTCCGCCAGGGCGACGCGGTGTCGACGGAGCTCGTCGGTGAGCGGCGGCGGCAGCACCAGGGTGCGACGAGAGGTCCGGGTCTTGGGCTCGACCAGGCGGAGGCCGCCGTCGTGGCGCTTGGGGCAGTCGCCGGCTCGCCGGCGGCCGCACGTGGGGGTGTTTCCCTCGCGGGGGCAGCCGTGCCGCCAGGTCCAGCGCTGCACGACCAGCGCACCCGCAGCCGCCCGGCGTCGAGGTCGACGTCGGGCCACAGCAGTCCCAGGGCCTCGCCCTGCCGCAGGCCCAGCGACAGAGCCAGGAACCAGCGCGCCGGGTGAGCGGTGGCCTGGGCGGCACGGAGCACCCGCTGGCATTCCTCGACGGTGAGCGGGACGAACTCGACCTCCTCGATCCGAGGGGGTCGCGCATTCACCGCCGGGTTGATCCCCAGCCGCCGCCGCCGGACCGCCTCGCCCAGGGCCGACCGCAGCACCCGATGGACGGATGGACGGCGGCGACGGTGTGCGCCGAGCAGCCCCGATCGCGCAGGTTCCGGTAGTGGGTCTCGAGGTCTTCGGACTCCAGCTCGTGCAGCAGGAACGGCCCCAGGGTCGGGATGACGTGGCGGTGCAGCTGGCTGCGGTAGGTGGCCAGGGTCTTCCGGCGGGCGGTCATCGGCACGATGGCGCCCAGCCAGTGGTCGAGCCACTCGGCCAGGGTGAGGTCGGCGACCTCGGTCCAGCGTCGCGACCCGGCGTCGCGGGAGGCCTCGACCTCCCGGACCGCCGTCTGCAGCTCCGCCTTGGTGCGGCGTTGCAAGTGACGGCGACGTTGCCCGCCGTCGGCGGTGCGCCCGATCGTCACCCGGGCATGCCAGTTCCCGACGGCACCCCGGTAGATCGGGGAGGTGGTCTCGACGACGCGTTTACGCGGGCGCGCCATGGGCGTGGCTCTGACGCTGGCGCTCGATGAACGCGACGAGGTCGGACCGCTCGATCCGTACGCAGCGGCCCAGCCGGACCACCGGCAGGGTGTTCGCAGCGATGTAGCGCTCCACGCTGCGGCGGGCGCAGCGCAACTCGCGGGCGGCCTCGTCCAGGGTCAGCAGCAGGCTCGGCTCACCCGGCGCGGGCAGGGCCGGGCGGCGTCGGGTGATCGGGCTCATACCCGGCCAACGGCAGTGGGCAGCGCGCTGGCGCTCACCGGCTCCGAGGAGGCGCTGCAGCGCGCGGACGTCAGCGCCCGGCGGCGGAGTTTCTGGGCCGTTTCTGGGCCGGAGGGCCCGCACCGGGCCTTCCGCCTGACGCCGACCCGGACTGCGTTTCCGCAGTTCATCGCATGTTTCCTGTCTGCGCGCCCGTAGGGATTCGAACCCCAAACCTTCTGATCCGTAGTCAGATGCCGATCTGACTGATGCCGTCTCGGCACGCCACCAGACGACAACCACCTGAAAAGGAGAATAGCAGGTCAATGGCAGTCTCGCATCCGTGACGGATTGGGTCGTCCCGGGGTCGCGTGAAGTCGTATCTCCAGGCGTTCCGAGGAGTTATTGGGCCGCAATCGGGCCGCGCCAGGCCATGACGCGGGGCCATACCCCGTCGAGCGCGAGATCCGTCAAATCATGGCCTTCCTCGGGGTTGTCAGTGGCGGACGCCGACAGCCGACCGCGGCCATGCTCGGGACGCCCCGTCCGGCGCTTGGACGCGCGTGCCGGCGAGAACGGTCCGAGCTGGTTGACGGCCGCCCGTCATCGCTACCAGCGGTGGGGCTGACGTCGACGGTTCTCGTCGAGCAGGGCCACTGCCTGCGCCCTGGTCAGCCAAAGGCTCTTCGCGGGAGCTTGGACAGGGCACGCTCACCCGATCACTGTTCTCACTCCTCGCGGGCGACGTCGGAGCGCGATGCCGCCTACCATGGGGGTGTGATCGCGGTCGGGGATGTCGCAGAGCGTCTTCGTGAGGTGTGCGCACGCTACGGCGTGGCACGCCTGGAGGTGTTCGGGTCGGTCAGCCGCGGCGAGGCCGAGCCCGACAGCGACATCGACCTGCTCTACGAGCTCGCGCCCGGCGTACGCCTCGGATTCCGGTTCTTCGACCTCGAGGACGAGCTGGCCGACGTCTTCGGCCGTCCCGTAGACCTGGTCGCCCGGGACGCGATCAACAGGCACCTGCGCGATCAGGTGCTCCGGGACGCCCAGCCCGTCTATGCGACGTGACCTGCTGCTCCTGCGGGAGATGATCCACGCGGCATCCCGCATCCGGGAAGTGATCGGCGACCTGGACGCCGACGACCTGGGAGCCGACGCGCTGCGCCGCGACGCGGTCTTGTGGAACTACACCGTCCTGGGCGAGGCGTCGAGCCAGGTCTCTGGGGAGCTCAAGGAAACCCATCCCGGCGTCGGATGGGCCCAACCCACCCGACTACGCAACCGTATCGTCCACGGCTACTGGGCCACCGACCTTCACATCCTCCACGACACCGCCAGCGAAGACCTTCCCAAGATGATCGACCAACTCCATGACGTCCTCGCCGGGCTGGACGCGCCAAGGGACAACGGCGAGGACGACGACAGGACTGGTCGAGTAACTCAGGGCTGACTTACAGCAGCGCCCCTTTCGCGGCTACTAGGTGGTTGGTGTTTTTCGCGTGGCGGTCCCCCGCTGTGCGCGTCGGCCTCGGGATGATGGGGTCGGGCCGACCTGGGGAGTGATCGATGACGTTGGGGACCACGCCGACGCAGGGTGATCTGTGGCGTTCGACGGTGCAGTTCTGCCAGGGCCGGGTCGAGGAGGACTCGATCTATGGGGTGCTGCACCGGGAGTGCTTCAACCTGTTCCCCGATGAGATGTTCGCCGACCTGTTCACCGATGTGGGTCGCCGGTCGGTGCCGCCGATGATCGTGGCGGTGGTGATGGTGCTGCAGCGGATCGAGGGGCTCAGCGATCGGGAGGCGGTGGACCGGTTCGCCTTCGACGCCCGGTGGAAGTACGCCGCGGGCGGTCTGGCGTTCGACTACCCGGGGTTCGTGCACACGGTGCTGGTCGACATGCGGGCCCGGCTGGCCGCCTCGGAGGCGCCGAACCGGATCTTCGAGACCACCTTGCGGGCGGCGAAGGCGGCCGGGCTGGTGGGCCGCAGGCGGGTGCTGGACTCCACCCCGTTGTATGACGCGGTGGCCACGATGGACACCGTCACCCTGGTCCGTTCGGCGATCCGGGGGCTGCTGAGGGTCGCCGATGCGGACCTGGAGGCCAAGTTGCGCGGGCTGTTGCGCCGCGGCGACGACTACACCGGTGCGGGGAAGCCGGCCTGCGACTGGGACGACGCGGCGGCCCGGGGGGCGCTGGTCGACGCGCTGGCCCGGGATGCGCGGGCGCTGCTGACCGCGCTGGATGGAGACGAGCTGGCGCCTGCGGTGGCGCAGGCGGCGGCGCTGCTGGCCACCGTGGTCGGCCAGGACCTCGAGGAGGACGCCGAGGGGGTGTTCCGGATCGCCCGGCGGGTGGCCAGGGACCGGGTGATCTCCACGGTGGACCCGCAGGCCCGGCACGGGCACAAGACCTCCGCGCGCGGCTTCGACGGCTACAAGGGCCACGTGGCGGTCGACCCGGACAGCGAGATCATCACCGCGACCACCGCCACCGCGGGCAACACCGGCGACGCCGAGGCCGCCGCCGACCTGCTCGCCGAGGACCTGCCCGGCACACCCGCCGAAGGCCAGGCCGAGGACGCGGCAGACGCGCAGGACCCGGAGGACGCCGAGGACACCGAGGACCCGGGCGACGCGGAGGACACCGAGGACCCGGAGGACGCGGGCGACGCGGAGGACACCGAGGACGCGGGCGAGCCGTCGAAGGGAGAGGAGCCGCTGGACGTCTACGGCGATGCCGCCTACGGCGCCGGGGAGCTGCTCGAGGACCTGGAGCGGGCCGACGCCGAGATCCACACCAAGGTGCAGCCGCCGACCGCGCCGGGCGGACGGTTCGCCAAGGACCGGTTCGACATCGACCTGGAGGAGGGCACGGTGACCTGCCCGGGCGAGGCGACCGTGCCGATCCGGCCCGCCGCGGCCGGTGGCGGCACCGCCGTCTTCGGCGCGGCCTGCGCCGGCTGCCCGCTGGCCGCCCAGTGCACCAGCTCCGCCGGCGGGCGCACCATCAGGATCGGCCGGCACGAGGAGCGGCTGGCCCGGGCCAGGGCCCGGCAGAAGGACCCGGCCTGGCGGGCCGAGTACCGGGCCACCCGGCCCAAGGTGGAACGCAAGATCGGCCACCTGATGCGCCGCCGCCACGGCGGCCGCCGCGCCCGGGTCCGCGGCCGCCCCAAGGTCGCCGCCGACTTCGCCCTGCTCGCCGCCGCGGTCAACGTGGCCCGCCTCGGCATGCTCGGACTCACCGGCCAGCCCGGCGGAAACTGGGCGGTAACCCCCAGCTGAGGAGGTTGGCCCAACCTCACCCCGCCTGCTCGGCCACCAGAGGCCCCAGAACCGACCCGACCGCGGCCGCGGGCGTTCTCGACGCCCCAGCGGCCCGGCCAGCGGCAGGTCTGCGGACCGTGTCAGCGGACCCAGCGAAGCGACATCGAGCCCCCAGACACCCGTTCAACACCAGCCACCTAGAGCGGAAGCGGGAGTCCCGACCCGGATTCGTCCTCGTGCTCGTGCCCAGTCGCGTGCGAGCGAGCCAACAGGTTGGGGGCACATCCGACTAACGGCTGGTATCCTCGGAGGAAGAACGCCGTGATGATGCCCTTCGT
>DASUXL010000326.1:0-44645 GCA_036377915.1 Candidatus Limnocylindrales bacterium
AACCTGACATCAAGGGGCCTCCTGACTGACGTGACGAACATTGACCACTTCCAGTGAACCGCGCAACGCGTGATCACCAGAAGCGCCACCAGGAGCGGAGGCCCCGCTCCTTCATCACATCAGATGGCTTCTGATCGATTCAAATTGGTGGAGGCCAACTCCACTGCGACCCCACCTTTATCGCCGCACTGGTGCAGGCGCTGGTGTCTGCACCCGGGTCGATCTGCGGCCACGACCGCTCGGGTGATCGATCGCAAGCGTGGGCATGGGTCGACGCGGTCGGCGAGGCCCTGTCACAGCGGTACGGGCCGTGGGCCTATCGCTGGCATTGGACGCCCGGACAACACGAGCGGCTGGGTTGGATCACCGACCGGATCCCCGCACCGGCTCAGGCGCCGGCTTTTGTCGCCGAGTCCTTCAGGCGTGGCGGCTGTGGCTGGAGGACCTGGCCCAGCGGTTTGACCGATTCCTGCGGTCGCTGGATGTGGTCCAAGCGGCCGGGCTGGGTGAGCTCCTGATCGCCTGGGAGGCCGCCATCGCCGAAGCGATGACGACGGTCATTGCCACTGTGGTGGATGACGACGGTTGGCAGGGCTGGTGCCGCCGGGTGCTGCGGTGGCTGCTCACCGCCGCCGGCGTGCCGGTGGATCAGGCGCAGGCGATGGTCGACCAGGCGATCGACACCCGGTTCGACGGCTGGATCCCCGTGACGGCGGCCGTCATCGGCGACGTGGCGCACCGGCTCGCCCGGTACCTGCTCGACCCCGCCGGAATCAGGCTGATCAGCCAACCCGACAACCGGCCGGACACCTGGCCGCAGCGTTGGCCGTCCTGGCGAGCGACGAACACCGGCTGGGCGGCCGGCTGACCCGCCCCTAACCGAACTCCACCTCGCAGCCGAATCGATGACAGCGGGCCGCAGAACCTAGTGCCACACTGTCAATTCCCCCAAAGGGAGTCCTGTCGCGACCATTGTGGCGCAACAAATAGTCGGATCATCCCGTGATCCCAAGGCATCTCATTCGCGGGATCCCACGGACACCGCTGACTTTGATTCAGATCCCAACCCGCATCGGACGGTTTCGCGGCGGCGGCGCTTCGCACCGCGATCTCTGTCGGTGCGTTCTTTTGGCCAACCGCTGCCGGACTGACTGGATCCCCATGATCAGGTCCATCGCCTGTGAGAGTCCGATGCCCCAGAATGGGGCTGGGAGGACGATCACGAATGGGTACCAGGCGCCGACATACGCCAGAGCAGGTCATCCGTATGTTGCGTGAGGGCGAGAAGCTGATCGGTCAGGGCATGGGTTTGGCCGAGGTGTGCGAACAGCTGGAGATCTCCGAGCCGACGTGGCATCGGTGGGTGGCGCAGTACGGCGGGATGAAGGCCGATGATGCCAAGCGGCTCAAGGAGTTGGAGCGGGAGAACGCCCGGCTGAAGAAGATCGTGGCTGATCAGTTGCTGGACATCGACATGCTCAAGGAGATCAACCGGGGAAATTGGTGAGCCCGGACCGGCGGCGTAGAGCGGTTGTCGTTTTGCAGCAACGGTTCCGGGTTTCCGAACGGCGGGCTTGCCGGGTCGTTGGGCAGCATCGCTCAGCGCAACGCCGGCCACAGCGTGCCGTGCCGGACGCCGAGGTGGTGCTGCGGGCCAGGTTGCGCGAGATCTCGGTGAGGTATCCGCGGTGGGGTTGGCGCAAAGCCCATGCGATCGCTTTCCGGGAGGGCCTGGTGCGTAACGCGAAGCGCACGAATCGGTTGTGGGTCGAGGAAGGGCTCAAGCGGCCGGCGCGGGTGCGTAAGAAGCAGCGTTGCGGTCCGGCCCGGCATCAACGCCTTAAGGCCGGGTGGCCTGATCAGATGTGGGCGTTGGACTTTCAGGCCGATGTCACCGTCGACGGGCGTCAGGTCCGGTTCTTGAACATCATCGACGAGTACACCCGCGAAGCGTTGGCCACCACGGCGGCCCGCTCGTTTAGCGCCGATGCCACGGTGGCCGTCCTGGACGGCCTGGTCGCCACGCTGGGCCGCCGGCCGGCGCACATCCGGATGGACAACGGGCCGGAGCTGACCGCGCATGCTCTGGCCGACTGGTGCCGCTTCACCGGCGTGGACCCGGCTTTCATCGACCCGGGATCACCGTGGCAGAACGGGACCTGCGAGTCGTTCAACGGCCGGTTCCGCGACGAACTGCTGGTCTGCGAGCAATTCAACACGCTGCTGGAACTGCAGGTCTTGGCCGAGGACTGGCGCATCGAGTACAACACGTATCGACCCTACGGCTCGCTGGGTGGCCTGACCCCTGAGGCCTTCCGCCAGCAATGGATCAACAACCACGACACACTCTCATAAGCCGTGGGCCAAGAACCGGGTTCCAGTCAGTCCTTTCGCGACCGTTCGTGACCGCAGTTGGACCGGATTAATGTATGCCAATGGCACGTAAGATCTTGTTACTGAGACCTACCGATTAATCGGCTTAAATGCCGTGGAATGCGCGTAGCTTCTCGAGTTCCACTTGAAATCGATGCTGCGCTTGGGCGTTGACGGTAAGGGTTAGCTCTGCCGTGAGATTAATGGGTTGATCGCCTCCCTTGTTCAACAGCTCCGGGATGCTGTCGGCTTGAGCAATTACGTGATCCACGAAAGCCCTGAATTGGTTAAGTGGTTCATCGGTGAGGCGGGCGGCTGCCTCCATCACGGGCGCGGCTTCAGCAGAAACCCCTACCCCGCGCAACGAGGCGGCGATATCGAGAATCGCCTCATACTGGTTCACCAAACGCGTCGCAACGTGATCAATAAGCTCAGGGTTGCCCGGTTCGCCTGGACGCCCAAAAGCTCGTTCTTGGACGGCGGGTCCGATCATCTTCATCATGTTGGAAGCACAAGCTTGAAAATCATTGGTGGACCGGCCAAGGTACTTCATCGCCTGCCCATCGTCCATATGTTGGCCAAGGCGTGCGCCATAGCCCAATTCATGGTCCCGCCACTTCAACTCGATCGCCTCGCGGCGTTGCCACAAAACTCCAGCGTAGAGTAGGTACTCCCATCCGGAAGGACGTTGTGCAAGTAGTTCTCGTTCCTGACTCTTGGTACGTGGGCTACGGAGAACGGGAAGTTGTTTGACCGTGTGTCCCGGCGCATTGCGCAGCTTTTGTTCAACGAGCTCCACCAGCTTCTCGACCGGAATCAGGCGAGCATCTACATAAGCCACTGTGGGCCGAAGTCCCGGTAGTTCGCTGTCGTCCAGACGGACCGGAAGCAGGTATGGGTTATCGTCAATAAGTGTTCGGGCCTGCGCGCTTTGGCGCTCATGGCGCGTCCATGGTTTGCTCACATAGCTGGCCGAAATGAACGCGATCGTGAAGCGGGCTCGCCTTCTGTAGACCTCATCCAGAACCGCATATAGATCATTGCCCCAAAGTTCGGCTGTCATGTATTGGTCATAGAAAAGCCTCACGCCGCGATCCCTGAGCAATTCGGCAACTCGCTCCACATAGGAACGGTCCTCGCCAGCGAACGACAATGCGACGTCATAATCGAACTCAGCAATAGGTGGTGTCGTCACAAGCACCCCAGCCTTATAGATCACCTTCGGTGTGCAGGTCAACGCTACAACCGCCTCCTCATCGAAACGAAACGACCCTGCGGTCGGCCTGCTGACGTCGTTCTGTCGGAGGCGTGTTCTATATTTCTGACACCGAAGTGATCGCCGGTTCATGCCCTCTCGAGCGATGTCAAGGTGGGCGAAAGCGATCATCCGGGTGCATGCGACAGTCGAGCAGGAACCACTTCAAGGGGGGCAGATGGCCAAGTCTGTGTTCTACAGCTTCCACTACAGCCGCGATGCGTGGCGGCTCCAACAGATTATCCGGATGGGTTCACTGGAGGGTCAGACCATCCTTAACGCGCAGAGGTGGGAAGAGGTGAAGCGGCAGGGTGATCCAGCTATCAAGAATTGGATTGCGGATCAGATGGCATACAAGTCTGCCGTCGTCGTAGTCGTCGGTGCTCAGACGGCGAGCCGCCCCTGGGTGAGATACGAAATTGCATATGCCTGGGACAACCGCAAGCCGCTTGTCGGTATCCGCATCCACGGGCTTGCTGACCGGAACGGAAAAACCGATTCCGAAGGAGCGAACCCCTTTTCCCAGGTGACGTTGCAGGGAGGCGGCACAGTCGCCGACCGCGTGCCGTTATATACGCCGTCCGGCTACAACAGCCAGGCTGTATATGCGGACATCCAGAGAAACTTGCTCACCTGGGTCGGCAATGCCTACAAGCGTGGCTGACTGTCCCTTCTGCAAGATCGTGCGGGAGGACGACCGAAACGCTCGCGAGGTCTACAGGGACGAAAGCGTCGTTGCGTTCTTCCCCTTGGAGCCCGCTACCCTTGGGCACACGCTCGTCGTGCCACGGCAGCATATGGCTGATATCTGGTGCCTTGATGAGGAGATCGCTGCACATCTGGCCCGCGTGACGGTGAGACTCTCGAAAGTGGTGCTGAGAGTGCTTCACCCGGAAGGGTTAAATGTGTTGCAGTCGAATGGCCAGGTCGCCGAGCAGACGGTGCCTCACCTCCATGTACATGTCGTGCCGCGGTGGGCCGGCGATGCGATCGGCCCCATCTGGCCCCAGGGGAACAAGTTTTCAGACGCCCAGAAGGACGCCACTTGGACGAGGTTGCGCGACGCCTGCGAGGAAGGGGGATGGACAACAAGTGAGCAACCCGAACGGCCCTAAGGTCGAGCCAGAGGACCGTCGTAAGCATCTCGATTTCATCCAGGCGACGATCACACGGATGTCGTCGGCATCGACCACGACCAAGAGTTTGATGATGCCCATCGTCACCGCGACGTATGGCTACGCGCTCATAGAGAAGGTCCAGCCTGTGGCGCTACTTGGTGTTGCGGCCGTAGGACTTTTCGCATACCTGGACGCGAACTATCTACGCCAGGAGCGCCGATTTCGTCGTCTTTACAAGGCGGTCGCGGAAGGGAAGAATGAGATCACAATATTTTCTCTGAATCCAGACGACGTGACGCTGGACGGCAACGGCAAGTCCACGGAGGACTGGGCCAAGTGGATGCCGCGTTGGATTAACCGATTCCTCCCAGGTCCCGACGCCTGGTTGTCGTGGTCAGTTGGGCCGTTTTACCTCGCGCTTGCTGCCGTAGGTCTTGCCGTTGTCGCCAAGATTGGGTAAATGCCGAAAGTGATTGCCTGGTGGGCCGCCATCTTGGCCGCGAAGGTGGAACGCTCTGGCGGCCGGGACAGGTTCCGGCTTGGCTTCGCCCGGGTCGATGGCGGGTGGGCGCCCCATCCCGGACGCAGGAGCGCTCCCGTCGGAGGCTTAAAGAGGTCTTGGAGCACGGTGATTGGAGGGAGTCTCAATGTTGTTTGTCAAGCGTTTCCTCCGGTTGGGGTTGCCAGGTGCGGTGGTCGCGGATGAGTGCCCATAGGACGTTGGTGCGGCGGCGGGCTAGGCAGATGAGGGCTTGGATGGGTCGTTTGCCTTCGGTGCGTTTGCGGTCGTAGTAGCGCCGTGAGGTGGGGTCGCAGCGCAGGCTGGTCAGGGCAGCCATGTACATGGCGCGGCGTAGTCGGCGGTTGTAGCCGTGCGGGGGTGTGCATGCGCCCGACACGTTTGCCGGAGTCGTTGGCCACAGGCGCCAGGCCGGCCCAGGCTGCCAACTGGTCACCGGATTTGATCTGGTCGGTGTTCCCGACGGCGGCGATGAGTTCTGCTCCCAGGCGGTAGCCGAAGCCGGGCATGCTTTCGATGATGTGAGCCAGGTGGTGGCTGCGGAAGCGTTGGGCGATATTGGTGTCGAGGGTTTTGATCCGGGCGTCCAGCTCCAAGACATGGTTGGCCAGTTGGGCGACGATTTGGGCGGCGATGTGTTCGCCGGGCAGCTGGACGGTTTGAGCGTTCGCGGCCTGCAGGGCGGAGGTGATGATCGGAGCCGGGCTGCGGACTTTAGCAGCGGCCAGTAGGGCATGTAGTTCGTCTGGCCCTGCGGCGCGGATGGCTCGGGGCCGTTGGTATTGGGCCAGGAGCACGAGCCAGCTGCGGCGGGTGGGATCGGCGGCGCGTTCAAGGGTCGGGCACAGGGCGGTCAGTTGTTGGCGTAGCCGGGCGATGACCCGGACCCGGTCGGCTACCAGGTCGCCGCGGTGGCTGGTCAACATTTGCAGCTCGGCGGTCAGGTCGTCACGTGGGTCCAGGATCGGCAGATCGGGGCGCATGCGTGACTGGTCGGCGATGACTTTGGCGTCGCGGGCGTCGGTTTTGCTTTGCCCGCGATAAATTCTGGCGGCGTGGTTGACCGCTTGCCCGGACAGGTACCGCACTTTACGACCTTGGGTCCACAGCAACGTCAGCAGCAGCGCCGATTCCTGGGAGGTCAGGTCGACTGTCCAGGACACCTCATCGGCGAGGCTAGTTACGATGTCGATCGCTTCGACAATGGTGTGCTCGTCATTGGAAACCTTGCGGGACAACAAGGTCTCGCCGGTCGGGTCGACCACGCAAATCCAGTGATGGTCCTTGCCGACGTCGACGCCGGCCCACGCTTGCGTTGCCATGGCGGTACTCCCAGGCTCGCTGAAACCCTTGGAATATCCCGCCAACGGCTCCTTAACTAAGCGATCAATATCGCGCATCTCAATCAGTGATCGGGACATCCATGCAGGCCGGGCGGCCACTCCCTCCAAGCCGCATCCACAAGGACCAGCAGCGAAGCGACAGCCTCACCCGACCTGCCGGGACCATCGGTATCCAACCGACTGGCATCTTCGACCTTAAGGAGCGCAGCGACCGACCCTCGGCGGGAGCTAACGGCGAGCGACCACGACGGAGCCGACATGAAGGCCTTCAAATCTCTTCAATATCAAACTAGCCCCTTCTGTGGCCTTGATTTCGCCGACCGATACCAACGAACGGATAGCCGCTGTTGTGCAGTCGAACGTCAGGTTTGGCCTGACGAGAATTGCCTCGGTGCGGTCGTGGATTGGCTTGGGCAGCATCGGTTCAGCCGTTGAGTCTGGCGGGGCATGAGGTTTGATTGCGAGTGCTCGGCCGGGCGCGCGGGGCGGCCGCGCCGGAGGTATAGGCCGATCCCCGCGCTGGCTCGGCAGCTGCGGCCCGCTTGCGGGCCGCCTTGATAGGCATAGAGACTCATTCGGCAGCCGAGTCACGACAAAGCGGCTAGGCAAAGCGGCCGGCATAGTGGCCCTTGGGCGGGTCCTCGACACGCCAAGTTCGGCTCACGAGATCTCTCCCTGCGACGACGGACGACCGTCTTGACCTAGGAATGCGTTACCACCAAACGGCTTAGCTCCTTGAGATAGTTAGACGGTCGCATCTGTCCTGGGTTCACGCTGGTAGTTCCCGAGAAAATTGTGCGCAGCTGAGCGTTGGGAAAGTCTGGACCCGGACTGCCGGTGGCGACGCCTCGGATTGTTTCCACTGCGTTGTGGCATTTGGTCATCGCCGCGACAAGTTCCTTGTACGTCAACACATTCTTGCCAATGACCATTGATGTATTTGCAAGCCGGAGCGAATATGGGTCCACTCTATCGAATGGTGGACTGCTCTTGAACTTCTGCTTGCTCAACAGCTTCTCATCAGAATGCTCTACCGCGTGGCGCAGGTTTGCCAGATGCCGTTCTTGCAGGTCAGTCAGAAGAGAGGCAGCACGTCCGATCTTATTCTCTCTGAGCGCCTTGGCGTTCAGGACCGCCCGATGAGTTGCATTGACGCAGTTTTCCATATGATCGATTGCACGCAAGTAAGGACTTATCCGAAGTCCGGGATGAGGCGAAACGAAAAGCAACAGCTCGGCCCGTGCGGCGTCGTACTCGCGGAGCGCCTTATCGGTCAGCCGAACGAAGTTCATGAATAGACCAACCGGCGAACTGACAGGAGGCAGCCCGGAAGGAAGCCCTGACAAGGTTCGATCCAGAAGCACATTCAACGCCCCGTTGTTCGAGAGATGATCAACGGTAGGCATGATCAGCCCATGGGCGTCCAGGCTGATGCGATCAACGCGGCATGGCAACTGTTTGCAATGATCCACTTCCGTTCGCACGCAACCACGCCCACCGGCCGCTTCGGCACTCCGCTGCACTCAAAGGCAAGACCAGCCTCATTGCCCTTCTGACACGTAAGGACGGCGAGGACGTTCCGGGACGTCCTCGCAGACGTGGTTCATAGCCGTTGGGCGATGGCGAAGACTTTGGCGCACCACCATGAGGCTGGTGGGGGTGAATATAGTCCGGCCGCACGCTGGGTCGACGCTTCGTGCGGCCGGACGTAAGAAAGGGTGGGCCGCATAGAGGGAGGTTGGGAGTGATGATCGCGATGTTGAATCCGGCGGCTGGGGCGCCGGAGCCTGGTAGGGCGGAGAGTGCTGGGATTCTGCGGCCGGCTCGTGGGGTAACGACAGCGGTGGGTGGTGAGCGGGTGCCGTTGGTGGAGGTGTCGGTGGATTTGGCGCCGGGGATGATTGTCCAGATGGATCGGTGTGTGGGGGACGTGCCGGTGTTGGAGGTGGTGACGGGGCGGGCGCGGCTGGTCATTAGCGCGGACGCGGGGGATGTGCGGGAGCTTGATGGCGAGGATGTGGCGTTGGCGGAGGCGTTCGCGGCGGCGGCGTGTGAGTTGAGGGATGAGTTTCGTCGGGTGGTGGAGCTGCATCGGCGGGGAAGGTTGCGGCGGGTCAGCTGATGGGACGGGCGCTGGTCCAGACTCGTTCGAAGGAGTGTAGGTAGGTGGCTGCCATGCCGTCGGGGTGGGTGCGGTGGAGGTGGAGTACGGGGGCGTGGCAGGCGGGGACGGCGTGGATGTGGGTGTTGACGAGTAGTTCGTTGTCGGCGCGGTAGATGGAGTTGTAGAGGGTCGTGTTGTGCAGGCGTAGCTCGATGCCGGGTTCGTGGGTGAGGGGTCGGAGCAGGACGAGGGTGTGGCGGATGCGGGCGGCCATGATGTCGTCGATGCCTTCGTCGGCGCCGCGGCGGGCGACGTGGGGGCCGTCGTAGTCGCCGAGGGCGATGCGGATGCGGATTCCGTTGTGTGCCTTGTCTTGCAGGGTGCGGATGATGGTGGTGTCTTCGGCGAGGAACAGGGCGCTGTAGGCGAGGATGCCGATGTCGTGGTGGGCGGCGGCGAAGAGGCGGTGCCAGACGTCGGTGGGGATGGCGGAGCGGTGGGGGTAAGTAAGGCGGACTTCGTCGGGTGTGGTTTCGGTGCGGGGTGTGGGGATGGTGCTGGGCCACAGTTCGGCGATGGTCCAGCCGGTGAGGTCGGCCAGGGCGGTGCGGTAGCGGGGGTAGGGGATGCGGCCGGTGCACCAGCGGTGGACGGTTTTGGGGTCGACGCCCAGGCGTGCGGCGACGTCGACGGCGGTGAGGCCGACGGTGGCGAGCGCTCGTGCGAGGGGATGTCTCACCGGACGCCTTTCGAGCAACGGTAGCGACTAGGTCGAGTGTAGCTCCCAGACGTACCAAGACGTCCCTAAGACGTGGTACCCGCGTGGTGACCTTGGCTGAAGACTGGCGGGCGAAGAGGGGCGAGAGAACAAGTGGAGATTGAGCGGAGTTCGGGATGGATGGTCAGGGCGCGGATGCGCAGCATGCGGCCGATGTGTTGGCGCTGGCGTTGGAGGATGTCGGGTTCGATGTGGGCAGGGCGTTTCCGATGTTGAGTAGTGGGATCGGGGCCGATGGTGTGGGGTTCGTCCAGCTTGGACGGGTCACGGGTGGGGTTGCGTCGGGGCTGGCGTGGGTGCTTGCGGAGGCGGCGGGTCGGGGCCTGACGGTGTCGGCGTAGCGGCGGGGTGGTGGTGTGCGTGATCGCCGGTCGCGAGAACTACGCTCAGGCGAGGTTTCGACCGACGGCGAGGTGGCGGTGAGTCCAAGGGCGACGGCGTGGGGCGCGTACGCGGTGATCGCGGATGCGCTGCGGGCCAGGATCACCGGGGGTGAGTACCGGGCGGATGAGTTGTTGCCATCGGAGGCGGCGCTGTGTGGCGAGTTTCGGGTAGCCAGGAATACGGTGCGGCGGGCGTTGGATGCGCTGGCTGGGGAGGGTTTGATTGAGGCGCTTCCGGGGCGGGGGCGTGTGGTCGCGAGCCCTGGGAAGAAGTCGGAGAGGCTTCCCCGGTACCAAAAAATTGCGAGTGACCTGAGGCAAATGCTGGCTTCCGGCAGGCTTAAGCCTGGTGATGCGGTGCCCAGTGAGGCGGCGTTGACCCAGGAGTATCAGGTGTCGCGGGGGACGGCGCGGCATGCGTTGGCGGAGTTGGAGGGCGCCGGCCTGGTGGAGGCGGTGCACGGCAAGGGCCGATACGTGCGGCGTCGATGATCGCCCGCCTCCGATAATCTCGCACATGTGGACCGTGTTCAGTGGGCGCGTAACCTCGCGCGCGGCATGCTTGAGGTTTCCCTGCCCGATCGTTGGGCGCACACGCAGGGGGTGGCGCGTGCAGCGGAGTCCATAGCGGACGTGCTGCTTGAGGATGGGGAAACGTTGGTTTGTGCGGCGTGGCTGCATGACATCGGGTACTCCATCGAGTGTGACCGGGTGGGCTTTCACCCGTTGGACGGTGCGCGATGGCTGCGGGACATGTATGAGGCGGACCAACGACTTTGCAGGCTGGTGGCCAACCACACCTGTGCCCGGATCGAGGCCGAGAATCGGGGCCTGGCGGATGCGCTTTTGTGGGAGTTCCCTCCTGTCAATGGCCTGGTCGCGGACGCGTTGACATACTGCGACATGACGACGAGTCCCAAGGGGGAACGGGTCGAGGTACGGGAGCGGTTGGAGGAGATTCTGTCCCGCTACGGGGAAGGATCGATCGTGGCCGAGTCGATCAAACGCGCCCGGCCTGAGATCGAACAGTCGGCGAAGCACGTGGAAACGGCCATCTCCTGGCGGAGAGGGGCTAAGAGCTAGTCACCGTTCTCAGTGCGGGTGAGTTTGCCCTGTTCGTCGCGGGTCCAGTGCTGGCCGGCGCTGTCGAGGAATTTGATCTGGACGGGTTCGGGGTCGACGTAGGAGCGTAGCCATTCCGGTGGTGCGGGGCGGCGGACGGTTTGGCCTGGGGTACGAGTCCGATGAACTCGGTTTGGTCCTCGTTGGGTTGCGGGAGCTCGACTTCGTAGATGGGCATGTCGCTGGCGTTGTGGATGTGGAAGGCGATTTCGCGGCCGCCGTCGGGTTTGCGGTACGCCTCGACCCATGCGCTGATGCGGGCGGCTTGGCTACGCCGTTCGTCTTCGGCGCGTTCGGTTTCGCGGCGGTGCTGGCCGCGCAGAAGGATGAAACCGATGATGAAGGCGCCGACGGTGCCTAGGGCGGAGAAGACCTCGGCGGCGGTGCCGATCCAGTCGCTGGTGCTAGCCAAGGTGGGGTCCGCCGGGCGGGTGGAGGTAGTGGTCGATGCGCATGCGCATGGAGCGGTCCATCGCCAGGGTCGGGATGTGGTCGGGGGCGATCCAGCGGACTTCGCGGGACTCGTCGCTGGGGGTGGGTGTGCCGGACAGCGGCCGGGCGGTGAAGACGACGGAGAATTCTTGGCGCACTTCGTTATTGCTGGTGTAGAGGATGACGTGGCGGGGGTCGGTGTAGATGCCGACCAGGCCGGTGATCTCGACTTGGACGCCGGTTTCTTCGACGGTCTCCCGGATGGCGGCGGCTGGCAGCGACTCGCCCAGGTCCATGGCACCGCCGGGTAAGGCCCAGTTGTCGTTGTCCGAACGGCGGATCATCAGGATCTCGCCGGAGTCGTTGACCACGACCACGTTGGCCGAAGGCACGACGCTGTTGGCCGGTGGTGCTGCGGGGTCGTTGTAGAAGTCGATGCGGCCGGGCACGTGGTCTTACCTCATTCCAGTGGGCTCGCGGCGTCCCACACGTTGTCAAAGCTTTCCAGATAACTGCTGACCATGTCGCCGCCAGCCACGCGGCGAAGGTGCAGCACCGGAGCCTGGGCTGCGGGAAAGCCATAGATGTGGCTGTTGACCAACAGCTGCTCGTCGGCGCGGTAGATCGAGTTGTACAGGATCGTGCGATGGGTACGGAACTCGACGCCTTCGACTTTGCGCAGCGACCGGTACAAGATGATGACGTTTCGGATTCTGGCGGCCATGTTCTCCCCGATGCCCTCGTCTGCGCCCCGGCTGGCTACTTCCTCGCTGTCCGGGTCGCCCAGCAGGATGCGCACGCGGGCGCCGGCTCCGGCCTTGCGGCGGAAGGTGCGAAGGATGCTGGCATCCTCGGCGAGGAACAGTCCACTGTAGACAAGGACGCCGATGTTCTGCTCGGCGTTGTCGAAGAAGCCGCGCCACAGGTCGGTTGGGATGGTCCACCGATGCGGGTAGACCCTGATGATCTCACTCTCGGATGCGTTGGCGATCTGGTTGCTGTTGAGCGCATCCGGCCACAGATACCGCTCGTCGACGTTGAGATGCGCCGCCACTTCGAACCGGTGTCGCCGGTATGGCGTGCGTCCTGCTAGCCACCGTTCGACGCTTTTCGGGTCTACGCCAACGGCTTCGGCGAGCTGGGGGGTGATGCCCTTCTCCAGCAGCGCAGAGCGCAAGCGTTCGTTTCGCATCTGTCCCCCACACCAGGACGCCCCCGACGACGTCCTCAAGAGGGGACAACAACAAGGCAGACATCTATGAGAGGTCCAGCCGTGACCGCTGACTCCGGCCATGTTCACCACGACGCGAGGAAAGCCGGACGACAAGCTCATCCGCTCCGCACTCTCCCGCTGGGCGTTCAACACGGCCAAGCGGGACCACAAAGACGCCCCGGCCGAGGTGAGGGCGGCGCTCGCCTGGGTCGAGCGGAACACCCGGCCCGTCTCGGCGCTAATGAAGCCTGAAGTCCTCCGGCCGATGCTCGACTCGCTGACCGTCCGGCTCGACGGCAAGCCGGCCGCGTCGAGCGTCGTCAGTAGGCGACGGAAGATCTTGAATACGGCGGCTGAGTTCGCCGTCGAGCGCGGCCTGCTCCCGTCCAACCCCCTCCCGGCGCTCAAGTGGAAGGCGCCCAAGGCCGTCCAGGTCGTCGACCCCCGCTGCGTTCCCAACCCGATCCAGGTGCGGGCCCTGCTGGACGGTGTCCGGGAACAAGGTCGCGTCGGGCGGCGGCTGGTGGCGTTCTACGGCTGCCTGTACTACGCGGGAATGCGACCCGAGGAAGCCGCTCACCTCAACAAGCGCCATCTCGCCATCCCGAAAGAGGGATGGGGCGATATCCACTTGGACGGCGCTCAGCCATACGCGGGCAAGGAGTGGACCGACAGCGGTCAGGACAGAGACCAGCGGCAGCTCAAGCAACGAGAGCGCGGCGAGTCGCGGACTGCACCGTGCCCACCCGAACTGACAGCCCTGCTCCACGCCCACCTTGACGAGTTCGGCACCACACCAGACGGCCGGCTGTTCGTCGGTGACCGCAACCACGACGAGCTGCCCAAGCTGACCGTCGTCAGGATCTGGAGCCGGGCACGGGAGGCGGCCTTCACCCCGGAGGTCGTCGCCTCGCCACTCGCCAAGCGGCCGTACGACCTACGCCACGCCGCTGTGTCCACGTGGCTCAACGGCGGCGTCCCGCCGACCGACGTCGCCGAGTGGGCCGGGCAGTCCGTCGAAGTCCTGTTCAGGATCTATGCCAAGTGCCTGGACCGGGGCATCCAGAAGAACCGCCAGCGTGTCCAGTCAGCGCTCGGCCATGGCTGAAAACTTGGCCGCGTATTTGCCGTGGACGGCCGATCATGGCCAGTTTTGGCCGGCGCCAACCGGACATAAGACCAGAGAAGACGATCATCATCAGAGCAGTTCAGAAGCCACATCCAAGCAGCTAGTGAACGATTTGATCTCGAAGTGCCCCCGGCAGGATTCGAACCTGCGCACCCGCCTCCGGAGGGCGGTGCTCTATCCCCTGAGCTACGGGGGCCTCGGAAAGTGCCCGACAAAGAGTAACAGGTCCTACGCGAAAGCCTAAGCGAGTATCCCTCCCGGCCTGTTTGGCCGGTCCGCGAGCCACCCAACGCGCACCGCGACGTGGGTCAGGGGATGGATTTCTCGGCTGCCTGCAGGTCGCGGATCTCCTTCTGCTGCCCGGCTTTCATGCTGTTGGCGAGCCAGAGCACATCCTCGTCGCCGGACTGCTTGAGGACGCCGTCGACCATGTGGATCCCGCCCAGATGGTGCTTGATCATCATCTTGATGAAGAGGCGGTCGACTTCGGGGCCGCGGGCGTTTTCGAGGGCTGCCATCTCGTCGGGGGTGGCCATGCCGGGCATGAGGCCGTCCTCGAGGGCGCCTTGGCCGTCGGGCATCCAGGCCATGGGCTGGGCGCTGCTGTTGATGTTCAGGCCCCAGTCGCGCAGCCACTGGCTCATGATGCCGATCTGGCCCTGCTGGGTCACGGCGATGTCGCCGCCGATCGTCCGGACCGTGACGGTGGTCCCGCGATCGTAGGCGATCATGCCCATGGCGACGGCTTGAGCGTGGTGCAGGGACATGTCGCGGGCGAAGCCGGCCTCGGCCGAAGTGTCACCGGGGGTCGAACCGCGCAAACCCAGGATGCCGGACGATAACCCGACAACAAGCGTCAAAACTAGCCCAAGGACCAGGCCCAGCACCATGGTGATGCTGAGCCCGGTCGTGCTGAACAGGGTGAACCTGCGAGGTTCGGGTGTGGTCAAGGCTGCTGTCCTACCCTTGTCCGCCGAAACGTTGCTGGGCCTGCTGCTCGGTCAGAGGCGTTGTCCCGGTGGCGGTGTTGCCGGTCGTGCACCCGGCCTCGGGCTCGAGCGAGGCGTTCTTGGCAAGTGCCTCGATGAAGGTGGCGATGCGGCCGTCGTTGACGTCGTTGACCTTCAGCTGGTACCCCCAGGCTTGCATGGAGACCTTGGAGTCCAGGCCCTCGACGGGGCTCATCATCGTGAACTGCTTGCCGTTGATTTTGCTCTTGAGCGTTTCGACCTCGCTGGCGGGGAGATCGCTGCGGTAGGCCAGCCACGCCGCGCCGTGCTCGAGGCTGTGGACGGCGTGCTCGTTGGGGATCGGGGCGTCGTAGATGTTGCCCATGCACTGCTGCCACACCGGGCTGTGCTTGCCGCCGATCGGCGGGTTCTGCTCATACTTCTGCGGGGCCCAGTCGTGCTCCGCGACCAGCTTGGTGCCGTTGTCCCGGAAGTTGACTATGCCGTCGATCGCGGCGGCGCGGTCCTGCCAGGAGTATGCCGTGCCGCCGGGCTTGAACGAGGGCCACGCGGCATAGCCGATGATGCCCACGGCAATCACACCGACGATCGTGAAGAGCGCGATCGGGCCCCAGTTGCGGCCGCCGCCGACCTTGACCGGCGTGACAGGCTTGCGCGGGCCGCCGCCCTTGCCCTTGGTGGGGACCTGCGCCTTTGTGCCCGTCTTTGTGCCCGTCTTGGTGCCGGGCTTGGCACCGGGCTTGGCGGCCGGCTTGCCGCTGACCTTCACCACACTGGGGTTCTTCGGCTCGCTTGGCGTGCTGATGCTCATCGTGTCTGTCCGTCACATTGAGGGGTTGACGCGCCCGGCCGGGCGCCGGGTGCAGAGTCTACCCTCAAAAGCTGAGCCGGAGGGCGGGCAGAAGGGCCTCAATAGGCCGACAGATAGCATTGCCGCGTGACTCCGGAGAATCTCGCCGCCGCCATTCTGTCCGCCGCGCGCGCCGTCTTCACCGCGCGTGACCTGGATCTCTCGGTGCTGCCCGAGGAGGTGACGCAGGTGACGGTGGAGCGACCCCGAAACCCGGAGCACGGCGACTACGCGACAAATCTTGCCCTTCAGGTGGGCAAGCGCGCCGGGATCAACCCGCGGGAGCTGGCGGGCCTGCTCGCCGACGAGCTGAGCGGCACGAAGGGGATCTCCGGTGTCGAGATCGCGGGGCCGGGCTTCCTCAACATCCGGGTTGACGCGGCGGCGGCCGGGGAGTTGGCAAGGGTCATTGTCATCCAGGGTTCCATTTATGGGTACGGGGACAAGCTTAAAGGCCTGAAAGCAAACCTGGAGTTCGTCTCGGCAAACCCGACCGGGCCGATCCACCTCGGGGCGGTGCGCTGGGCGGCCGTCGGTGACGCGCTGTCCCGCCTCCTCAAGGCGCAGGGCGCCGAGGTCGTCAACGAGTACTACTTCAACGACGCCGGCGCTCAGATCGACCGGTTTGCGCTCTCGCTCCTGGCCAGCGCCCGCGGCGAGGCGATCCCGGAGGACGGCTACGGCGGCGCCTACATCGCCGAGATCGCCAACGAGATCAAGGCTAAGCATCCCGACGCCGACGATCAGGAGACCTTCCGGGTCGAGGGCGTCGAGCTGATGTTCCGCCAGATCAAATCGTCTCTCGCGGAGTTCGGCACCCACTTCGACGTGTACTTCAACGAGAAGGACCTGCACGGCAAGGGGGAGCTGGCGCTTGCCGTCACGCGGCTGCGCGAGCAGGGGCACGTCTTCGACCAGGACGGCGCGGTGTGGCTGCGCACCACCGACTTCGGCGACGACAAGGACAGGGTGATCGTCCGCTCCAACGGGGAGGCAACCTACTTCGCCGCAGATTGTGCCTACTACCTCGACAAGCGCAACCGCGGCTTCGACAAGGTGATCATCATGCTCGGCGCCGACCACCACGGCTACGTCGGGCGGTACAAAGCACTTGTCGCGGCGTTCGGCGACGACCCGGACACCAACCTCGAGATCCTGATCGGCCAGATGGTGAACCTGCTGCGCGAGGGCGAGCCGGTCCGGATGAGCAAGCGCGCGGGCACCGTCGTCACGATGGAGGACCTGGTCGAGGCGATCGGTGTGGACGCCTCGCGCTATGCCCTGGCCCGCTACAGCAGCGACTCACCGATCGACATCGACATCGACCTGTGGACCCGGGCGAGCAAGGACAACCCGGTCTACTACGTCCAGTACGTCGCGGCCCGGACCGCGAGCGTCGCCCGCAACGCCTCCGACACCGGGCTCACCCGCGACAACTTCGACTTCGACCCCTCACTCCTTAAGCATCCCAAGGAGCTGGAACTCCTCAAGGCACTCGGGGACTATCCGTCCATTGTGGCCAGTGCGGCCGAGCTTCGCGAACCCCACCGGGTCGCTCGCTACCTTGAGGATCTTGCCGGTGATTACCACCGGTTCTATGAGAACTGCCGGATCCTGCCGATGGGCGATGAGGAAATCTCAGCGCAGCACGTGGCGCGACTCTGGCTCAATGATGCCACCAGGACGGTGTTGGTCAATGGACTCACGCTCCTCGGCGTCTCGGCACCAGAACGGATGTAACGAAACAGTATGAGTGGCAGGGCTCACGAAGCCGGCGCGATCCACGGCGACTTTGGCCACCGCGGTCCGGCGTGGCTGCGGGTACCCCCGGATGTAAATGCCCTTATGACGGCATTGTGGCCGCGGACCGCGCAGAAGGACCCGGCCGGGATGCTGCACGTCGGGGGGCGCAGCGTCACCGATCTGGCCGCCGAGTTCGGCACGCCCGCGTACCTTCTCGACGAGGCGGACTTCCGGGCCAGGGCAAGGGCTTTCAAGGACGCGTTCAAGGACGCCGACGTGTTCTATGCCGGGAAAGCGTTCCTGTGCAAGGCGATTGTCCGCATGCTCGTGGACGAAGGGCTCAGTCTCGACGTCTGCTCCGGCGGCGAGCTGAAGACGGCGCTCGACGCCGGGATGGACCCGAGCCGCATCGGCTTCCACGGCAACAACAAATCGCTCAGCGAACTGAAGCGGGCGGCCGACGCCGGCATCGGGCGGGTCATCGTCGACTCGTTCGACGAAATAGAGAGACTGACGTCGCTGAAGCGGCCCGTGCCGGTGATGATCCGGGTCACGGTCGGGGTCGAGGCCCACACGCACGAGTTCATCGCCACCGCGCACGAGGATCAGAAGTTCGGCTTCCCGCTCGCGGGCGGGCAGGCTTTCGCCGCCGCCGAGCGGATCCTGCGCGACGGCGTCCTGAAACTGCTCGGGCTGCACTCGCACATCGGCTCGCAGATCTTCGACACGTCCGGCTTCGAGGTCAGCGCCCGCCGCGTCCTGTCCCTGCACAAGCGGATCCGCGACGAGCTGGGCGTGGACCTGCCCGAGCTCGACCTCGGGGGCGGCTTCGGCATCGCGTACACCAGCCAGGACGACCCCTCCCCCGCGATCGACCTCGCCGAGCACATGTTCAAGATCGTCGACGATGAGTGCGCCGCGCTGCAGCTCGACCGGCCGCACCTGAGCGTCGAACCGGGACGGGCGATCGTCGGGCCGGCGACGTTCACCCTCTACGAGGTCGGCACGGTCAAACCGCTCGACGGAATCCGCACCTATGTCAGCGTTGACGGCGGGATGAGCGACAACATACGGACCGCCCTTTATGACGCCTCGTACTCGGCCACGCTCGCCAATCGTTACTCCGATGCGGAGCCCATGCTCGCCCGCGTGGTGGGAAAACATTGTGAAGCAGGGGACGTGGTGGTGAAGGATGAATTCCTGCCCGCGGACATCAGACCAGGAGATCTTATTGCGGTGCCCGGCACCGGCGCCTACTGCCGGAGCATGGCGAGCAACTACAACCACGTGCCAAGACCGCCCGTGGTCGCGGTGCGCGACGGGCAGGCACGGGTGATCGTGCGGCGGGAGACCGAAGAAGATCTTCTGGCGCTGGATGTGGGGTAGGAAATGACACTGAAAGTGGCGCTGCTCGGGTGCGGCACGGTCGGCTCGGAAGTCGTCCGGCTCCTCGGCGAACAAGCCGGCGACCTGCGGGCACGCATCGGCGAACCGATCGAGCTGGTCGGTATCGCCGTGCGGCGGGCCAACCGCGACCGCGGCGGCATCCCCCGCGAGCTGTTCACCACCGACGCCATGAGCCTGGTCAAACGCGACGACGTCGATGTCGTCATCGAGGTCGTCGGCGGCATCGAACCCGCCCGCACCTGGCTCGTCGAGGCGCTGCGCGCCGGCAAGAGCGTCATCACCGGCAACAAGGCGCTGCTGGCCGAGGACGGCGCGACCCTGCACGAGGCGGCCGCAGAGGGCGGGGCGGACCTTTACTACGAGGCCGCCGTCGCCGGGGCCATCCCGCTGCTGCGACCCCTGCGCGAGTCCCTCCACGGGGACAGGATCACGCAGGTGACCGGGATAGTGAACGGCACCACCAACTTTATCCTCTCGGCGATGGACGCCACCGGCGCCGGATACGGCGACGCGCTCGAAGAGGCGACCGCCCTCGGCTACGCCGAACCCGACCCGACCGCCGACGTCGAGGGCTTCGACGCCGCCGCCAAGGCAGCGATCCTTGCGTCCCTGGCGTTTCACACCCGGGTCACCGCCGCCGACGTGTACCGCGAAGGGATCACGGAGGTCACGGCGGCCGACGTGGCGAGCGCGCGGGCCATGGGCTGCACCATCAAGCTGCTGTGCATCGCGACCCGCTCGGACGAGGGCGTCTCGGTACGCGTCCACCCGGCGATGATCCCGCGGACGCACCCGCTCGCCAGCGTCGGCGACGCCTTCAACGCCGTCTTCGTCGAAGCCGAATCGGCCGGGCAGCTCATGTTCTACGGGCGAGGAGCCGGCGGAGCCCCCACCGCCAGCGCGGTCCTCGGCGACCTGGTCGCTGTGGGGCGCAACCGGCTGCGCAACGTGCGGGCGGCGAGCGAGTCCTCCTACGCCGATCTGCCTGTCCTTCCGATGGGTGAAGTCCTTACCCGGTACCACATAAGTCTTGATGTCGCGGACAAGGCCGGCGTGCTCGCGGCGGTGGCCGGAGTCTTTGCCCGGCATGGGGTTTCAATCGCCACCGTCCACCAGTCAGGGCGCGGCGACGAGGCCGTGCTCACCATCGTCACCCACGCCGCGGCCGACAAGGACCTTTCGGCGACAGTTGCCGAACTGCGTACCCTCGACTTTGTCAGGTCGATCGCGAGCGTCCTTCGAGTCGAAGGAGATTAGCCATGCCAGCCATGTGGCGCGGATTGATCGAGGAGTACAGGGACCGGCTGCCGGTCAGCGACTCCACCCCGGTGATCACTCTGCATGAGGGCAACACGCCGCTCGTGCCCGCGCCCGCGCTGTCCGAGCGCACCGGCTGCGACGTGTGGCTCAAGGTGGAGGGCGCCAACCCGACCGGCTCGTTCAAGGATCGCGGCATGACCGTCGCGGTGTCAAAGGCGGTCGAGGAGGGCGCCAAGGCGATCATCTGCGCCTCGACCGGCAACACCTCGGCATCGGCCGCGGCCTACGCCGCGCGCGCCGGGATCACCTGCGCCGTCCTTGTGCCGCAAGGCAAAATCGCCCTCGGCAAGCTCGCCCAGGCGCTCGTGCACGGGGCAAAGCTCATCCAGGTCAGCGGAAACTTCGACGACTGCCTGAACCTGGCCGGCAAGCTGTCACAGGATTATCCGGTCGCGCTGGTCAACTCGGTGAACATCAACCGGCTGCACGGGCAGAAGACCGCATCCTTCGAAATCGTTGCGGCCCTTGGCGATGCGCCGGACGTTCACTGCCTGCCGGTCGGCAACGCGGGCAACATTTCGGCATATTGGATGGGGTACCGGGAGGAAGGCAAGGCGCCCAAGATGTTCGGGTTTCAGGCGTCCGGTGCCGCCCCCATCGTCGCCGGCAAAGTCGTCGAGGAGCCTTCCACCATCGCCACCGCCATCCGTATCGGCAACCCTGCCTCCTGGACCAAGGCGGTCGACGCCCGCGACGAGTCCGGCGGCCTGATCGAGGCCGTAACCGACCGGGAAATCCTTGCCGCGTATAGGCTTCTGGCCCGCGAGGTGGGCGTGTTCGTCGAGCTGGGTTCGGCGGCGAGCGTCGCCGGCCTGCTGCACACCGGCGCCGACGGCAGGCTGCCCCGCGGCTGCCGCGTCGTCTGCACGGTCACCGGGCACGGTCTCAAGGACCCCGAGTGGGCCATCTCGACCGCGCCCGCGCCGATCACAATCAGCCTGGACCCGCTTGCGGCCGCGAGGGCCCTCAATCTGGCGTAACTACTCCTTGAAGGGGACGACGTCCTTGGGCCGCTCCACCTTCACCTCGACGCCGTAGTCGAAAAGCTCAAGCGTCGCGATCACCGTGCCGGAGTCGAGCCGGCCCTTGACCGTCGTCTGCCAGTCGGTGGTCATTACCACCTTCGCGATCCGGCCGTCCGCGTTGAGCGTCACGTCACCGGAGGTCGCGGTGGAGCCGAACTGATCCTGCGTGCCGTATTCGAAATGCAGGGTGCCGTCCGGGTTCTGGGTCGTTGTCGCGTTCGCCTCCTTAAGCGCCCGGAACAGGGCCGCGGGGTCGGGCGAGGCGGCGCTGAGGACATCGCCGTCAGGGGCGGCGTAGATGGACAGCCGGTCATGCTTGCCCTCGTACTGCCCGTAGCGGCCGTAGGTCTCGCCAGGCCCCGACCGTGGCGGCTTCCCATCGGGCCGCTCCCCACCAACATATTTGGTGCCTTCGATCAGAATCTCGGTAAGGATCGCGTCGTCGTGCGGAGAACGGCAGTAGCCGGTGTCGGTCTTCGGGTCGAACGCGCCCTCGTAGGTCGCCAGCCCCGTTCCCTCGGGGGTGCCGGTGCGCAGCCGCATCCGGTAGCTGATGTTGTCGCTTGCCACGGCCGCGTTCGCAAGGCGCAGGGAGGGGGGCTGCGCCTGGACCGCGGGTGGCGGGCCGGGATCGATGCGGTTGGCGTCGCCAGTCCCGGAGATGGTCAGGCCCAAGGCCACGGCACCGCCGACACCGGTCACGCCTAGCCCGTACCCGACCCGGATCATCAGGGTACGGCGCCGATGGTTGCGGGTGGCCCTGTCCAGGACATCGCCTGAAACCTCCATCCCGCCCGCGGTGCGGCGCATACTGGCCGTCAGCCGCTCTTCCAGATCACTGTTCATCGTGTCGCTCCGTTCGAGGTGGTTTCCTGGCTGTCCCAGGCATCGGCCAGCTCACGCAGCCTGGCCAGGCCGCGTGAGGCGCTTGACTTGACCGTGCCGAGGGAGCATCCGAGCATCTCGGCGGTCTCCGCCTCGCTCAGCTGCTCCCAGTAGCGCAGCACCAGCACGGCACGCTGCCTGGGGGGAAGGAGAGCCAACGCCCGGCTCAGCTCGTCTCGCTGGTCGAAGGCGGCGGTGGCATCCGCCTGGCCCGGCGGTTCGAAGTCGATGAACACCTCGGGCCGGCGCTTGCGCCGGCGCCACTGGTCGATCGCCAGGTGGTACATCGTCTTGCGCAGGTACCGTTCGCGGTCGCCGCCGACCTTGTTCCACGAGCGCATCAGGCGCTCGAGCGCCGCCTGAAGCAGGTCCTCCCCCGCCGCCCGGCTCCCGGTGAGCAGCACGGCCGTGCCGAGCAGGGCGCTGCCCCGCTCGGCGACAAGCGTGTCGAGCCCCTCGAAGCGTCGGCTCCAAAACATTGGCGCTCCCTTCGTCGGGGAACAAGACGACCCCGGACGACCGGAGGTTGACCGGAGAGCGACAAAAGATTTTAGCGACCCAGGCGCTCGCCAGGCCTGGCAGGAGGCCATGCCCATCCTGCGCGAGGGCGGTAGCCTCGATGCCGGCCGAATAATGTCCAAACTGGACGCGGTTTTAAGTCCGAAATCCTGAGCCGCCTATTGGCCTGCCATCTCCCAAGTCCCGCAGCGGTTGGATGTGAAGCCCTTGTCACCGCTGCCAACCGTGACCGTGACCCGGTCACCGGGCTCGATATTGTCGTTGGCCAGGATCGAATTCAGGCCACCGGACAGATCGCTCAGACGAGCCCAGTAACAGCCAGTTGAGTCACTGGGGACGGTCGTCCGGTAGGAACCCGGCTTGATGTCCTCACTCACGATCCAGGTACCGCCGCCCATCGTCGCTGCCGGGTTTGCGGGCCCGACCTGTCCAGACGGCTTCCAGGTGCCACAGCGGCTTGACTCGAAGCCCACGTCGCCGGCGTTGATGGTCACGGTCGCCATATCACCGGATTCAAGATTCGCGTTGGCGAGTATCGCATCGAAATCGCCGGAGAGGTCGCTCAGACGAGCCCAGTAACATCCGAAAGAGTTGGCTGGAACCTGCGTCTGGTATGTCCCGGGAGCGACATCCTTGCCCACTTCCAGCGTGCCACCGCCGAAGGTTGTGTCGGGCTGGCCTTGCACCTGAGCCTGAGCCGCCGCCGTGGCAGGCTTTGCGCCCAGGGCGAGCATCGCGACAACAGCAACCAGCGTGGCCAGCGTTTGAACGACAGGAGACGCGTGTTTCGGCGTAGCGAATTGTTGTGTGTTCATAAGCCCACACCCTTCTCAGAGGCATGATCGTACCGGCTGGCCGGCACCCAACCCCCCACGAACGATCACACTGGAAGCGTTCAAGGAGGAGCGGGCCGGCTCGTAAGCCGGCCCGCTGTGACTGTCAGAAGAAGCGGTTGGGGCCACCACCTCCTCCACCGCCGGAGGAACCGCCGCCGCCTCCACCGCCGGAGGAACCGCCGCCGCCGCCTCCACCGGAGGAACCGCCACCCCCGCCGGACGAACCGCCCCCGCCGCCACCAGAAGAGCCGCCGCTGCTGCTGTAGGAGTCACCCAGCGGACCCTGCGGCCTCGGCGGGTTCGCGCATGGCTGGAAGTTGTTGCACCACCAGCGATCCCAGCGCTGCCCGAGCGCGGGGGCGTAATCCTGGTGACGCGACTCGCATACCCCGCCGTACTGGCAGCTCTCGTAGAAGACGTTCTCGCCCAGCATGAAGTTGCCGTACACCGTCGACGAGCGGCTGTTGCCCCAGTGCCAACGGGTTCGCAAGCCCCACGGCCGCATCTGGGGCCAGGTCCGGCCCCACGCCCGCTCCGCCTGGTTGGCGTTCTGCCGCAGGACGTTGCGGTGTTGGCTGATTACTCCGCCGCCGCCCTGACCCCTGAAGGCGTTCCGGTAGGCGCCATAGGCACGCTGCGTGCCCCGGTAGTTGCGATAGGACCTGATTCCCGCCCTGACACCCGAGCCCAGGGCGCGAGCACCGGGGATCATGCTGGCGACGCCGATCGCGCAGTCCAGACCCTGGCCCGTGCTGCAGGACTTATAGGTGTCGACCGCGCCCGCGACAATCGATACTGCGGTCAGCGCCGGGGCGAGCACCTGCAGCGGTGGGACCACCGAGCACACGATGGCGGCGACACCGGCGACCGCGGAGATGGTGCCCGCGTTGTCGTAGGCCCACCTGGCGACGTTCGATCCCAGGTTCCTGGCGCCCTCGCTGATCTTGTCGAGGAACTTGGGCCACAAGCCGTCCGGATCGCTCGCCGTGATGGGGCTGTTGTTCGAATAGGAGTAGCCGTGCAGCTGCTGGCCGTCCTCCTCGTCGATCACCGGATCGACCGAGACGAACCGGCCGATGAGCGGGTCGTACTCCCGCGCGCCGAGGTGGGTCAGGCCGGTGTTGTCCTTGGTACCGCCGACGAAACCCTTGTCCATGGCGGATGGCCACGTGCCGGTCCCGGTCCGCGGCGTGCCGAACGGTGCCTGCCGCCGGATCGCCACCGCCTGCCCGACCGCCTTGATGCTTACCCCGGTGGTGCCGTGGTGGTCGCTTGACAGCCACACCACACCCTCGGCGGTGCGCATCGCGACGGTCTGGTCGGCGTGGGAGTAGTAGCGGATGCAGGTGTTGCCTCCGCTGGAACCGTTGTGGCGCAACTCCTGGCCCGGCAGGTAGAGGGTGGTGCCGGTGGGGTCCTTGCGGACCAGCCTGGTGCCTTCGGCGTCGTAGATGAACGAGGTGGTACCGGAGGAGTCAGTGCTGCCCGCCAGACGCCCCTCGGCATCCCACGTCAGGGTCTGCGTCCCCGATGACTCGGAGGGCCGGGTGACGGTGTTGCCCGCCGCGTCATAGGTGTACGAGGCGTTCCTCGTCCCAGCACCATCCACGGTGGACGACGAGGCCAGTGCGTGCTTGCCTGCCTCCACGGTGTAGGTGGTGGTCCGGTCCCCGCTCGCCGTCCCGTGCTCCACCAGCTTCGTCCGGTTGCCGACGGCGTCGTAGGTGTAGGTGTACCAGTAGTGGCCCGGGCCACCGAGACCGCCCGGGTTCGCCGCCAAGGCGCAGTCCCCACCCGACGGCGTCCACGCCTCGGTGAGCCGCCGCTGGTGGTCGGTGGCGAAACACTGGTGGTCGGCGGAGGTGAGGTCGGACAGCCGGGTGACGTTGCCCGCCGGGTCGTAGGTGTAGCGGACATCGGCGACGGTGGTCGGGCCACTTGCCTTGGCGGTCCAGATCTGTTGCAGCCGCCGCGTGCCGGTGTCGTAGGTGCGGACGATGTCGGCCTGCTGCCCGGCGTTGTGCCGCAGGTGGATCGCTGCCAGCTCACCGAAGCTGGTGTACTCCGTCCCGGGGATGTTCGTCCCCGGCGGTGCGACAAGCGTCGCGCCAAGCGAAGTGGACAGCGTGGTCACCTTGCCGAGGTTGTTGTATCCGTAGGTGAGTGTCTCGACCGGCAGGTCGCCGACCGCGGGCAGCCGGCTGGTCAGCGGCGAACCGTCCGGATGGTAGGTGTGGATGTAGGTGTAGGCGCCGCCGACTCCCGTGCCCGTGCCGGTGTTGGGGATGGTGTAGGTAACGGAGGTCGGCTTGTAGTCGGCGGTGAATCCGTCGGTCTCGGTGATGTACTGGGCGGTGCCCTCGTACCGGATCGTCTTCACCAGCTTGTCACGCACGCTGGTGCCGTTGGCAAGCGTGTCATAGACCCACTCGGCCCGCTTCTGCCCGTCGGTCGAGCCGTCGCGCAGGGACGTCTTGCGGCCAAGGATGTCGTACGTGTAGGCGATAGTCAGTCCCCGACTATCCGTTGTGGACACGACATCGCCGGCGTCGTCGAAAGTGCTGCTCGTGGTGCCCTTGTCCGGGTCAATGGCCCGGATTCTGCGGCCACGCACGTCATAGTCGTAGCTCCACTGGCGGCCCACCGCGTCGGTGATCCTGATCAGCTGGTCCTTGCGGTCAAAGCCATATGTGGTGCGATCGAAGCCTGAAGCGCTGCCCGCCGGTACCCCCGAATGGTAGGAACGCCGCTCTACCACCTTTCCCCCGGCATCGTTGACCGCGGAGGTCACGATGCCGCCCGCCGGTGGGGTGACATCGACCCTGTCACCGCCGTATCCGGTGGTGGTACGCCACTTCTCGGTCCCGCTCGGGCTGGACGGCGAACCGTCCACTTTGGTGATTTCCGCCTTTTCGCGGCCCGCGCCGTCGTACTCCGTCACCACGAGGGAAGGGATGTTGCCGGTCGGTGTGAACAGGTTGCCGCTCGGCGCCGCCGATGCCAGATAGGGGTTGTGCGTCTTGGCCTTCCGGCCGGCCGTGTCGTAGAAGGTGTCGGTGACGACCGCGCCGGTGCCGCCCGCCGCGTCCGACGACTGGGTCTGCCGCTCGCGCAGCAGGCTGTCGTAAAGAGTGAACGAGGTTATGTGGCCACCGGCCTGGTTGAGCCGCTTGCTCACCACGGCGGTGTGGGCGTTGTTGCGCAACAGGTATTGGTAGGTGATGCTGGGCGTCTGCGTCCGGTCGCGCCCCGCCAGCCAGACCGAGACCAGCCGGCCCAGCCCGTCGTAGGCGAAATTTATCTTGCGGCCGTTGGCATCCGTCTGGATCAGCGGCACACCCCAGGCCGGCTCGAGCGCGCTGGTGTTGACCCAGCCGAGGTGGTTCGTCTCCCGGCGGCTGGTCACCGGGCCACCGGTTGCCGGCGTGTAACTTGTCGTGGTTTTCGCCCCGCGAATGTCCCACTTCTCCAGCACCCGGCCGTGACTGTCGTATGTGGAACGCTGCTCCACCACGTAGGTCGGGCTGCCGGAGTTGTACTCCCGCAATCCCTCCACCTTGGTCACCGCACCCTTGACCGGCGCGGCGCCAAAGGCCAGGCCGTCGTAGTGCGTCCTGGTGTCGTCGACGACATCGGCGTCGGTGAGCCCGCCCGCCTCCGCCTTCGCGCACCCGACGGAGAACTTGCGCTCCCGCGAGACCCGGTTCACGATCCACAGTGAGGTGTTGCGGGCATAGCTTGTGAGAACACATTTCTCGTCGCCGGTGACGGAGTTGTCACCACGGTCGTCCGACTTGATGGTCATGCCGAAGGAGTCGAACTCGCTTCTTCTGGTCGTGGTGCGGACGCCGCGCCCGCCGTCAAGCGCCACCCGCGTGTGGTCGGCCTCAGTGTTGATCTGTCGCGAGTGGACCGTGTGGCCGTTGATGGTGCGGCTGGCCAGCGAAGCCGACCGCCACGGCTCGGAAACCTCGGCCGACACCTCGGCGCCGGCCGGGCCGTTGTAGGTAATTTTCTCGCGGACCATTCCGGAGTACTGGTCCTCGTCGTTGACGGCCGGGACGTTGCCGACCGCGATGGCCGGCAGGCTCACATCCCTGGTGCCGGAGGGGAGCTTGTCGCCGTGCATGCCGCGGAAGTACCTGCGCTCCACCAGGGTCTGCTCACCCGGATCGCCCTTGGTTTCGCGCACCTTTGAGTAACCGCGCCACACCGACCAGGTCTTGTGATCCTTCTTGATGAACCCGTCGTCGTCGGTGTAATGCCAGGCAGGGTCGCCCATGTAGTCATAGTGGGTCTTGACCCGCGCGGAGGAGCCGAAGACGTCGGCCTCCACGACATCGGTCACGAGATACCGGTGGAAGAAGTCGTCGATCGGGCTGGTGTGCCCGGACGGTGTCCACTTCACCGGATAGCAGAGCAAAACGTTCTCATGCAGCTTTTCCTTATCGGGTACCCGTGTGCCCTTGACGCAATCGGGAAGCGAGTATGTGACATCGATCTTGCCACCCGCCTCGGACGTGATCGTCTTGAGCCGGAAGCGCTTCATCGCCGGGTACTGGTCGTTGCTGGTGTCCACCCGGTTGGCGCGCACCGTGCCGGCAAGGGTCACGTCCGGCACGGAGGTGACGGTCCCGACGTGGCCAGTGTGCGAGATCTTCGACAGCCACAGCGCGGCGGTGTTGGAGTCTTCCGGGTCGGGGAAGGTGTGGGTGAACGTCCACGACTCGACGTCGACCGGGGTGGTCCCGTTCATCAGCTGCGTCTTCACTCCCGCCAGCCGTTTGGTGGTCCAGAACGTCGGCGAGAGCTGGGTGAAGTCGCACGTGCCGGCGGTGCACTGCTGATCCCATGGCACGTCCGGCCAGTGCGCCGCATCCTTTGTCGTGCATGCGGAAATGCACCGGTCTCCGGTGGTGAACACGACCCGCGTCGGAGCGGTGCCGGACACCGCGGTGTGCGTGCCGTAGTCGATCTGCGTCAGGTAACCGGCCCGGTCATAGACCGTGTCGTCCTCGCGCTTGTTGTTGCGCCCGTAGCGGTTTGTCTCCTTCGCGTACTGCAGTGTCATGGTGTTGCCGAACGGGTCTTCCACGTAGTCAAGCTGCCAGCGGTACGCCTGGGTGCAGTACGAGTCGGCGAAGGCGCTCTGGTGGCACGGCTCGCCCGAGTGGTTGCCGAAGACCGGTGCGGTCAGCGTCGAGTTGGAGCCGGAACGGCCACCGAACCAGTACTTGGTGCCGTCCGGGGTCCGGACCAGCCACCACTCGCCGGTGTTGTCCCCGTTGCTCGCGCCGGATCTGCGCTCGACGTAGGTGCCGTCGTCGGAGCGCAGGTACCAGCGGTCCGGATTGGACGTGTCCTTGATGAGCTCACCGGCGTGCTTCGCCATCGACAGCGAGGCGTTGTCGGTTTCCCAGCACTGGTCGCCTGTCTTCTCGCTGTTGTTGGCGCCCGAACCCATGTCCTCGGCGCAGGTGTTGTACCGCCGCTCGATGTAGCCGGGATGCCAGTCGAACCCCTCACCGATCCAGGACGGCTGGTTGTTGGTGGCCGCCATCCGTCCGTCCACGCTGGACGATGAGTAGCCGAGCTCGATGCCCGGAGCCAGGGCGCTGACGGACGGGGGCATGCGCAGCGGGTACGACCACGAGAAGTCGCCGCTGTTGCCGCCCGCGTTCCATGTCGCCGAAGGCGACAGGTCCGTTGCCTTGTAGTCGCCGGACGGACCGCTCGGTGCGGCGGCCACGGCAACGAGCGTCCCCTGCGCCGCCACCGGGATCTCGGCGCTGACCGTCCCCTTGGACAGGTCGTTGTGCGACGGGACCTTCTTGCCGTCGGCGTAGACCGCCAGGCGCGAGGCCCAGTCCCCGCCGTAGGCCCAGCGGAACCTGTCGTAGTCAACGGTGATCCGGTCCGAACCCGCGGGGCCGGAGACTCTCATCAGCAGACCGTCCACTCCGGACGCTTTCGCCGTGGCGCGGTCGAGCATTTCGACCCGGAGGTTGGTGCTTATCGAAGCAGCCGACCATTCCGGTGCGGGCGGCTGGAACGGCTTGCCGGGCTGCCCGACCGGCCCGAGCCCGAGCTCGACCGAGCGGCCCGCCACGACGGGTTCCTTCTGCGGCCGGCCCGGCTGGTACGGCTCGGCCGCCGCGGGGAGCGCGATCGCGAGATCCAGTAAGAGTGCGATGACTGGCAGTGCGGCGAAGTTCTTATGCATCCCAGGTCCTTAGGGAATCCGGGTGACGTCGGCAACGGCACCTTGGTAGACACGGATCTCGTCGAGGTCGGCGTGTGCGTGTTTACTTCCGTCCGGCATCCGCCCGATCAGGAGCGGGCCGGTTGAGTTCCACGGCTGGTGAGCCGCGTTGAGCGCCTTGATGACGGGGGGCGCGCCGTCGATGGAAAGGCGCAACTCGCGTTTGTGCAGGTCGAAGACGCCCACCAGGTGGTGATAGTTGGTCGGCGCGGTGGCGGTGACCGCCGCGATCGTGGCCGTGCTCTCGTCAAGCGCCGCCGAGGAATACATCTTGATCTTCCATAGGTTGTTGCCGGAGTCGTAATACATCAGGAATCCCGGTGCGCCACCGGTGTTGCCCTGCGCAAGGTAGGTCTGGATGGGTGCCGTGGTGGAGGTCGCCCGCACCCACGCCGAGACGGTGAAGGAGCTGTCGGTGCGCACCACCGCTTTGGCGGGTCCGGCGTAGTCGTCGACGCCGTCGAGCCGCAGCCCGGTCCCCGACTTTCCCGCGCCGCTGGGTGGAACGAATGCTCCATTGTGGAAGGTCAGGTCGTGTGCGAGACCGGAGCCGTCGAAGGCCGGACCCGGCCCGACCTCCTCCATCCGCCACTCGGCGACCTTGCCCACGCGAACCGGATCGGCGAGGTTGAAGACCTCGGTGGCACTGATCATCCGGTTCCACACCTGGACCTCGGCCAGGGAACCCTTCAGCGGCCAGGTCAAACCGCCCATGCGCAGCCTGCCCGAGGCCTTCCACGCCTCGAGGCCGGTGGCCGTACCCTCAAGCACCCCGTTGACGTAGATCCGGGCGGTGCTCGAGGCGGAGTCGTAGGTCGCGGCCACATGCGTCCACACCCCCGCCCGCGGCGGGCTGGTCGCGCTCACGTTCTGGTAGGTGGTGCCCGAGACGTCGGCCACCGGCAGGGTCAGGCGCCAAACCCCGCTGCTGTGGTACTCCAGGTAGAAGGAGCCGACCACGGCGCCGTTCTGGGTCACCAGATGCTGGTTGGCCTGGCCAACCTCGTTGAGCTTGACCCATGCCGCCGTGGAGAAGCTGCGGCTGGTGTCGGCGATCACCCAGCCGCCGGTCTCCACCCGGTCGTCGACGCCGTCGAAGCCCATCGCGGTCCTTGAGACGCCGTCGTTGCCCGGCGCGATCCTTCCCGGTACGCCGAGGGTGGCGCCGTTGAGCGGGGTCGCGGTGCGGCCCTGACCGGTGTCGTCGGCTAGGACGGTCGAGCCCGGAGCGTCGTTCATCATCCACCGGGCCAGCGCGACCGACGGCTGCGCCACCGTGAACTGGTAGAGCCGGATCGCCTCGTTCCCGGCGCGGTCGACCGCCTTGACGAACAGGGTCTGCGGCCCGGCGCCGGTCGGGGTCCACTGGACGGTGACGCTCCCGCCGAGGGTGGCCGGAGTGGCCACAATGGACGGTGGGTCGCTGAACCCCCAGCGGTAGCTCTGGGTATCGGCCGACGTGGAGGCAAAGGTGAACTGCCCGGTCATGCCGACCGCACCGCACCCGCCCGCGGCACACCCGGCCGACGCCTCGGGGTAGAGGTCGGCGGTCACCGTGGGCACAGCCGGTACGACCGTGTCCACTTCGAACTCGCACCAGCCGGACTTGGCGCCGGTCAGGTTGTGGGAGTCCTTCGCCCAGGCCCGGTAGGCGTACTGCCCATCCGCACGGGACGGCAGCGTCACCTCAGCGATGGTTCCACTCGTGACACCTGTGTCGCTCAGGGCAGGCGCGACGGTGCCGCGGGTGCCGTCGGGGTTGACCGGTGCCCACTCGAACGAGCCCGTCATGGAGTCGCCGTCGTCGTCGACGAGCTTCGCCCGCAGCTTCGGGGTGGCGGTCTTGATGAATGGCCGGCCCGACCCGGTACCGCACGCCTTGCTGTCGGCGGACAGGCTCGTGGGCACATCGGGAGCGGTGTTGGCCACCACGACCAGCTTTGCCTTCTTGGCGTCGAACTTCTTCCAGCCGCTGTTGCTGCCCTCGTTGGCCGCCCGCAGTCCCCAGTAGGTGTTTGCCGCCGATCCGTTGGCGATCGCCTGGATCCGCGACCTGAGCGTCGCGCTGGAGAACTCGGTCAGCTTGCGTGCCTGGTTGCACGACTGGTTGGAGACCTCGTCGGTGACCGTGCCCGACCAGGTGGAGGCGTGGTTGTTCCAGTCCGTCGAGGAGCTGATCGACCCGGTCTCCCGCAGCTCGGTGGTGCTGTTGCTGCAGGAGTAGGAGTGCAGCAGGTCGATGGTGAACTGCGCCGACAGGATCTGCTTGTCGCGGAAGCCGGAGGTGGGGAAGCGCCAGATCGACCGGTACCGCACCGTCGGGCCGCAGCAGTCGACGTAGCCGACCTTCGCGCACTCGGTGTTGTAGCCGGAGGGGCAGTCACTCTTGTCGTAGGACCAGTACGACTGGTTCGGGAAGAAGGAGTTGATCATCGTCCACCCCGTATAGGCCACGGTGGGGTCAATGAACATCGGCAGGACAGCGGCCGGATCGGCTAGCAGAGTGCCGTCCGGCTCCAGCACGACGTCGCTTCCGGACACTGACACCGCCACCGGCGCGGTGCGGGCGCCCTGCCCCGGCCCGCCGGTGTCGCTGGTGCCGTCACCGCCGGAGTCCCACATCACCGGGTCCGACGCGGCCAGCACCACCTCGCCCGTCGTCGCGTCCACCGCGCGCAGGCCACCGTCGCCGGTCGCCCAGGTGAGGCCGGCCAGGCGCGAGCCGAACACCAGCCGCCGCAACGCCGGATTCGCCGCCGCGGCACGGGTTTTGACGATGAAGACCTCGCCGAAGCCGGTGTCGGAGGCGGTCACCACGAGGTCAACGCCGGGCAGCACCTCGGGGTAGGTGGCGGAGTTGCCCACGATCGCCGGCCGGGCAAGCGTTCCGGGCCAAGTCAGGCCCACCTCCCTGCCGTCACGCCGGGCGCGGACCAGCTCACCGGTCCCGCCGTTGGAGAAAGCCATGTCCACGGTGGACGCTCGCGGTGCCCAATGCCCGTCCGGGGTGGCCACCAGGGTCGGATTGAGATCGGTCCAGGTGCCGTTAGCGCTGCGGACCCTTTGGGGGTACCCATACTCCTCCACGGTCGAAGACCGGTCAGGATTGGCGAACACCCGCCCGGTCGCCGAGCGCAGTGACTCGACCTCGACCGGGGCGTTGCAGATCAACGCCATCGCTTGCGCCGCGTTGATATCCGATGCCGAAGACACGCATGCCTCGGCCGCGAAAGTGGGTAAGGGGGATACCGAAATCAGAGACAGAGCCAATGCCGTTGCTAACAAGCCAATGCCGTAACGCCGCATAGGCAGAGCCTCGCGAGGGCCGCCCGTTCTACAACAGACAGTAGACCGTCAATTCACCGTCAACTCGCCGGCCCGTGCGCGCAGTCGAGCATGCTGGGGGCGACCCAGCCGCCGCATTCGGCGGGCAGTCCTTCCAGCAGATTCTTGTCGTAGACCAGGACGGTGAACTGGCCGAAGGCGCGGGTCTGCAGCGGCGGGCCGAACTGGCGCCGGGCCTGCTCGACCGTGCCGAACCCGGGCCGTTCGGTGTCGATGACGATGAACCGGGCATCGTGCTTGGCGGGGTCGTACCACTCCGCTTTGGACTCCCAGCGGTACCCCTTGATCTGATCGGGTCCTATCACCGGCGCGACGGTGACCCTCTGCTGCGAGATGAGGGTCAGATCGTTGGAATTCCAGTAGCTTCCCAGCCCGTGGGTGAGGTCGCGGCTTTCAAGCCACGCCGTGATCTCGCGTTTGGGTTCCTGGCGGGCGGGCTGCACGGCGTGATAGACGAAGACCCCGGCGAACAGGATGAGGATCCCCGCGAGCACCGGCTCGAACCGCGGTTTGAGGACGCGACCGGCAAGCGCCGCGGCCATCGGCAGCACCACGGCGACCTGGCGGACCGAGAGCAGGTCGGTGGGCAGCGTCGAGGCGATGAAGGCGGCGCAGTTCACGCAGATCGCCACGGCCAGGATCTGGTTGACCCGGTCGCGTTGCAGCAGTCCGATGACGACGGCGGCCACGGCAATTGCCAGACCCGCGAGGCGGATGACGGCGACGCCGGTGTCGACCGGGGTCTTCATGTCGGGCAGGTACCCACCGAAGTTGATCAGTGTGACCTCGCCCAGCAGCCGGATGTGCTCCCACCACTTGGCCGGGTTGGCGAAGCCGGTGGGCGGCGAGTGCGCCTGGAAGCCGCCGGCGACGTCGACGAGTTTGAGAATCCCCTTCGCGACAACGACCGAGGCGATCGCGGCGATGAGCAGATTGAGGTCGAGCCGCTCCCGCGACCGGATCCAGCGGTAGATCGCGACCAGGGCCAGCGGCAGGACGCCGATGTACATGACCAGCGGGTCGCCGACCTGCCCCCAGACCAGCAAGATGCCGATGACGACCGGGACCTTCACACCCGACAGGCGGTCCAGGGCGAGCCAGGTGACCAGCAGCGGCACGGCTGTTCCGAGATGGTTCGGGCCGCCGAAGGCGAGCATGTAACCAACGCCCGGCATGGGCAGCACCATGATCGCCACGGCGAGCCCCATCCGGAACAGGGCCTCACGACCGGTGGATCCGCCCTTGGCCAGAAACGCGACCAGAATCACCATAATGGCGTACGTCATCGCCGCCGCGATCCGGAACACGTGCTCATGCAGCCCGTAGAACAGTTCGATCAGCGCGTACTGCGGCAGCTCGGTCGAGTAGAACGGCACATCGGTGACGGTCCAGTCCTTGAGCAGGACGTTGCCGTGCAGCATCTCCCAAGCCTGCAGCGCGTTGCTCGCCCCGTCGGAGTTGATCTGCATCGTCATCGCCATGCCGAGGTAGCCGAAGAACAGCACGAGGAACATGCCAAGGACAGCCGCACCCGTCGTCACCGGTTTCACCGGACGTTTGTATCAGCTCCACCGATCCTCCGGGTAACCCATGGGGCGTTTCGAGGAAAGGAGAGTAGCGTGCTTATGTGCTTTCGGTCCTTACCCGAAATACGGATTTTCGGCGATTGTTCCTAGCCGAGCTGATCGTGTTCGGCGCGGACTGGTTCATCATGGTGCCGCTGCTGGTCCTGCTGAACGACTTGACCGGCAAGGGCATCTGGGGCGGCCTGGTGCTTGGCGTCGAGACCGGCGTCACCGCACTGCTGCTGCCCTATGCGGGCACCATCGCCGACCGCTTCAACCGCAAGCACATCATGGTCACGACCAACCTCGGCGCGCTCGTCGCCGTCGCCACCCTGTTCGCCGTCCACGGCTCCCTCGCCGGCCCCATCGCGCTGCTGGCGGTCGCGTTGATGGCGGTGTCGAAGGCGTTCTACTCCCCCGCCGCCACCTCGGCCATCCCCAACCTCGTCGACCGCCCCGACCTGCCCAGCGCCATGGCGGTATCCGGCACCACCTGGGGCACCATGGCCATCATCGGCTCGTCACTGGGCGGCGTGGTCAGCGGTCTCCTCTCGCCCTACTACTGCTTCGGCATCGTCGGGGTCGGACTCGTCATCGCGGCCCTGCTCACCTGGCGCATCCGGCGGCCGACCCAGGAGGGGGTCCCGGATGTGCAGCGTCCGGCCTTCGCGGCGATCCGGGAGGCTATGGGGTACCTGAAGGGGCAGCCCAGTTTGCTGGCCCTGGTGACCGTGAAGTCGGCCGTCGGGTTGGGAAACGGCGTGCTCACGGCATTTCCGATCCTCGCCGCCCACTACTTCCACGTCGGGTCACGCGGGCTGGGCCTCATGTTCGCCGCCCGCGGCCTCGGCGCGCTCATCGGCCCACTGCTGTTCCGGCGGGTACTCACCAAGACCGGCTGGCTGCTGCCCGGCCTCGCCCTGTCGATGGCCACCTACGGCGTCTTCTATCTCGGCGTGGCGGTCACCTCCTGGTTCCCGCTGGTGCTGCTGCTCATCTTCTGCGCCCACCTGGCCGGCGGCGGCAACTGGGTGATGTCCAGCTTTGCCATCCAGCAACGCGTCCCCGACGAGCTGCGCGGCCGGGTCAGCGCCACCGACACCATGGTCGCCATGCTCGCCATCACCGTCTCCCAGCTGGTCGTGGGCCTGTTCATCGACACGCTGTCGCCCAAGGTGCTCATCGCCTGCTGCGCCGCCACCACCATCAGCTATGCCATCGGCTGGCGCCTGGTCACCCGGCGGATCGTGGACCCGCCTCAGGAGACGGCCATCTCGCCGGTGGTGCCCGTGACCGTCCAACCGCCACCGTCACCGGACCGCTTGACCACGTAGGTCAGCCAGGTCGCGCCCAAACAGGCGACGAACCCGTTGATGCCGACCCGCACCTCGTCGTCGCCGCCGACCGGGGGCGCGAGCGTGATGAGAATGCCGCCGTCGCGGACCTGCGCGCAGCCCTCCTTGTCCACCACCACCTCATCGCGGGAGGCGACAAACCTGATCTTTGTGAGGTCGGCGAGCGCCGCCGAGATGGCGCTCTGCCGGGCGTCGGGGATCCGCTGCGCCGAGGCGGGCTCGTCGACCTGCCGCATCGGGTCGGCCGCGCGCGGGTCCGCCCGGTCGAGCACATACACCTCCGCGAATGCCTTGTCGGGGAACGAGTTCTCGTTCCCGTGCGTGAGGTAGCGCCGCAGGACCACGGCGTAGACGTCGGCGTCGGCGTCGGCCGGCTCGGGTAGCGCGGCCGGCGTGGCGTCGTTTCGCGCACACGCCGCTACGAGCAGGAGCACAACCACCATCAGGCGATACATGCCCGTTGGACTCCGCAAGAGCGCCCCCGGTTCCCGCATCAGCGCCGCTTCAGGGGCGCCGCCCACACTCCCGTCATGAACCTGCACTCATTCCAATCAGTCCTGCTCGCGGTCGGCCTGATGGCCGGCGCCCCCACGGAGCCGCCCCAGGTCGAACCGGTCGTCGTCTACGGCGAGACCACCCTGGAAGAGCTCCGGGTGATCGTGGAGCGTGAGGTCGGCGAGAACGTCCCCGAGCCGGAACTGGGGCTGTTCCTCGTCACCGACGACCTCACGCTGTTGACGGACAAGGCCACGGCCATCCTCATCGAGGGTGGACGCGTCGACGGTGTCGAGGTAATCAACCGGGTCGAGTCTCCCCCGCGCGACGGGACAGTCGGCGACCTGGGCGAGGTCGGGCCGACGACGGTGTACCTCGCGGTCAAGCTGATCAAGTTCTGGATCTTCGAGATCACGCTGTTGTGCCGCTGGGACGCGGAGGAGAAGAAGGAGGTCTGCACGGTCGACAAGATCGTCGTCAGGTTGTGAGGCAGACCGGTCAGGATTCGAGAAGCGCCGGGCGCTGAGCCGAAACTAGCGTGATCGGCATGAGCATCACGATCCGCTGGACGTTCCTCCCGCACGAGGATCCGGAAGCCTCCCTGGAGTTCTACCGCGACGTCCTCGGTTTCGAGGTTCGCAAGGACATCGGCAGCGGCGCGCGGCGCTGGATCACGGTCGGCCCGGCCGGCCAGCCCGGCACGTCCATCGTCCTGCACCCGCCGGCCGCCGAAGCCGGCATCACCGCGGACGAACGCCGCATGATCATCGAGATGATGGCCAAGGGCACCTATGCCCGCATCGTGCTCGGCACCTCGGACCTGGCCGGCACCTTCGAGAGGGTGCGGGCCGGGGGTGCCGAGGTCGTGCAGACGCCGACCCTGCAGCCCTACGGAGTCTTCGACTGCGCCTTCCGCGACCCCGCGGGCAACCTGATCCGCGTCCACGAGGTGTAGGTGTAGGTGTACTGACGATGTCGGCGAATCTGTCCTATCGCCAGATGCTGCGCAACCGGCGGGTGGCCGGTCTCCTGCTGGCGTTCACCGGCGATCTCACGCTCGCGCTCATCGCCTTCGGGTTGGGCGGTCTGGTGTGGGCGCCGTTCACGCCGGTCGCGTACAGCTTCCTGCAATCGGGGCTCATACCCGACGAGCAACAGCAGGTCGTCACGCTCTGGACGACAGGCTCCACGGTCGCCGCCCCGCTCGGCCTGGCCGTTGGCGGGCGGCTGATCGAGCTGGCCGGGACGGCCGGAGGGCTTGCGCTGTCCGGTGTTCTGACCCTGCTGCTGCCTCCGATCGCGGCCTTGGCCGTGCTGAACGTAAGCAGGACAAGGCGCCGGGCGACTTTGCGTTACGCGGGGAGCTCCGTGGGTACCCAATAGGCATGAAAATCACATGGAAAGCGCCGGAGAGGCAGCGGCATGGAGAACTGACCAGCCGCTCTGATCTGCCCGATGAAATCTTCGCATTTCCGGAAAAGCGCAAGGAACCGCTCACGGACGCCGATCATGTGCGCAATGCCCTGGCCCGGTTCGACCAGGTCCAGGACGTCACCGACGCCGAGCGCGACCTCGCGTTCGCCAACATCGTCAAGGCCGCCAAGCACTTCGAGGTCGACGTCGAGGAGACGAGCTGGCGACAGCTCGGCAAACCTCAATGACAGACAAGCTGAGCACGTACCGCAAGAAGCGCGACTTCAGCAAGACCGGTGAACCCGAAGGGCGGCCGGTCAAGCGGCGCTCTCGAAAGCCGGTCTTCGTCATCCAGAAGCACGACGCGAGCGCGCTGCACTACGACTTCCGGCTGGAGGACGAGGGCGTGCTCAAATCGTGGGCGGTCCCCAAAGGGCCGTCCACGAACCCGAAAGACAAGCGGCTTGCCGTCCCGACCGAGGACCATCCGATGGAGTACAAATCCTTCGAGGGCACCATCGCCGATGGCGAGTACGGCGCCGGCACCGTAATCGTCTGGGACACAGGGACTTTCCGCAACACGTCGCACGTCGGGGACAAGGAGATCCCGCTCGCCGAAGGGCTTGAACGCGGCCACGCCACCTTCTTCCTGGAAGGCAAGAAGTTGCGCGGCGGCTTCGCGCTCAACCGCTTCCGCAAGGAGCGAGGGCGTGAAATGTGGTTGCTGGTCAAGGAGTCCGACGAGTTCGCCGGCACGGCCGTCTCGGAGGAGTCGGTGCGCACCGGGCGGACCCTCGACGAAGTGGCGGCGCGAGGATGAAGACAGTAGAGGTCACCCGGCCGGAGAAGGTGCTCTTCCCCGGCGCCGGCATCACCAAGCGGGAACTCGTCGACTACTACCTCGCCATCGCACCGATGATGCTGCCCCACCTCAAGGACCGGCCCATCGTCATGTTTCGCTACCCGGACGGGATCGACGGGAAAGCCTGGGTGCACAAGGACATCCCCGACTACTTCCCCGATTGGATCAACAGGGTGACGGTACCCAAAGAGGGTGGCACGGTGACCCACGTGCTCTGCGACGACGCCGAAACCCTTGCCTACCTTGCCAACCAGGCATGCATCACGCCGCACACCTGGCTCTCCCGGGCCGACAGGCTCGACAACCCCGACCGGCTCATCTTCGACCTCGACCCTTCCACGGATGATTTCGCTGCGGTCCGCCGCGCCGCCAACCAGGTCAAGAAGCTGCTCGACGAGCTGGACCTGCCATCGCGGCTCATGACCACCGGATCGCGCGGGCTGCACGTCAGCGTCCCGCTCGACCGCCGCGCCGGCTTCGACGACGTGCGCGCCTTCGCCCGCGAGGTCGCGGAAGTGCTTGCGGCGCAACATCCTTCGACGCTGACGACCGAGGCCCGCAAGGCCAAGCGCGGTGACCGGCTCTATCTTGACGTGGCGCGCAACGGGTACTCGCAGACGGCGGTGGCGCCCTTCGCCGTGCGGGCCCTGCCCGGCGCACCCGTCGCCGCACCGCTGCACTGGGACCAGCTCAAGGACCGCAAGCTCAACGCCCGCACGTTCACGCTGAAGTCCCCGCCGCCGGTCGACGTCTGGTCGGCGGAGAAGGTGCGCGGCCGGTCCCTGACGGCCGCCCGCAAACGCCTGGCCAAGCTTTGATCCTCACCCTGGTCGGGGTGGGCGCGATGAACTCCCCGCGCTTCGCACCCGCGGGCCTGCTCGTCCGGCACAACCGGCGCAGCGTCTTGCTCGACGGTTCTGTTGTGCCGCAAGGTGTCACGCTCGACGCCTGGCTGGTGTGCGACGAGCGGGGCGAGCTGCGGACCGCGCTGAAGGCCCGCGCACTCGAGGCCGGTCTCGCCGCCCCAACGGTTTCCGCCTTCTCCCGGGCCGGGCTCACCATCACCCCGCACCCTGTTTCGCATACGTCCCACCCGGCGTACGGCTACACCATCCAAACCGGACCGGATGGCTTCACGGTCTGGGCGCCCGAGTTCTGGACCTTCCCGGCCTGGGCGGCCGGCGCGGCGCTCATGTTCGCCGAGGCCGCCGGCTGGAACCGGCCCATCCGCTTCCGCGGCGGCGCCGGCGGTCACGCCAGCGCGCTCGCCGTGTGCGAAGCCGCGCAACGCAACGGTGTCGCCCGACTGATCCTCGCCCACATCGGCCGACCGTCGATCCGCGCCATCGACGCCGGCCTGCCCCTGCCCTACGGCGAGTGGGGTACCGAGGGCGCCTCCTACCTCACCTAAGCAGGTCGCGTGATGTTGTGCGCGTAATCAGGGGTGGCGCGGGGAGCCGGCATCTTGCCTGTGGTCTCAAAATCGTCGCACAATTTCCTGCACCTCACAGCGCCGGTCGGGTGCCTGAGCTGGCCCGTTTTTCGCGACGATTTTGAGACCACAGACACGGGGCATCCCCCTGAATGGGAGCCCGGCGATGAGCGAGGCTGCCAACACGTTACGTGCAAGAGATCTGCTCAAGCGCATAGCGGCGCAGGGCGGAGACGCCCCCATTCGGCGGGCGTCTCCCCGCGGAAGGTGCGCGATTCGAACGCGCGCAGGCACAATACCTGTACACGCTTTCCGGGCGTGCTCCTCGACCAGCCGGTCACCTTCCATCACTTCTCCCATGGCGCTGACGAAGGGATTCGAACCCTCGGCCTTCCGATCGACAGTCGGATGCTCTAGACCAGCCTGAGCTACGCCAGCATGCATGCGTGGGCTGCGAACACATCGGTGCTCAGCCCGTCCCGTCAATGGGGATCGGAACGGCTACCGGGAGTCGAACCCGGGTCTTCGCCATGGCAAGGCGACGCACTGACCGTTGTGCTACAGCCGCAAAGCCTCGAGCGGGATTGCGTCCACTGTGGAATTCTCAACCCACCACACCACACCCGGCCCTCGGCCAATACAAAGAGACCGCCTGTTCCGGTTTCCGGGAGGCGGCCTGCGAAGCGTGAAACGCTAGCTTTGCCACCTGGCCCGGATCGATAATGGCCTGCCTCAACATCTTTTCTACGGTACGGGAATGTCGCGCGGTCGAGCAACGGGTTTTCCCGTGACGGCCAAGGTGGTGCGGCCCCGGGACCTCCTCGCTAAGATCCCGGGGCCACGCTTTGGCGAGGTCTCAGACCTCGACGTATTCGATGTTGTTGAGGCGGCAGAAGACGCGCCACTTGTCGGCGTGCAGACCCAAGTTCATAACCATGTGGTGGGTACCACCAGCCGCGAGCCACCCGTTCATACAGTCACGCATGCCCGAGGCCGGGCGGAACTGCCCGTAGGGCATCTCCAGCGCCGGCAGCACGGGCGAGTCGAGGTTCTCGCCTTCGGCAACGACCATGCGGAACTTCTCGCCGCCCAGCGAGACCAGGCTGGCCAGCGTTGCCGGGCCGGGCTGGTAGCGGAACAGGAACGTCGGCGGATCGCCCAACCGTCCAATCCCGAGGGAGCGCTTGATGAGCTTGACCGGTTCGTCTGTGCGGGCGATGCGCCAGTTGCCCTCGCCCATGTGGGACATGAGGACCGAGTCGCTGGGGAAGTCCATCGCATACATCTCGGTGAAGTGGGCGTCGCCGACGAGCGCGTGCCCGGCCGAGACCATGCAGGCGGCAAGCGCGTCGCCCTCGGCGCCGTACCCGTAACCCTTGGCCATCAACGAAGAGGCCGCTGCCAGCGGCAGCCGGCTGAACCGCCCGTCCTCGCCGATGGCGTCGAAGTGGGTGGAGTAGGCGCCGTAGCCCCGCGAGACGAGGATCTCCTCGATCGCCAGCTGCATCCGGACGTGGTCCTCGCGCTCCTCTTCGGACAGTCGCGGGTCGATCTCGAACTTCTCGTCCTCGAACTTGATGACCTCGGCGACGGCCGAGGGCGTCACGGCCTTGCTGCCGCGGTAGAGGTCGCCGGGGGCGAGGAAGCTGATCTCGGGTCCGAGCGTGCGCACCAGCGCGTTCTCGTCGACCCTGATGTCGCCCATGTCGTTCATCGAATACCCGAAGATGCCTACCTTGAGCCGCCGCCAGGTGCTCGTCGCCGCGGCCGCCTGGGCGAAGCGCCCGATGTCGGCCTTGAACCGCTCGGTGTGCCAGTCGTCGGTCAGGACCAGGAACGGCTTGCCGGCCCGCACCATGGCGTTGGCGGTGTCCTGCGCCCCATGGATGCCCTGGTTGTAGGTCATGTCGGCCATGTCCCACGCGGCGGTGACGGCGGGCTGCGGCTGGATGTTGGCAAGGCAGATCGGCAGGCGCGACTGGGACAGCAGGCGTGCCACGCGCATCGCCGGTCCGTAGGTGAGCATCGTGATGATCACACCGTCGAGATTGGACTGCTCGAACGACGCCATCACCTTCTCGGCGTCGGCCCGGTTCCGCACCGGCGGCGCCGCGACGATGTCGGCGACGTCACCGAGGTAGGCAGCGACGTCGGCGGCGTACTTCGCCTGGGTCTCCGTGATGCCCGGGATCATCTCGTCGTAGAGCTCCTGCATGATGCCGAAGAGTCCGATGCGGGGCTTCATAGTGCTGCCTCACTGTCCATAGATGTTCTGGTATCTGTCGTAAAGTGCGTCGATGTCATTGGGGTGCAAGGATTCCACCGGGCCGAGCTGGCGCGCGAGGTGGACCGTGCGGGCGGCGTCCTCACACATGACCGCCGCCTTGACCGCGGCGCGCGCGTTGGCGCCCACGGTGAACACGCCGTGCTGGCGCAAAAGCACCGCGGGGGAGCGGGATCCGGCAAGCGTCTCCACCACCGCCTTGCCGATCTGCTCGCCGCCGATGAGGGCGAACGGCCCGACCGGGATCGGCCCGCCGAATTCGTCGCCTATCGCCGTTGTTACGCACGGGATTTCCTCACCGCGCGCGGCCCACGCCGTCGCATATGGACTGTGGGTGTGCACGACGCCGCCCACCTCCGGCCGCGAACGGTAGATATACGCGTGGGAGGCGGTGTCGCTGGAGGGTTTGAGCGTGCCCTCGACCACGTTGCCGTGCAGGTCGCACACGACCATCGACTCCGGTGTCAGCTCGTCGTACTCAAGCCCGCTGGGCTTGATCACCATCAGGTCACCGGCGCGCGCCGACACGTTGCCGCTCGTCCACGCGACAAGGCCGTTGCGGACGAGTTGTTGGTGCAGCCGGCACAGCTCTTCCCGAAGTGCCCTCATCGCATGGCCCGCAATCGGTGCAGCACTTCGTTCTCGCCGCGCCCGAAGTAGTCGTGCAGCGTGCGGTACTCGGCGAAAATCTTGTCATACACAGGCTTTGCCGCTGGGTCGGGCTGGTAGACGGCGGCGCGCGGCGAGCCCATCGCCTCGGTGGCGGCGAAGATGTCGGGGTAGGCCTTGGCGGCGACGGCGGCGTGGATCGCCGAGCCGAGCGCCGGCGCCTGATCCGAGGCGACGATGTTCACCGTGCGGCCGGTCACGTCCGCGTAGAGCTGCATCAGGAACGTGTTGCGGATCAGCCCTCCGGCGGCGGTGAGGTCGTTTACCGGTACCCCCGAAGCTTCAAATGATTCAATAATTATGCGGGTACCAAACGCGGTCGCTTCCATCAGCGCCCGGTAGATGTCTTCCGGCTTGGTGGCCAGGGTCTGTCCGATCAGGACGCCCGACAGGTGATGGTCGACGAGCACGGAACGGTTGCCGTTGTTCCAGTCCAGCGCGAGCAGCCCGTGCGCGCCGGGCTTTTGCGCGGCGGCGAGCTCGGTGAGCCTGTCGTGGTCGAAGCCGAAAGTCTCGGTGTACCAAGCGAAGATGTCCCCGACACCGCTCTGCCCGGCCTCGAATCCCCACAGCCCGGGCGCTATCCCGCCCTTGACCACGCCGCACATGCCGGACACCTCGGCAAGGTGCTCGCCGTTGACGACGTGACACGTCGACGTCCCCATCACGGCAAGCAGGCTGCCAGGCTTGACGGCGCGAGCCGCGGGCGCGGTGACGTGAGCGTCCACATTGCCCACCGCGACCGCGATGCCCTCCGGCAGCCCGGTCCACGCCGCCGCCTGCGCGGTCAGCGAACCGGCCCGCTCGCCGAGCTGGGACAGGGGGTGGGCGAGCTTGTCGTCGGCGAAACCGGCGAAGCCGGGGTGCAGGGCGGCGAGGAACTCGCGCGACGGATACTGCCCGTCCTGGTGGATGCCCTTGTATCCGGCGGTGCAGACGTTGCGGGTCTCGACCCCGCACAGCTGCCAGATGATCCAGTCGGCCGCCTCGATCCAGCGGTCGGCGGCGGCGTAGATCTCCGGCTCCTCGTGCAGCAGCTGCAGAGCCTTGGCATACTGCCACTCCGACGAGATCTTGCCACCGTAGCGGGCGAGCCAGGGCTGGTTCATCGACGCGGCGAGCGAGTTGATCCGGTCGGCCTCGGGCTGGGCGGCGTGGTGCTTCCACAGCTTGACCCAGGAATGCGGCCGGTCGCGGAACTCGGGCAGCTCGCACAGGGGCGTGCCGTCGCGCTTGACCGGCAGTACCGTGCAGGCGGTGAAGTCGGTGGCGATCCCGATGACCTCGACAGGATCAATGTCGACCAGTACCTGCGGGACGGCGTTGCGCAGCACGGCACGGTAGTCGTCCGGGTCCTGCAGCGCCCAGTCCGGGGACGGGGTGATGACGCCGCTGGCATACGGGTGCACCGCCGAGGCGACCTCCGCACCGTCGGAGACCCGCACGAGCACGGCACGCCCTGAAAGCGTGCCGAAGTCGACACCGACGACGTAGCTCATGCTTTACTCCAGTGTTCGAGATACCGAACAACGGTCGGTAGTGGATTCAAAGGTTCGTCCACCCTTTTCCCTTTGTCAACACCAGAGTTTGCGCTCCCAGAAAAGGTTGACAGACGTCAGTACCAGTCCTACTGTGCC
>DASUXL010000327.1:0-14580 GCA_036377915.1 Candidatus Limnocylindrales bacterium
GCGCCGCCGCCGCCGCAGCCCCCGTCAACGCAGCGCAGCCGCCGCCGATGCGGCGCCCGTCAACACAGCGCCGCCGCCGACGCAGCCCCCATCAATGCGGCGCCGCCGCCGCAGCCCGCATCAACGCAGCGCCGGCCGGTCAACGCGGCGCCGCCGCCGCCGCAGCCCCCGTCAACGCGGCGCCACGGCCGATGCGGCGCCCGTCGCGCGGCGCCCGTCGCGCGGCGCCGGGCAACGCAACGCCGGTCAATGCGGCGCAGGCCAACGCAGTGTCGGTCAGCGGGTTAGGCCGGCGCGGCGGAGGGCGTCGGCCATGGCGCCGGATGGGGCGGGTTCGGGACGGCGATCGCGTCCGGCACCGCCGCCGCCGCGTTGCTGCTTTGCCCGGCCACCCTGCCCGCCCGCCTGTGCCCGTTCGGATCCGGATCCGGACCCGGATCCGGACCCGGGGGCCTGGGCGTCGTGCTGGTCGTCGAGGCGCAGGGTGAGTGCGATGCGCTTGCGCTGCACGTCGACGTCGAGGACCTTGACCCGGACCACGTCACCGGGCTTGACGACCTCGCGCGGATCCTTGACGAACCGGTGGGACATGGCCGACACGTGGACAAGGCCGTCCTGGTGCACGCCGATGTCGACGAAAGCGCCGAAGGCGGCGACGTTGGTGACGACGCCCTCCAGGATGAGGCCGGGTGTGAGATCTTTTAGCTCGTTGACGCCTTCGGCGAAAGTGGCCGTCTGGAAGGCGGGACGAGGGTCTCGGCCCGGTTTTTCAAGCTCTTTGACAATGTCGCTTACCGTCGGTACCCCAAAAATGTCATCTGAAAAATCGGCGGGGCGGAGCTTTCGCAACACGGTGGAGTTGCCGATCAGAGTTTTCATGTCGGTGCCGGTGCGCTCCAGGATGCGCTTGACCACCGGATACGCCTCGGGGTGGACGGCCGATGTGTCGAGCGGGTTGTCGCCGCCGGGGATGCGCAAGAAGCCGGCGCACTGCTCGAAAGCCTTGGGGCCCAGGCGCGGTACCTTCTTGATGGTGTCGCGGCTGCGGAATGGGCCGTTGGCGTCGCGGTGGGCGACGATGCTCTCGGCAAGGGCCGAGCCGATGCCGGAAACCCTTGTCAGCAAAGGGACGCTGGCGGTGTTGACGTCCACTCCCACGCCGTTTACGCAGTCTTCGACCACGGCGTCGAGCGAGCGGGACAGCTTTGACTCGGCAAGGTCATGCTGGTATTGGCCGACGCCGATCGATTTTGGGTCGATCTTGACGAGTTCGGCGAGCGGGTCCTGCAGGCGCCGGGCGATCGAGACCGCGCCGCGCAGCGAGACGTCCATGCCGGGAAGTTCTTGCGAGGCATAGGCCGACGCGGAGTAGACCGAGGCGCCGGCCTCGGAGACGACGACCTTGGTCAGCCCGAGGGCGGGGTGGCGCTTGATGAGGTCGCCGGCGAGCTTGTCGGTCTCGCGGGAGGCGGTGCCGTTGCCGATGGCGACCAGCTCAACCTTGTGAACCGTGCACAGGTGGGCGAGAATCGCGATCGACTCGTCCCACTTGTTGGCCGGGACATGCGGGTAAATCGTATGCGTGGCAACGGCTTTGCCGGTCGAGTCGACAACGGCGACCTTGACGCCGGTGCGGAAGCCCGGGTCGAGCCCGAGGGTGGGCCGGGTGCCAGCGGGCGCGGCGAGCAGCAGGTCACGCAGGTTGGCGGCGAAGACCCGCACCGCCTCGTCCTCGGCCGCCTGCCAGAGGCGGCCACGCAGGTCGGCGCCGATGCGGAACAGGATGCGGGTGCGCCAGGCCAGGCGGACGGTGTCGGTGAGCCAGGGGCCGGCGGTCTTGAAGTGGACCGCGACCCGCTCCTCGTAAGGCTGGTCGCCCGGCTCCAGGGTGAGGTCGAGGACCTCCTCCTTCTCCCCGCGGAACAGGGCGAGGACGCGGTGGGAGGGAAGCTTGGTGAACGGCTCGGCGAACTCGAAGTAGTCCGAGAACTTGGCGCCCGCCTCATGCTTGCCCTCGCGCACCTTGGACGTGACAAACCCGTTGGCCCACATCACCTCGCGCAGGGCGCCGACGAGGTCCGCGTCCTCACTGAACCGTTCGATCAGGATGGCCCGCGCCCCGTCGAGCGCCTCCGCGGGATCACCATAGGCGGACGCGGTGGAGTGCGGATCGAGCGTGGGGTCGGCGAGCAGGGCGTCGGCCAGCGGCTCATAGCCGGCCTCGCGGGCGATCTGCGCCTTGGTGCGGCGCTTGGGCTTGTACGGAAGATAGATATCCTCAAGGCGAGCCTTGGAATCGGCGGCCATGATCTGGGCCTCGAGCGCCTCGTCAAGCTTGCCCTGCGAGCGGATGGACTCGAGGATGACACCTCTTCTTTCTTCCATTTCCCGCAGGTACCGCAGCCGCTCCTCGATCGTCCGAAGCTGGGCGTCATCGAGGCTGTCCGTGGCCTCCTTGCGGTAACGCGCGATGAAAGGGACGGTCGCGCCGGAGTCGAGCAGCTCAACGGCGGCCTCGATCTGACGATCACGCACACCGAGCTCGGTCGCGATCCGGGAAAGAACAGGATTCGTCATGCCATTCGTCACGCCGCAGATTCTGCCATCGGGGTGGGACACTCCCACCCCGAGGCGTGCGTGTCCTACAAAACCGTGCAGGTGATCGGGTTCGGGACCGGGTTGGAATTGATCCAGGTCCCGTTGAAGCCGAAGGTCACCGACTGGCCCGGATTGATGACCTTGTTGAAGTCGGGCGGGTTGGTGACCGTGATGTTGCTGCCGTTGACGGTGAGAACGCCTTGCCACAGCTGGGTGATGGTCTGGCCGGCCGTGAACGTCCAGTTGACCCGCCAGCCGTTGGAGGTCGGCGTGGTACCCGTGTTGGTGACCCGCACCTCCGCACCGAAGCCGCCCGGGCTGCCCGGCCACGAATTGGTGATGGCGTACGTGGCGGTACAGCCGCCCGGCGGCCGTGGGCTGATGGACGGGGACGGCGAGACCGAGCGCGACGGCGACGGCGATGGCGACGGCGAGACCGAGCGCGACGGGGACGGCGAGACCGAACGTGACGTGGACACCGAAGGTGACGGGGGCACGTTGTTCGGCGGGTTCAGGTGCGGTTGCAGGATGTTGTACTTCTGCTGGTTGACGCTGTACCAATCGTCGAGCGCGATGCCCCCGGTGTCACCCGAGTTCGGGTTCCACGACCAGTAGGTGAAACTGAACCCGTTGGACGTCAGGTAGTTCATCAGCGTCGTGAGCCACTGCACGTCAAGCGGGTTGGCAAGGGTGCTGCCGAACTCGCCGAGCATGATCGGCGCGTTCAGCTGACCCCAGAAGTGGTTCCACACCGACGGCAGGTTGTTGGGGAAGTTGGGATCCCGGAACCAGGACTGCCGGTCGAAGACCGAAATACCGTAGTCGTGCGGGGCGTAGACAAGACGGTTGGCCACGCTGAGCACGACCGGCTGGGTGACGGCGCCGGACAGGTTGCCGCCCCACCAGTCGCAGTTCTGCCACGGGTCCGGGATGTTGTCCCACTCGTTGGCGACGCCGCCGCTCAGGCAGCTGACACCCTCGACGAAGATCAGCCAGTTAGGCTGTACCGACAGGATCGCGTTGCCGATCCGTTGCGCCGCAAGGCGCCAGTCGCGGTTCGGGTCGCCGCAACCCCAGCAGGCGCCGGTCCCGTTCGGATCGGTCCCCTCGGCGTGCGGCTCGTTGAACAGGTCCGCCCCGATGACCGTCGGGTTGCCCGCGTAGCGCTGGGCCAGCATCTGCCAATCGGCGATCATGCTGGCTTCGGAAACGCTCGGGGTGTACCAAAGCGCCGTCTGCCCGGCGGCGGTGGGACGGTGCCGGTCCAGGATGATCCGCATCCCTCTGCTGCCGGCGTGCTCGACGACCCTGTCGAGGATCTGCAGCGGATGCAGGCCGACCAGATCGGGGTTGGTGAAGCTGTTGATACTTGTCGCGACGGCGTTCGACCTGAGCGCATCGCCGGCGTACGGTACCCGGATCGTGTTGAACCCCAGCGACGCCATCCGGTCGATCTGCCCCCGCCAGGTGGCCGGCGCGTTCGCCCACAGGCCGTGGAAGGTCTTGTTGTCGGTCTCCATCCCGAACCAGTTGATGCCCGTGATGCGGACCGTCTGTCCATTGGCGTCCTTGATGAGCCGGCCCTCTGTGTGCAGGTAGCCGGTGCCCGTGCCGGCAACGGCTGGCGACAGCACAAGGGGGACCACGATCACCGCCAGGCTCAGGACCATTGCGGCCGCAAGGCCGAGACTGAGTTTGCTGCGCATGAAAACTCCAGTGTGGATAGTGCTCATGCGTGCCATGCCCAGGCTCCTGTGGACAGGCTAGCAGTTATCCACAGGCTTGAAATCGGGTCTTCACGGTGCGAGAAGAACAGGCGTACGATCCCCAACATGAGCGATGAAGTCGAGACTGAACCGGCATGGAAGACGGATCCACTGTTCTCGCACATGCAGCTGACAGAGGAGGGCATCGCGCGTGCGCGGGCTCGCCGCAAGGCCCTTGACGAGAAGTGGTCGCCCGAGAGGTGGGAGGAAGAGCGGCGGAAGTACGGGATTTCCAAGGCATGACAATCAAGATTGTGCTCGACTCGACCGCTGCCCTTTCGTACAGCAAGGGTTTGCCGCATGTCGGCGAGACGGTCGGCGAGTTGTTCGATGAGCCTGGCACGGTGTTCGCGGTTCCGGTCGTCGCTCTGGCGGAGGCGGGGACGATCACGGACGACGCCGGCCTGCTCGTACTGCTCGGACACCACGAGCGTGGGGTGGTCACGCCGGTCGTGGCTGACCGCTGGGAGGAGCTGATGACGCTGAGCCAGTTGCTCGGAAGCGTCAGCTGCGCGGTGCCCTACATGCTGGCGACCGCGCACGAGGCGTATCTGCTGACGGCCACGCCTGATCGTTACCCGGACGCTGACCGGGTCATCGATATTAGCGACAACTAGAGAGGGGTGGGGCGCGCCGGGCGGTCAGTGCGAGAAGGGCCTACCGGCGTCACCGGCGTCACCCGCGTCACTGTTTTATGCGTGTTCCGTAACCAAACCGCAACGCTAACTGTGGGTGCTCTGTCTGCGACGACTATTGACCTGGCCACAACACCTTGTTTAATCATCGGTAACTTTGTGACGCACGACACATGGGAGCCGGCTTGTTGCAGGTCACCAACCTCGAGGTCGTCTATGACGATGTAGCACTGGTGTTGCGCGGGATCAGTTTGGGCGTCGCGCCGGGGCAGATCGTGGCGCTTCTGGGCGCCAACGGCGCGGGCAAGACAACGTTGCTGCGCGCGGTCACCGGTCTGCTTGATGTCCATGACGGCGAGATAACCAAGGGCACGATATCCGTCGACGGGGTGGCGGTACACCGCTTCTCACCGTCCAAAGTGGTCAGACACGGCGTCAGCCAGGTCATGGAGGGCCGCAGGATCTTCGCCGAGCTGACGGTTGAGGAGAACCTGCGCATCGGCGCGCACCTGAACCATCGCAGCATCAAGGAGAGCCTCGAGCGCTGCTTCACCCTCTTCCCCGTCCTCGAGCAGCGGCGCAAGAGCACGGCCGGATACCTGTCCGGTGGCGAGCAGCAGATGCTCGCGATGGCCAGAGCTCTTATGGCGCAACCAAAGTATCTCCTGCTCGACGAGCCGAGCCTGGGGCTGGCCCCGCGCCTGGTCGAGCAGATCCGCGAGCTGATTGTGCAGATCAACGCCACCGGCGCCGGAGTCCTCCTGGTGGAGCAGAACGCCACGATGGCGCTGTCCATCGCCTCCCACGGATACGTGATGGAGAACGGCAAGGTGGTGCTTGACAAACCGGCCTCGGAACTGCTGGCCGATGAGGACATCCGGGAGTTTTATCTGGGTACCCACACCAAGTCTTTCCGCGAGGTCAAGCATTACCAGCGTCGGAAGCGGTGGCTGTCATGACGATCCTCGAGTTCAACGACGTCCACCTTTCCTTCGCCGGGGTGAAGGCGATCGGCGGGGTCTCCTTCGAGGTCGGCGAGAAGGAGCTGTTCGCGATCATCGGGCCCAACGGGGCGGGCAAGACGAGCATCTTCAACGTGGTCTCGGGGGTCTACAAACCGCAGCAGGGCCGGGTCACCTTTGACGGCAAGGAGATTATCGGCCAGCGGCCGCACGAGATCGCCCAGCGCGGCTTGGCCCGGACCTTCCAGAACGTCGAGCTTTTCTCCAACCTGACCGTGCTGGAGAACCTGATGCTGGGCCGGCATCACCATCTTAAGTACGGCTCACTGTCCGCCATCGCCTGGTTCGGCCGCGCCCGCGCGCAGGAGGTCGCCAACCGCGCCAAGGTGGAGGATATCGTCGATTTTCTGGAGCTTGAGCAGTGGCGCAAGTATCCGGTGGGCCTGCTGCCCTATGGCGTGCAGAAGCGCGTCGAGCTGGGCCGGGCGCTGGCGATGGAGCCCAAGCTGCTGCTTCTGGACGAACCGGTGGCGGGCATGAACCTCGAGGAGACCGAGGACATGGCCCGCTACATCCTCGACATCCGGGACGAGCTTCACCTGCCGATGATTCTGGTGGAGCACGACATGGGGCTCGTGATGGACCTTGCGGACAGGGTGATGGTGCTCGACTTCGGGCAGACCATCGCCACCGGCCTGCCCAAGGATGTCCAGCACGATCCGGAGGTCATCCGTGCCTACCTGGGGGTGACTAAATAATGACCACGACCACGACACTGGCCAGCCGGATAAGGGACCGCGCCGAGGGTATCCCGCACGGGATCGCCATGCGGGAGAAGGAGTTCGGCATCTGGCAGGAGGTGACCTGGGCGCAGTACTGGGAGAACGCCCAGGATTTCGCGCACGGCCTGCTGGCGCTGGGGATCGAGCCGGGTGACCGGGTGGCGATCCAGTCGGAGAACCGGTGCGAGTGGCTCTACACCGATGTGGGGGCGGTGGCGATCCGGGCCACGACGATCGGGCTGTACCCGACGAATCCACCTTCCGAGGTGGGGTACCTGCTTTCGCACTCGGGCGCCCGCGTGCTCGTCGCCGAGGACCAGGAGCAGGTGGACAAGGCGCTTGCCGTCCTGCAGGAGTGCCCGGACCTGGAGCGGATCGTCTATGTCGAGCCGCGCGGGATCCGTTACCGCTACGACAACCCCAAGCTGATCAGCTGGGAGGATCTGATCGAGAAGGGGCGCAAGCACCGGGCGGACAACCCGAACGCGGTCGCCGAGCGGATGGCGCAGGCGCAGGCCGACGACATCATGACGCTGATCTACACCTCGGGTACGACCGGCCCGCCCAAGGGCGCCATGCTGAGTGTGTCCAATGTGGAGTTTGCGATCAAGACCCTGGTGGCCGGGGGCGGTTTCGCCTCCCCTCCGCCCGGTCCACGGGACTGCCTGCTGTCCTATCTTCCCCTCTGCCACGTCGCGGAGCGGATCTTTACGACCTGGTTCAACGCGGGCGCCGGCACCCAGGTGAACTTCGCCGAGTCGATCGCGACGGTGCAGCCCAACCTGCGCGAGATCCAGCCGACGATCCTGTTCGGGGTACCCCGAATCTGGGAAAAAATCCTTGCGGGCGTTCAGATCCGGCTCGCTTCCGCCTCCCGCGTCAAGCGGCTCAACGCCAAGCTGTGGCTGGGTGTGGCCGACCGGATCGGGTCGACGCTGGTGCGCACGGGCGGCCGGCACACCGCCGCCACGCGCATCCTCTACGCCATCGGCTGGGTCTTCTTCTTCCGAGCCTTGCGCGAGCGGATCGGCATGCGCAAGGTGCGTTACGCCGCTTCGGGTGCGGCGCCCATCGCCCCCGAGGTGCTCAAGTTTTTCATGGGGATCGGGGTGCCGATGCACGAGGTGTACGGCATGACCGAGAACACCGCGATCGCCACGGGCAACCGGCCCGGCCGGATCGTGCTCGGTACGGTCGGTGAGGCGCAGGACGGCACGCACGTCAGGACCGATCCGGAGACCGGCGAGATCCAGACCAAGCACGACGGGACCTTCATCGGCTACTTCCGCGATCCGGATGCGACGGCGCGGGCCATGACTCCCGACGGATGGCTGAAGACCGGGGACATCGGCGAGTGGATTCGCGGTACCCACCTTAAAATCACCGATCGCGCCAAGGACATCATCATCACGTCCGGTGGGAAGAATATCGCCCCATCGGAGATCGAGAATGCGATCAAGGCGTCGCCGTTCATCAAGGAGGCGATCGTCCTGGGCGACCGGCGCTCGTTCGTGTCGGCCCTGATCGGCATCGAGCTTGACACGGTGGGGGAGTGGGCGCAGCAGCGCAAGATCCCGTACACCACCTACCGCGATCTTTCGAACAAGCCCGAGGTGCTCGCCCTCGTCCAGTCCATTGTGGACAGGGTTAACGAGCGCTTCGCCAACGTGGAGCAGGTAAAGCAGTTTCGCATGCTGCCCAAGGAACTAGACCACGAGGATGGTGAGTTGACCGCCACGCAGAAGGTCAAGCGCTCCGCCGTTTCGAAACTCTTCGCCGACCTGGTGGACGATATCTATGGTTGAGCTGATCGAGAGTGTCATCCGCGGACTGGGCCGGGGCAGCGTCTACGCGATGCTGGCGCTGGGCTTCGTCATCATCTTCAAGGCCACCCGGGTGATCAGCTTCGCGCAGCCGGCTTTCATGCTGGCCGGCGTCGTGCTCGTCACCTATCTCGTGGTACCGCTCGGGTTCTGGGGTGCGCTCGCCGCCGCCGTCGCGCTGACCGCCCTGCTTGCCCTCGGTGTGGAGCGGGGCGCGGTGCGGCCGATGGTGGGGCGCCCGGCGTTCGTCGTCGCCATCATCACCCTCGGCGTCGACATCGCGGTCCGGGTCGTGGTGACCGCCTTCATCGGCAAGGACGTACGGTTCGTCCACGACCCGTGGGGTGTGAAAACCTTCGACGTCGGCCCGGTCACCATCCAGGAGCGGCACGTCGCCGTGATCGCCACGGCCGCGGTTCTCGTCGCCGCCCTCTTCGCGTATTTCCGGTACACCCGGATGGGCCTGGCGATGCGCGCGGCCTCTTACGACCAGGAAGCGGCTCTGGCGCAAGGGGTTTCGGTTGGTTCGGTGTTCGCCGTCTCGTGGGCGATGGCCGGCGGGCTGGCGGCGGTCGCCGGGACCTTCGCCGCCGCGGGGGAGGCCGTCGACGGCCTCATGTGGCTGATCGCGCTGACCGCGTTGCCGGTCATCATCCTCGGCGGGCTGGACTCGCTGCTGGGGGCGGTGCTCGGCGGGCTGATAGTCGGGGTGCTGCAGGAGGTGGTGGCGAACTACCAGAACACCATGACCTGGCTGGGCGGCAACGTCTCGGTCATCACCCCGTATGTCGTCATGCTGATCGTCCTTCTTGTTCGCCCGTATGGGCTTTTCGGCACTCATGAGGTGGAGCGGGTATGAGAGGGCGACCTCTGCTTTACACGTCATACGGCTCCGACATGGCGCTGTTCAACACGACGAGCAAGAAGGCGACGGTCGGCCTGCTGGTGCTGGCCGGCCTGGCCCTGCCGATGATGCTCGAGGACCGCTGGCTGTCGCTGCTGGCGACGTGCTGCGTCGCCGCGATCGGCGCCATCGGGCTGGGCCTGGTCACCGGTTACGCCGGGCAGGTCTCGCTCGGGCACGCGTTCTTCTTCGGCATCGGCGCCTACACGTCGGCCTTCCTCAGCGGTGACCCGAACGGGCGCACGATGGGGCTTGGCTACACCGAGATGCTCCTCTGGCTGCCCGCCGCCGGCCTTGTCGCGCTGCTGTTCGGCGTGCTCGTCGCGCCGCTGGCGACCCGGCTGCGAGGGCTTTACCTGGCCATCGTGACGCTGGGGCTGGTCTTCATCGGGCAGCACATCTTCGGCGAGTGGCACGACCTGACCGGCGGCACAGGTGTGGGACGGCCGCCCGCGACCCTGCACCTGTTCGGACAGGACCTGGCGACGACGGGCCCGTCGTTCACCCGGGACCAGAAGCTGTTCTGGGTCATGTTCGTGCTGCTGCTCATCTTCGCCCTGGCGGCCCGCAACATCGCCCGTTCCAAGGTGGGCAGGGCGTTCAATGCCATCCGCGACCGGGACATCGCCGCCGGCATCATCGGTGTCAACCTTGCCCGCTACAAGACCGTCGCCTTCGCCATCTCGTCGTTCTACGCCGGATGCGCGGGCGCGCTGCTGTTCACGATCGTCGGCTTCGTCGAGCCGGGCTCGTTCAGCCTGCTGCTGTCGGTGCAGTACATCGCGATGGTCCTGATCGGCGGGGCGGGCACCATCTCCGGCGCGATCGCGGGCGCCTTCTTCATCACGCTGCTGCCGACCTTCACCCGCGAGGTGCAGCCACTGATGCCGTTCGTGAGCGCCGAGGCCTCGCAGACGCCCAACATCTTCCAGATGGAGGCGATCCTCTACGGGGTACTCATCATCGGCTTTTTGATCTTTGAGCCCAGAGGGCTTTTCGGCCTCTGGATACGCGTCCGCACCTATTGGAAGACCTGGCCATTCTCCTACTGAAAGGAATTACAGTGCGCAAATTCCTAGCCATAGCCCTCGTGGCCGCGGTCTCACTGACCGCATGTAGGGGCGGCGAAACCGCGACCAATGACGCCGGGATCAAGACCGACGTCGGGGTCACCAAAGAGCCGTGCCCCGAGGCCGTCGACAAGAACAAGGGGTGCATCTATCTCGGGATCATCTCCGACCTGACCGAGGGCCCGTTCCGAGCCCTCGCCGTGCCGATCACCGACGCGCAGAAGGCTTTCTGGAAGCGCGTCAACTCGCAGGGCGGCATTGGGGGGTACGAGATCGACGTCACCAAGAACATAAAAGACAACAAGTACAACCCGCAGACCCACAAGGAGGTCTACGACCAGATCAAGACCAACATCCTTGCCCTGGCGCAGACCCTGGGCTCGCCGACCACAGCGGCGATCCTGTCCGACCTGAAGGCCAACAACATCGTGGCGGTGCCCGCGTCGTGGACCTCGCAGTGGGCGTTCGAGGACGTCATCATCGAGTCCGGCGCGAACTACTGCTTCGAGTCGATGAACGCGCTCGACTACGCCAACGAGAAGTACAAGTCGAAGAGCGTGCTCGCGATCCACTACGCGGGTGACTACGGCGACGACGCGGCGGCCGGTGCGAAGATCGCCGCGGCCAAGCTCGGCATGACCTTCTCCCACATCAAGACCGACGCCGGGCTGGACAAGCAGGCGGGTGCCCTCGCCGAGATCGCGACGAAGAACCCCGACCTGGTGATCCTGACGGTCGGACCGACCGAGACCGGTGCCATCGTCGGCGGTGCGGCTCAGCGCGGCTTCAAGGGCCGGTTCATCGGTACCAGCCCGACGTTCAACCCCGCTCTGGTGCAGGGCCCGGTGGCGCAGGCCATCATCGGCCTGTACGAGCAGAGCGTGCCGTGGAACTCGTGGAGCAGCAACACCGCTGGGCACCAGGCGATGCGGGCGGCGCTGCCGGGCGTGACCCCGAGTGAGGGGTACACCTCCGGCTGGGTCTGGTCGTACCCGCTCCTGGCCGCGCTCAAGAAGGCAGCCGACAGCAAGGATCTGACCCGCGCCGGCCTGCTGGCCGCGGTCAAGACCCTGGAGTCGGTGGACTACGAGGGCATGCTGCCCAGCGGCGCGGGCAACTTCAAGGCGGGTGTGGCCGGCCAGATCAAGGCGACCGGTATCTACAAGCCGCAAGCCATCGGCCCGCAAAGCCTGACCGGCGGCGTTCAGGTCCAGGACCTGAAGGTCGGTCCCACCGCGCAGGCGTACACGCTCAGCTCGGCCTGCTTCAACCAGCTCTGACAGATCCCGGAAAACCTTTGGGGCCACCGCGAATCGCGGTGGCCCCAAAACATTGATCGATCCATTGACATTCGAGATTGGAAGTGAAAGGGTTGGGACTAATTGGGCAATACAGTTGGATTACTTTCAATGGGGGACTGCATGTGCCTTTCAGGTCCTAACCGCTTTTAAACGGCGAGCCCTTTCGGGCCGGGGCACACGCGATCCTTCGTTCGGCGAAGGGATTCCCATGGACAGAGACCAGGTAATGTCCCGTCGACAGATCCTGCGAGTGACGGCCGTGCTGGGATCGACCGTCACCGCCGTCGCGGTATCGGACGGCATCGCTCAAGCCGACACCGACACCGGTACCGATCCCGCGTCGCCGGTCGCCTCACCGGATCGCGCCCAAAAGCGGGCGGATCTGGCGTCGGTGGCGAGCATCAGCGGACAGACCGTTTCCGCCACGCCGGTCGACGGCGGCGAGGCGGTGACCGTGCCGCTCGTCGGCTTCCCCGCCGGCTTCGCTCCGCGGGCGGGAGACAGGCTTGCCGTGACGGACCAGTGGCCAGGCATCGCGCTCGCCGCGATCCCGCTGTGCCACTGGGTGAGCGGTGTCCCGAAGCGCCAGGCCAACGGTGAGTTCGTCGTCGCCGGCCAGCGGATCGCCTCGTCCCGGTTGCTCGAGGTCGGGCGGCTGCGCAGCGTGCAGGTCTGCCTGCTCGACACCGACCTGCCCACCGCGCAGGCGCTGGCCGTTCGGGGTTGACCGCGTGCTTGCCTTGCTGGGCGTGACAATCCGCTTCGCAGCGGCTGTCCTGCTGCTTTACGCGGCGGCTCGCAAGTTCGCGTCCCCGGCGCCTTTCCGCCGGACCCTGGACGAGCTACGTGTTCCCGGGGCACGGGCGCTCGGGCCCGCCGTCGCGTCGGCCGAGATCGTCGCCGCGATGGGTCTGGTGGCGGCGCCGCGCTCCGCCTTCACCGCGATTCTCGTTGTGGGGCTTGGCTTCTGCTTTGCCGGCGCGGCGCTGGTGGCGCTCGTGCGCGGCCAGCGGATCCACTGCGCCTGCTACGGCGGTGCGAGCAAAAGCGGGGCGACATTGGGCATCCGGCAACTCGTCGCGCTGCCCGTCTGGGTCGCCGTCGCGGGGATCGCCATGCTGGCCCCGGACGGCGGCATCTCGGGCCCGCGGTTCATCCCGGCCCTCGGCGCCGGGCTCGCGGTGGCAGTCACCGGGTTCGCGCTCGTGCCCCGCGCACTGAGGAACCGTTCGTACCTAAAGGTTCTGGAGACAAAATGACTTTCCTCTGGGTGGTCGTGGGAGTGCTGAGCGTGCTCATGGTGATCTGCCTGCTCGCCCTCGTCGACCAGTACCACACCCTCGAGCTGATCCGCGCCAAGCTGAAGATCGAAGACAATCCACAGCCGTTGAACGTGCCGCGGGACCGGGCGCCTTCCGGGATCGGCCTGCCGCTCGAGCTTGACGGCAAGCCGCATCTCGTGGTGCTCTTCCTGTCCACCTCGTGCAACACGTGCCGGTCGATCGCGAAGGGCCTCAATGACAGCCCTTCGCCCAACATCTGGGTGGTCCTGGAGCACGCTCATACGGCCGAGCGCGCGCTGCAGTGGCTCGACGCGGTGGCCCTGCCTGCCGACCGCGTCACCATCGACCTCGACGGCAGCGTCGCGGACGCGCTCACCATCGACGTCACGCCCTCGGCCGTGGTCTTCCGAGAGGGCCGGGTACTGCTCGCCCAAACCATCCCCTCGTTCCGGCAGCTGACGCCGCTGTTGTCGGCCGGCAACATGCCGCCCTCACTCCTGCCCGTGAAAGAGCTTGCGCCTGTTGAAGAAGGGACAGCGTTGAGATGAGCCCGACATTGGAATGCCTTGAGCCCGTGGAGGATCGGATCGAGTCGCAGGAAGCGGGCCGCCGGCCGGGGCGCAGGTTCGTGCTCATGGCTTCGGCAACGGCCTTCATCGCCGGACTGGCGTCGTTGGTCAGGCCGTCGCCGGCGGCGGCGGACTGCTTCAACTCGCCCTGCTGTGTGCTGGGCAGCTGTACCTGGTGCCCCTACACCGTCTCACCGGACCGGTTCTTCTGCACGAACGGCTTTATCCGGACCTCGTGGATGTGCGCGACCGGCGCGGGAACCCTCTACTGGTGCGGCGAGTGCGCTTCGGGGAGTAGCTGCCACGACGCCCCCTTCCAGTGCTCCATCTACTTCCGGAACTAGGCGCCGGCCTTGGATCCGGTGACGGTTTGGGCTTTGGGCATTGCGGCGGTCGCTGGGTTCGCCCAGCTGTTCAGTCCTTGAGGGCAGTCATTCATCGGAGTGATCCGCCCTTCGGTCCGAGGGGAGTCTGACGCCGGCCGCCGCGCCGGATTGCGGTTCGCCGTGATGCTCGCGGTGGCCAACGCCGCCATGGCCGGTTTGGTTGTGGCGCTGCTGTACCAGATCGGTGCGCTGACCGTCGGGCGCATCCCGGCCACCTATGCCGTGGCGGTTTGCTCGGTGGCCGCGGTCGCCGCCGTGGCTGTGGATCTGCGAGCCATGCGGCGCCGCGGCTACACCGTCGGCCTCAAGCGGCAGACGGCCAAGCGCCTGGCGCACTCGGGCGGGCGGCCGTGGTGGGTGACCCCGCTGTTCTGGGGTCTGGACACCGGACTGGTCTGGAGCACGTTCCGCGTTTCGGCGACGTCGTGGGTGATGCTCCTGTCGGCCCTGCTGACGGTCGCACCGCAGTACAGCGGGTTGGTGTACGGAGCCTTCTTCGGC
>DASUXL010000328.1:0-13859 GCA_036377915.1 Candidatus Limnocylindrales bacterium
GGGCGGCCACACCATGCCCGACGGCACCGTGATCTGGCCCGAGCCGGTGCTCGTCGGCCGCAGCGCCGGCAAGCTCGAGACGCTGGCCGCGCAGCACGGACTGAGCCGTTTCACCACCGACCTCGACGAGGCGCTCGCCGACGAGAGCAACGAGGTCTATTTTGACGCGCAGGTCACCACCGCCCGCGTCACCGCCATCAAGCAGGCGATCCGCGCCGGCAAGCATGTCTACACCGAGAAGCCGACCGCCGAGTCGCTCACCGACGCCCTGGAGCTCGCGCGCCTTGCCGACGCCAAGGGGGTCAAGCACGGCGTCGTGGCCGACAAGCTGTACCTCCCCGGGCTGCGCAAGCTCAAGCGCCTCGTCGACTCCGGCTTCTTCGGCCGCATCCTCGACGTCCGCGTCGACTTCGGCTACTGGGTCTTTGAGGGCGACTGGCAGCCCGCGCAGCGCCCCAGCTGGAACTATCGCGCCGAGGACGGCGGCGGCATCGTGCTCGACATGTTCCCCCACTGGCGCTACGTCCTCGACCACATTATCGCCCCGGTTAAATCCGTCTATGCGCACGCCGCGATCCACATCCCGCAGCGCCGGGACGAGACCGGAAACGACTACCCCGCAACGGCCGACGACGCCGCCTATGCCATCCTCGAGCTGGAGGGCGGGATCGTGGCGCAGGTCAACAGCTCCTGGGCGACCCGCGTCGACCGCACCGAGCTGGTCACCTTCCAGGTCAACGGCACCCACGGCAGCGCCGTCGCCGGCCTGCGCGGCTGCCGCATCCAGCACCGCAACGCCACCCCCAAGCCGGTCTGGAACCCCGACCTGCCCGTGACCCACGACTTCCGGGCACAGTGGACAGAGGTTCCGGAGAACGACGTCTACGACAACGGGTTCAAGACACAGTGGGAGGAGTTCCTTTCGTCCATTGTGGACGGGTCGCCGTACCCCCACAATCTTTATGCTGGCGCAAAGGGTGTCCAGCTTGCCGAGCTTGGCCAGCAGTCGGCCCGCGAGGGTCGCCGGGTCGAGGTGCCGGTGCTGTGAGGTCCCGCGTCTTCTATGCCGCCGCGCATGTCGTCGCGAACTCGGACACCGAAATCGACTGGGACGCAACGCTTCGCTTCCGCCGCCGCCTGTGGTCGCTGGGCCTGGGGGTGGCCGATGCGATGGACACCGCGCAGCGCGGCATGGGGCTTTCCTGGGACGCGACGCAGCAGCTCATCAAGCTGAGCGGGGCGGAAGCGGCCGCCATGGGGGGCCTTCTTGCCTGCGGTGTGGGTACCGACAACCTCGAGCCCGGTGCCCACAGCCTTGCCGAGATCGAAGCGGCATACGCCCTCCAGCTCGAAGCGGTCCAGGCCGCCGGCGCCCGGGTCATCCTCATGGCCTCGCGCGACCTCGCCTGCGCCGCACGAAGCACCGCCGACTACCACAACCTCTACTCCCGCCTGCTGTCGCAGGTGGACAGGCCGGTGATCCTGCACTGGCTGGGCGAGATGTTCGACCCGGAGCTGGCCGGCTACTGGGGTCCCGCGCCCGACGAGTCGGTGCTGGCGCTCATCCACGCCCACTCCTCGAAAGTGGACGGCATCAAGGTTTCGCTGCTCGACGCTGACCGCGAGATCGCCCTGCGCACGGCCCTGCCAGACGGCGTCAAGCTCTACACCGGCGACGACTACAACTACCCGTCGCTGATCGAGTCCGGTTCACACGCCCTGCTGGGCGTCTTCGACGCCATCGCCGTCCCGGCCTCGCAGGCTCTCGCCGCGCTCGACTGCGGTGACGCGGCCGGCTTCCGGGCCATCCTCGACCCGACCGTCCCGCTGGCGCGCCACATCTTCGAGCCGCCGACCTACAACTACAAGACCGGCATCGTGTTCCTGGCCTGGCTCAACGGTTTCCAGGACCACTTCCGGATGGTGGGCGGCCTTGAGACCGCCCGCTCCCGCGAACACCTCGCCCGCCTTTACGAACTGGCCCTCGCCGCCGGGGTCATCGCCGACCCCGACCTTGCCGCTTCCCGCTGGGCCACACTATGAAGCTGTCCCCCGACACCGCGACTTCCCTTTGGGCAACACTATGAAGCCGTCCCCCGACACCGCGACTTCCCTTTGGGCAACACTATGAAGCCGTCCCTCAACACCGCGACTTCCCTTTGGGCAACACTATGAAGCTGTCCCTCAACACCGCGACCATCAAGCGCGCCACGCTCGCCGAGGCGGCGCGGCTGTGCGTCGACAACGACATCAGCGGTATCGGCCCGTGGCGCGACGTCATCGCCGGGGCCGGTGGCGCCGAGGCGGCCCGCAAGGTCCTCGACGACCACGGGCTGACCGTCACCAGCCTTTGCCGCGGCGGTTTCTTCACCACACCGTCCGGTTTGGACGATACCCGCCGCGCGATCGAGGAGGCGGCCATCCTCGGCACGCGCGAGCTTGTCCTGGTCGTCGGCGGGCTGCACCCCGACTCCAAGGACCTGCCCGCCACCCGCCAGACCGTCGCCGACGCCCTGTCACTGTTGGTACCCGCCGCTTCCTCCCACAACGTGCGCCTCGCCATCGAACCGTTGCACCCCATGTTCTGCGCCGACCGGGCCGTCGTCTCCACCGTCGGCCAGGCCCTCGATCTCGCCGAGCCGTTCGCGCCCTCCGAAGTGGGCGTCGTGCTGGACACGTACCACATCTGGTGGGACCCAACGCTTTTCGAGCAGATCGCCCGCGCCCGCGGCCGCATCTCGGCGTACCAGGTGTGCGACTGGGTGGTCCCGCTCCCCGCCGACATGCTGCTTGGCCGGGGCCACGTCGGCGACGGCCACATCGACTTCCCGCCCATCACCAAAGCCGTCCGCGCCGCCGGATACGACGGCTACGTCGAAGTCGAGATCTTCAACCAGACCATCTGGGACGCCCCGCCCGACCGCACCGTCGCCACACTCAAGTCCCGGTGGGACCTCGTCGGCGCATAGATTCGCGGCATCGACCGGACGCCGCCCGCCCGGCCTGCTCGGCGAGTTCTTCTGGAACTAGCCGCCCACCATCACCGACGCCGGCCATACCAGCACCAACAACCCCATCCCGGCATAGATGCCCAGGGCGAAACCACCGCGACGGGCGGCCGCTCTGCCCCAAAACCCAAGCCCCGCAACGATCGCGGCACCGGCAGTGATCATGCCCAGGTAGGCCGGCTCGGCAAGGATTTCATCAGCTGCGTAGAAAAGGTAGGCCTGGCCCGCCAGGACGCACACCACCCAGGTCAACACCGCCAGGCTGAGCGCCGCCGGGATCGCCACGGCCCAACGCCCCTGCGAAGCCCGGTAGAAGAGCCAGGTTCCGATGGTGCCGCAGGCGATCCCGATGCACGCCGTCCAAATGAGGTACATCCCGAGGCAGCCCAGCCCTTCGCACAGCTCGGCGTCCGTAGCCGCCGCAAGCAGCGCCATCGCGGTCCACGTGAGGATGCCCATCGCCCACGGACCGTGTCGAACCGCGTTCATGTGCCCATGCTCTGCAAAGGGCAAGCAGACGACAAGCGCAAATGTACTCAGATTTGAATGGGTCGGATCCTAGTTTGAGCATCCACGAGGCCGCTGCTCCATCGGCTACGACGAGCGCACGATCTGGTCGACCCGCGCCGGGGACACCGCGAGCAGCGTGGCTGCTTCGCGCACCGAGAAGCGATGCTTGGTGACCAGGCGCCGAGCAAGCTCACTCGTCCTCGCCGCCAACTCACGGCTCGCCGCCTCGGTCTGCGCGCGGAGATGGCGTAACTGCTCGGTCGCCACGTCGATCTCGACGTCCCCGGTCTGGTACACGAAGTCCAGACGAACCTCGTCGTCCGCCTCGTCAGGTCGATCGGCCGCCAACGCGATCACTTCACGCACATAACGCTCCAAAGTGGACAAGCTCCGTGATGAGGTATGCGCCCCGGGAGAGCCCTCCACCTCGGCCACCCAAAAACGCGCATCGTCCGGATCCCGTTGCACGGTCACTCGTCGTCGTAACACCAACCCGACCACCCGCCTTCGCCGCAAGGAACGCTACCCCCTACACTGTACAAATGTCTAGCCACTAGACACTTCTGGCCCGATGCGTTGCCGAAGGCCACACGGCGGACCAGGAGGACGGCCGATGAGCAAGCGCACAAGCTGGCAGGCGCTTCGCGCGCTGCGCATGACCGAGCCTGGCGCCACGGACGAGTATGAGGCCACGAGGCTGGTGTTTGAGCTGGGCAAGGAGGTTCGCGAGCGGCGCGAGGCGAAGGGCTGGAGCCAGGCGGATCTCGCTAGGTCGGCCGGCATGACGCAGTCGGCCGTGGCCCGATTCGAAGCGGGAGGCCGGGTGCGGGCAGGTGAACGCCGCCGGGCCGGTGGGCATAGGGTGGTGACCATGATGGAACGGCTGGAGAGGCTTGTGGGTGCGTGGCAGACCGAGACAAGCGTGCAGGGGCAGCCCGTCGCTATCGGTCTGACCGTTTACGGCTTCCTTGAGGGCGGCAGGTTTCTCGTGCAGCACAGCGACGGCGAGGTGCTGGAGTCGGCGCCCCAGGTCTGGCACGACAACTGGCCGCTGCCATCGACCTCGATCATCGGGCTTGACGACCCCTCCGGGCAGTTCAGCATGCTTTACGCCGATGCCCGGGGCGTTTCCCGGGTCTACCGGCTCACGCTCGAGGCCGACCGGCTGATGATCTGGCGCGAGGCGTCGGATTTCAGCCAGCGTTTCACCGGCACCTTCTCCGACGACCTCAACACGATCACCGCCGTGTGGGAGATTTCCCCCGACGGCACGCAGTGGAGCAAGGACTTCGACGTCTTGTACCAGCGGGTGCCCCAGTGAGGATCGCTGTCACCGGCGCGACCGGCAACCTCGGCCGCCAGGTGGTCGCGCACCTGGCCGGCCAGGATGTCGCCGAGCTGTCCAGCCGCAACGCCAACTACGAGGACCCGCAAGCCCTCCGCAAGGCGTTGCAGGGCGCCGACAAGCTGGTCTTCATCTCCAGCGACGGCGAGGCGGCCAAAATCATCCTGCACCACCAGAACGTCATCGCGGCGGCGGTCGACGCGGGCGTCGGCCACATCGTCCTGCTCAGCGGCGTCGACGCCGACCTCGCCTCACCTTTCTGCTACGCCTACACCAACGGGGCAACCGAAACGCTGTTGCGCGACACCGGCATCCCGTTCTCCATCGCCCGTGCCGGCCTGTTCGCCGAGTTCTTCAACGGTCTGGTGCGCCAGTCCGGCGGCCGCATGCCGATGGCCGGCGGCCGGGTCGGTCTCGTCACCCGCGCCGATGTCGCCGAATGCCTTGCCGCGCTTGCCCTTTCCGCGCCGACCGGCACGCACCACGACCTGACCGGGCCGGAGGCACTCGGCCTTGCCGACTTCGGCGGCACCGACATCACCCCGGCCGAGTTCACCGCCGAGCTTGCCGCCGGCGGTGAGGAGCAGTGGTGGATCTATGCCTATGCCAGCATGTTCGAGTCGATCCGGCAGCAGCGCTGGGCCACGGTCTCGGGCGAGGTGGAGCGGCTCACGACTCGTAAACCATCACCGGCGCCGCGACCGTAACGTCCTTGACCGCCGACAGGTCGACGTTTCCGCCGCCGGTGACCACCACCGCGGCCTCCAATTTGGACGCTCCCGAGGCGAGCGCCGAGGCGACGGCCATCTGCAGGGCCGACAACCGGAACGAGGGCTGCTCCACCGCGACTCCGGTGTAGCTGCGCCCATCCCCATCACGCACCGCCGCACCCTCGTCCGCGCCAACCCGCGCCTTGGCCGCCCGCGCCAGGGTCAGCAGTTTGGAGTCCTCAGGGGAAAGTTCAGACATCGGCGAGATCCCTCTCCTGCTTGACGACGCTGCTTCGCTTCACCAGCACCGTGTCGATATGGTTGCGCCGCCCGGTGGTGCCCTCGGCGACAAGGGTCAGGCCGCCGACGATCGCCGACGAACCCGGGATGGGGACGCGCCCCAACGCCTGCGCCAGCAACCCGCCCACGGTCTCGACCTCATCGGCCGGCAGCTCCACGTCGAACAGCTCACCCAAATCCTCGATGGGCAGGCGGGCGGTCACCCGCACCTCGCCCTCGCCGACCCGCTCGACCGGCGGTTTCTCCACGTCATACTCGTCGGTGATCTCACCGACGATCTCCTCCAGGATGTCCTCGATGGTGACAAGCCCGGCCGTGCCACCGTACTCGTCGATGACGATCGCCAGGTGGGTACGGGCGGCCTGCATCTCCGAGAGCAGATCGTCGACCGGTTTGGACTCGGGCACAAAGACGGCTTCGCGCATCAGCACCGAGACCCGCGTCGTGCGGGCACTGCCCTCCTGCACGCGCCTTGCCAAGTCCTTCAGATAGACCACGCCCAGGACGTCGTCGATCGAATCACCGATCACCGGTACCCGCGAAAATCCTGATCGGAGCGCAAGGGTCAGCGCTTGTTCGGACGTCTTGGAGCCTTCGATCCAGACCATCTCGGTGCGCGGCACCATCACCTCGCGCACGATGGTGTCGCCAAGCCCGAAGACCGAATGGATCATCTCGCGCTCGCCGTGCTCGACCACGCCCCGCTGCTCCGCCAGGTCGACCAGCTCCCGCAGCTCGACCTGGGTGGCGAACGGTCCCTCGCGGAACCCGCGGCCGGGGGTGACCGCGTTACCGATGATGATCAGCAGGTTGGCCAGCGGGTTGAGTGCCCGGCCGAGCCAGCGCATCACGGGTGCGGTGTACCGGCCGACCGTATAGGCGTGCTGCCGCCCGATCGTCCGCGGCGCGACCCCGACCACCACGAAACTTACGAGCGTCATCACACCGGCGGTCACCACGGCGGCGATCCACGCGATGCCACCGAAGGTTTCCACCGCCACCAGCGCCACCAGGGTCGTGGCCGTCAGCTCGCACAGCAACCGCAGCAGCAGCAACAGGTTGATGTGCCGCACCGCGTCCTTGGCGACCGCGTGCAGCGCCGCCGCGCCGCGCCAGCCCTCGCGCGCCAGCTCGGCCGCGCGGGCCGGGCTGACCGCGCCGAGGGCGGCCTCGGTCATGGCGAACAGGCCCGCCAATACCACCAACCCGGCGGCTGAGCCCAACAGTGTCGCGTCGGGCAAGCCGCCTAAATCGCCGCTCACCGCCGTGCCTGCCACGCACTGAGCAGCTTGCCCTGAAGGGCGAACATCTCCCGCTCCTCCTCGGGCTCGGCATGGTCGTAGCCGAGCAGGTGCAGCACGCCGTGAATGGTCAGCATCGTCAGCTCATCGGCCATGCCGTAGTTCGAGTCGGCGGGCTGGGTCACCTCGTCCACTCGCATCCGGGGGTCGGCGCTGCCGTACTTTGCCGCCTGTGCCGTTGCCACTTCGGGGCAGAGCACGATGTCGCCCAGCAGCGTCGGCGCGCCCGGCGCCTCGGCCGGGCCGTGGTCGATGCTGGTGGTCTCGTCCATCGGGAAGGCGAGCACGTCGGTCGGGCCGTCCTTACCCATCCACTGATGGTTCAGGACGGCCATGTAATCCGCGTCGACCAGCAGGACGGACAGCTCGGCGAGCGGGTTGACGCCCATCTGGCCAAGGGTGTGCCGGGCGACCGCCACGATCTGGTCGGCGTCCACGTCCACCCCGGACTCATTGGCGATCTCGATCGACATGTCGCTTTTTACCCTTTTACCTTCGTCGGCCGGCACGCCGTGCCGGAACGGAGTGCACATTGGTGGGTGGAGCCTCCTGCAGCTCATCCCACTTGGCATAGGCGTCGACGATCTCGCTGACGAGCCGGTGACGCACCACGTCCTGGCTGGTGAGCCGCGCGAAGTGGACGTCCTCGACGCCGTCGAGGATCTCCTGCACCACCCGCAGGCCGCTCCTGGTGCCGCCGGGCAGGTCGACCTGGGTCACATCGCCGGTCACGACGATCTTCGAGCCGAACCCTAGGCGGGTGAGGAACATCTTCATCTGCTCCGGCGTCGTATTCTGCGCTTCATCAAGAATGATAAATGCATCGTTCAGGGTACGGCCACGCATGTATGCCAGCGGCGCCACCTCGATGGTGCCCTGCGTCATCAGGCGCGGGATCGAATCGGGATCGATCATGTCGTGCAGCGCGTCATACAACGGCCTTAGATAAGGGTCAATCTTTTCATTGAGGGTACCGGGAAGGAACCCCAACCGCTCCCCCGCCTCAACCGCCGGACGGGTCAGGATGATGCGGTTGATCTGCTTGGCCTGCAACGCTTGCACGGCTTTCGCCATGGCCAGGTAGGTCTTGCCCGTGCCGGCCGGCCCGATCCCGAACACGATCGTGTGCTGATCGATGGCGTCGACATACTTCTTCTGCCCCAGGGTCTTGGGCCGGATGGTCCGCCCGCGCCTGGACAGGATGTTGAGGGTCAGCACCTCGGCCGGGCGCTCGGCGGTGCCCTGCGTGAGCATCTCGACCGTGCGGCGAACCGCGTCCTCGGTCAGCGTCTCACCCTTGTCGATCAGCTCCAGCAGCTCGCCGAACAGCCGCTCGGCAAGGGCATTGTCCGCTGCCGGACCATTTATCGTGATCTCGTTGCCCCGCACCATGATGTCGCTGGCCAGTGCGCTCTCGATCAGCCGAAGTGTCTTGTCTCCGGTGCCCAGCAGCTGGACCATGACCCGCGGATCGGCAACTGTGATTTTGGTTTGTGTGGAAGCAACGCTCATAAGCTCGGCCGGCGTGGCCTGTCGCCACCTGCTCTCTTTCTAGACGCGTACGTGTCTGGGACTCCATGGTAGTCGTTACGGCTCGCCAGGGTTGACACCGTCGAAGGTCTCCTGTTGGCGTGTGAAGCGGTAGGTCGCCCAGTGCATGCGCACCACGTTGCCCTTTTCGTCCCTGGTGAGGCGTAAAAGCTCACCTGACTCCCTCCCCGACACGGTGCGCAGGACATCCGGTTGGTCCGGATCGACGGCGAACACCGCCGGCGGCATCCCGGGCGGATCGTCGACGGCGGCCGCGGTCAGGTGCCCGCCGGACCAGCGGAACACATACTCGAAACCCTCGCCCCACCACCGGCCCAGCGCGCTGCGCAAAGCCGGGGGTGCCGGCTCACCCGGAACCCAAGGCGTGATCTTCATCGGGTCCCGCTCCAGCGACAGGTTGATCATGCTGTGGGTCAGCTCGTTGATCTCCTGCGCGGTACCCGATGATGCCAGAACTGCGGCGGAAACGCCTCCGGGATTTCCGGCGCCGCCCTGCCGCCCGCAGGCGTGGGCGAGGAATCCGGGCATCGCGCCGCCGTGGCCGATGTGCAGGGCACGGTCGCCGTGCGGCCAGATCATCAGCCCCAGCCCGACGCTCATGCTCCACACGGCGTCGTTGCGCGGGGTCAGCGGCCAGCGCATCTCCTCCAGGGTGCGGGCGCTCAGCACCCGCCCGGCCGGGTCGGCGCTGGGCGGGTCGGCCAGGAACGCCGCCCACGCCGCCATGTCCGCGGCCGTGCTCCACAGCTGGGCGGCGGGCGCGACCGCCCGGAAGTCGGTCTGCGGCTCGGGCCGGGCGTGGTCGGAGTAGGTGTCCACCATGTACCCGACGACGGCGTTGGCCGGCCGCTCGTATGTGGTCGCCGACAGGCCCAGCGGCTCGCAGATGCGCGCCCGCACCAGATCCCACCACTGTCCCTCCAGGACCTTCGCGGCGGCGTGGCCGAGCAGGGCGAAGCCGAGGTTCGAGTAGTGGAAGCGGCGCGAGGGCGGGTGCACCGCCTCGGCCATGGCCAGCTCCTTGAGCAGGCCGGGCAGCTCCGGCGGCTCCAGGGTGTCCCACACGTCGCCGGCCGGTTCCCGTTGCAGCCCACCGGTGTGCGACAGCAGGCGCCGGATGGTCAGCTCGCCGTGCGCGGGCACGTCGAGGTATTTCGCGATCGGGTCGTCGAGCTGGAGCAGGCCCGCGTCCCTTGCCTGCATCACGAGCACGGCGGTGAACGTCTTGGTGATCGACCCGATTCGGAACCGGCTGTCCGGGTCGAGCGGCCTCGCCGTCCCGGACGCGCCCACCTGGAACGTCCACAGCGGACGGTCGGCCCGCCGCAGCGCCACGCTCAGCGCCGGTATCCTCGCCTCGGCCTGAATCTTGCGGACCAGCCGGGCCAGCTCCGATCCGCTCACACTTCACCGAAGCCGGTCGTGCCACCGCCGAGCACATGCGCATGGACGTGGAACACGGTCTGCCCCATGGCCGGTCCGGTGTTGAACACGACCCGGAACGACTCGCGCACGCCCTCCTTCTGCGCCACCGCGTCCACCGCCGCGAGCACCTCACCGCCGAGCACCGGATCGGCCGCCCCCAGCTCCGCCACGTTGGCATAGTGGAGCTTCGGGATGACGAGCACGTGCACCGGCGCCTTGGGTGCGATGTCGCGGAAGGCGAGCGTGCCCTCGGACTCGTGCACCACGTTCGCCGGGATCTCCCCGCGCACTATCTTGCAGAACAGGCAATCGTCCATGGTCGTCCTACCACCGTCCCAGTCTGGTGTTCAGCACCGACAGCGCGGCCACCCCCGCCGTCGACGTCCTGAGCACATTCTGCCCAAGCCGGACGGGGATCGCGCCCGCCTCGGCGAAGAGTTTAAGTTCACGTTCGTCGATGCCGCCCTCCGGGCCGACGGCGAGCACGATCTCCGGCACGTCGGGCAGGTCCACAGTGGACAGCCGTTCGGTCGCCTCCTCGTGCAGCACGAACGTGGGCTTCACGGCGCGTGTCGGCACGTCGGGATCCCCACCGATCACCGGTACCCACGCCCGCCGCGCCTGCTTTGCCGCCTCCCGCGCGGTCGCCACCCACTTCTGCCGCGACTTTTCCCCACGCTCGCCGCGCCACACGGCAACCGAACGGGCCGCCGCCCACGGCAGGATCCCGTCGACCCCCACCTCGGTCATCGCCTGTACCGCAAGCTCCCCCCGCTCACCCTTGGCGATTCCTTGCGCCACAACGAGTCTCGGCTCCCGGGCGGGCTCGAAGCGACGGCCTTCAAGGCGCAGCCGCAACTCCCCCTTGCCCGCGCTCACCACGACCGCGTGGGCCGTGCCGCCCCGGCCATCGCCGAGCAGCAACTCCTCGCCCGCGCGCAGCCGCTGGACGTCGGCGGCGTGATGCCCCTCCGGCCCGCCCAGCACAAAGTCGTCCCCCGCGGGCAGTCCGGAAACCAGAAACAGCGGCAGCGACATCAGTGACCGTTAAAAGCGTCTCGCATCCGGGAGAAGAAGCCGCCCTGTTTGGACAGCTCCGCTACTTCCTCGCCACGCATCCGCGCGAACTCGCGCAGCATCTGCTCCTGCGAGGCGTCCAATTTTGTGGGGGTACGCACATCAAGGTGCACATAGAGATCACCGCGCCCGCTTCCGCGCAGGTGCGGGACTCCCTTGCCCCGGATGCGCAGCGTCGAGGAGGGCTGCGTGCCCGCCTTGACCTCCACGTGCTCCTCCGAGTCGAGAGTCTTGATGGTCAGCCGCGTGCCCAGGGCCGCCGCCGTCATCGGCACCGTCACCTTGCAGTGCAGGTCGTCGCCCTTGCGCGCGTAAACGTCGTGGGGCCGCTCGTGGATCTCCACATACAGGTCACCGGCCGGCCCACCACCGGGGCCGACCTCGCCCTGACCCGCCAGCCTGATCCTCATGCCGTCCTCGACCCCCGCCGGGATCTTCACGGTCAGGCTCCGCCTCGTCCGCACGCGCCCGTCACCGCCGCACGTCGCGCACGGGTGCGGGATCGTCGTGCCAAAACCCGCGCAGGTGCCGCACGGGCGCGACGAGACAACCTGGCCCAGGAACGTGCGCTGCACCGACTGCACCTCACCGCGCCCGCCACAGGTCATGCAGGTCTCGGGGTGCGTCCCGGGAGCCGTCCCCGCCCCCGAACACGTCGTGCACATCACGGCGGTGTCCACCGTGATCGGAGCCTCCACCCCGAACGCCGTCTCGACCAGGTCCAGATCCAGTCGCAGGATCGCGTCGGCACCAGCCCGCGTGCGCGAACGCGGGCCGCGCGCCGCCGCGCCGCCGAAGAACGCGTCCATGATGTCCTGGAAGCCGACGAACGGCCCGCCGGGACCGCCCGGGCCGCCCATGCCGCCCGCGCCGGGCGACAGCGGGTCGCCGCCCAGGTCCACGATCTGTCGCTTGTGGTCGTCGGAGAGCACCTCATACGCGGCGTTGATGTCCTTGAACCGCTCCGCGGCCGTCGGATCCGGGTTCACGTCGGGGTGATACTGGCGGGCCAGCTTGCGATAGGCCCGCTTGATGTCATCCGCGGTCGCATCCCTTGGAACCCCCAGGATGCCGTAATAATCCTTGGCAGCCACGCTCATCCTTTACCGCTCACTCAGTAGGTCTCCGACATAACGTGCCACCGCACGCACTGTCGCGATGGTCCCCGGGTAGTCCATTCGGGTCGGACCGAGCACGCCCAACCCACCGACGACGGTACTGCCCGGACCGTACCCGGTGCTGACAACCGACGTCGTCCTCAGGTCGGCCACTTCGTTCTCGTCCCCGATGCGCACCAGCGCGCTGCCGGTCTGCACCTCGTCGAAGAGCTTGAGCAGGATGACCTCCTCCTCCAGCGCCTCCAGGATCGGGCGCAGCGACCCGGCGAGATCGAGCGCGTTGAAGCGGGCAAGGTTGGCCGTGCCGGCCAGGGCGAGCCGCTCCTCGTGCCGCTCCACCAGCGTCTCCAGCAACACAACGGCCAGGGCGCTCATCGCGTTGTCCTGCGACTGCTCCACCAGCTCCTGCACCAGGGGCGGGGTGTCGACCAGTTTGGCTCCGGCCAGCTTGGCGTTGAGCTGGCGGCGCAGCTCGGTCACGTCCTCGTGCGGCCGGGGCGCGGGCAGCTCCACGATCCGCTGCTCCACCCGGCCGGTGTCGGTGATCATCACCAGCAGCAGGCGGGTCGTCGAGACCGGGACAAGTTCAAGGTGGCGCACGGAAGACCGGGCCAGCGACGGGTACTGCACCACCGCCACCTGCCGGGTCAGCTGCGCCAGCAGCCGCACCGACCGGTGCACCACATCCTCGAGGTCCACCGCGCCCACCAGGAACCGCTCGATCGCCCGGCGCTCGGCCGGCGAGAGCGGCTTGACCTTGGACAGCCGGTCGACGAAGAGCCGGTAGCCCTTGTCGGTCGGCACCCGGCCGGCCGAGGTGTGCGGCTGCCGGATGTAACCCTCGTCCTCCAGGACGGCCATGTCATTGCGGACCGTCGCCGAGGAGACCCCCAGGGCGTGCCTGTTTACCAGTGCTTTGCTGCCCACCGGCTCGTGGGTCGCCACATAGTCCTCGACGATGGCGCGCAGCACGTCGAGCTTGCGCTCGTCCAGAGCCATGGTCCACCTCCGTCGCGGCATTGGCACTCGAATGTAGCGAGTGCCAGTCTACGTGCTCCCGACACCCGGCCCCTAGCCCCCGCATTCGCACACAAGCTGAAACAAGACTGTGTGTTGACTGGCGCCGTTTGATCGCTAGTCCTAGCCTGTCGGGCATGAGTGAACCCACCCCGCCCGGCTCGGCGCCTCAGGAGCCTTCCTATCCGCCGCCGGTCGCACCACCTTCGCCGCCGAGCGCTCAGCCGCCCGCGGCGCCACCACCGCCACCTGGCGGCGGTTACTCGGCGGGCCCACCGATCAGCGGCAACGTTGCCCCCGTGGGCTACGCGAACAACGAGGAAAAGACCTGGGCTCTCATCGCGCACTTCGGGGGCGCCGCCGCCGCGCTTGTCAGCGGGGGCTGGCTCGGATGGGTACCGCCGCTGGTGGCCATGCTCGCCAAGGGCAATGAGTCCCCCACGGTCCGGGCGCACGCGGTCGCGGCCCTCAACTTCCAGGGCTTGTGGTGGCTCGTC
>DASUXL010000329.1:0-44984 GCA_036377915.1 Candidatus Limnocylindrales bacterium
GCCCAGCGGCGACGCGGACACGCACCACAGGACGGCGAAACCGGCGGCGAAGACGGCTGCCACGTACCAGTACAGCGGCGCCACACTCGTCAGGGCCAGGCCGCCGACGCGGGTGGCGGGTATGCCGTACAAGCCGTTGGAGCCGCCCGTGACCGTCTCCCAGCTCTGCGCAAGCTGCTGGATCAGCTCACCCATCGCCAGGGTCAGCATGAGAAAGAAGATGCCGTGCGAGCGCACGGCGACCGCCCCGGCGATCAGCGCGGCGACCGCACCGGCCGTAAAGGCGATGAAAAGCTGTGGCAGGGCTTGGTTTGTGCCGTGCAGCGCGGCCCAGCCCGCGGCGTACGCGCCGACGCCGAAGTAGGCGCCGTGCCCGAGCGAAGGCATGCCCGTGATGCCGACCAGCAGGTCGAGGCTGACCGCGAGCAAAGCGAAGACAAGGATCCGGGTCAGGGTGGTGGTCGCGTACGGGGCGAGGAAGAATGGTGCGGCCGCGAGCGCGATCGCCGCCAACCCCGCCTTTGCTTCCGCCGCTTTCATGACGCCACCCGGAAGAGCCCGCGCGGGCGCAACGCCAGCACGAGAGCCAGGGCGCCGAACATAAGGAACGACGCGAGATCGGACAGGACGAGCCGGCCGACCGACTCGATCTGTCCAATCAGGACGGCAGCCAGGAGGACGCCGCGCACCGAGCCCAGACCGCCGATCACGACCACCACCAGCGCCAGGATCAGGACGGTGACGTCGAGGCCGGGCCGGGCGTTGTAGATCGGGCTGCCCAGCACGCCCGCCGCCATCGCCAGCGCCGAACCGACCGCGAAGACCGCGGCCCGGACCACGCGGACGTCGACCCCGGCGGCGGCGACCATGTCCCGGTCGTCGACCGTCGCCCGCACCAGCGCGCCCAGTGAGGTGCGCTCGACGGTGTAGTGCATGGCGAGGGCGAGTGCCAGGCCTATGCCGATCAGTGCCAGGCGATATAGGGGGTACCGGGTCGACAGCACGTCGAGCCCACCGTCAAGACCGCGGGGCGGGTTGACCGCCCTCACCTCCTTGGTGAAGGCCAGGCTGAGCAGCTCCGCCACGACCAGCGCGATGCCCAGGGTCAGCAGCGCCTGGTCGAGGTGGGAGCGGCGGGCCAGCGGGGCGACAAGAAGGGAAAGGCCGCCTCCGGCAAGCGCACCCACCGCGGCGGCGGCGGCCAGGGCAATGGCGAACGCCGCCGCGGTCGGGTTCTCACCGGCGATAAACCATGCCGCATAAGCACCGGCGAGGAAGAGCGCGCCGTGGGCAAGGTTGAGCACGTCCATCATGCCGAACACGAGCGAGAGCCCGACCGCCACGATGAACAGCACCGAACCGATCGCCAGCCCGTTGAGGACGCTGACGATGCCCACCTCAAGCCAGGTCATGCTGGCTGCGCAAACGTGCCCATGTCGCGTACCACGGTGTTGACCAGCTTGCCGTCCTTCTTCTCCACCTTCCGCAAATAGAAGACCTGCTTGGGGTTCTGGCCGTCGAACGTCCACGGCCCGCGAGGGCTGTCGTCGATGGTGCCAAGCGCACCCAGCTCCTTGGAGAGCGTGTCGCCGTCGAGCGCGCTCGCCTTCTGCAGCGCCCGGTTGAGCACGTTTGCCGCGTCCCAGGTCTGCACCGCGTAGACGGTCGGCTCCGCCTGGTACTTCGCCTCGTAGGCGGAGCGGAACTCCTTGTTCGCCGGGATGAGCAGCTCGCTGGTGTAGTGCAGGGTGGTCTGCACGCCGAGGGCCGCGTCGCCCTGCGCGCCGAGCACCCCGCCCTCGGTGAGGAAACCCGAGCCGTAGAGCGGAATCCTTGTGGCCAGACCGAACTGGGCATACTGCTTGACGAACGCCACGGCCTCGGCGCCGGCGAAGAAGCAGAAGGTCGCCTGCGCCCCGGAGGTCTGGATCTGGGACAGGAACGGTTGGTAGTCCTGCGTTTTGCCGAACGGCGGCTTGCTCGTGTTGGCGATTTTGCCGCCCGCGGCCTGGAAGGTGCCGCTGAATCCGGCGAGCGCCTCGGCGCCCGCCGCGTAGTCGGGGGCGATGGTGTAGACGCCGCCCGGGGCGATGCCCGCGAGTACCGTGCCCATCACCGCGGCGACCTGCGCGTTGGTGAACGAGGTGCGCCAGATGTAGGGCGTGCGGGCCTTGCCGGTGATGTCGTTGGCGCCCGCGTTGGAGACGATGAGCAGCTTCTTGGCCTCCACCACCATGTCCTTGACCCCGAGCGCGACTGCCGAGTTGACGATGCCCACGAGCACGTCGACCTTGTCGCTCTGGAGCAGCTTCTGCACCGCGGGGACGCCGGACTGCGGGGTCTCGCCCTCATCCGCGGTGACGGTGGTGACCGTGTAGTTGCCGAGCTTGTTGTTGTGCCGCTCCAGGAACAGGTCCCAGGCGCGCTTCATGTCGGTGCCCAGTGGGGCATAGACACCCGCTTGCGGAACGACCAGGCCGACCTTGACGCTGCCGCTCGGGGCGCTGTCCTGGCCGTTGTCTCCCACGCTGCTGCCGCATCCGGGGACCGTGCTCAGCACCCCGGCGGCGCCGAGCGCACCCAGTATCCGTCGCCGGCTGATCCCATTTCCCGCCATGTTTATCAGCTCCTCTTGCTGACCTGCGCGGAAACGATCGACATAGAATTTGTCTCCGGACCAATTACTGTCGAACATCGTATAATGCGTTCGATGATGCGGGAAGAGGATGATGCCGAGCCGACGCTGTCGCGGCGCCACTCGGTCGGAGCAGCGTCCGCGCGCTCGCTGCTGCTCACGATCCTCGGCGAGTTCGTGCTACCCACGGCCGAACCGGTGTGGACCTCCGCGGTGGTCAACACCATGGCCGGCCTGGCGATAGAGGAGAAGGCCGCCCGCCAGGCGCTCGCCCGCACCGCCGCTGACGGCCTCATCGTCGCGCTCAAGCACGGCCGGCAGGTGCGCTGGCACCTGACCGCCGCGGGGCGGCGCCTGCTCACCGACGGCGCCGAGCGCATCTATTCCTTTGCCGCCCAAGGCCCAGGCTGGGACGGCCGGTGGCTTGTCCTGACCGTCACGGTCCCGGAGGGCCAGCGCCAGCTGCGCAGGCAGCTTCGCACCCGGTTGACGTGGGCAGGGTTCGGCAACCCCGCGCCAAGTGTCTGGGTCACCACCGACACCGCCCGCGAGGCCGAGGCCAAGCAGATCCTCAACGAGCTCGGCCTGACCGCGGCGGCGTACTCGTTCACCGGCCCGTTCGGCAGCATCGGCTCCCCCCGCACGCTGGTCGACCAGGCGTGGGAACTCGACGCCGTGGCCAAGCGGTACCAGCAGTTCATCGTCGAGTTCGCCGGGATGCGCCCGCAGCCGGGCGAGGAGTCGATGCTCACCCAGATCCGGCTGGTGCACGAGTGGCGCCGCTTCCCCTTCCTCGACCCGCAACTGCCGGCGGAGTTGTTGCCGCCCAACTGGATCGGCAAGCGGGCCGCTGCGCTGTTCGCGGAGCTGCACGGGCGCTGGCACAAACCGGCGCAGCGGCACTGGCGTCAGTTGGTTTCTTAAGCCGCGGTGGACTTCCGGCAGGTGAAACTGGCGGCGTTCATCGGGTCACCCTGGCCGCGATAGGTGGCGATCTGGGGGTACGGGCAAATCTGTCGCGTTTGGACGATCGAGCCGGAGGGGTCGCGCCGCACCCCGTCGAGCACGTGCGGGGCGCGGTCACGCTCGACCCACTCGATCAGGGCGTTGAGCGGATTGTCCGGCGCCGGGCCGAGCCCGCCCGCGCAGTGGGCGACACCGGGCGCGAGGAACAGCCGGGCGAACTGCTCGGTCCTGCCGGATCCGCCCATCGCCTCGGTGACGCGGCCGAAGTAGTCGACCGTTCCCTGCGGGAAAATCAGCTGGTCGGCCTGCCCGTGCCAGATGAGCACCTTGCCGCCGCTCCGCCGGAACGCGCTCAGGTCGGCGTTCTCGGTACCGATCACCGTCGTGAACATCTCGTCCGACTGCACGAACAGCTGCTCGAAACGGCTTTGGGTGGTGGTGCGCCAGTCCCACGACGGGTTCTGCTGCACCCACGTGCCAAGGTGGGTCAGGGCGATCGGGAACGGAGACGCTCCGGCGAGGGCGGCGAACGACGTCCCCGGAGTCAGCCCGTACCAAAGGAATCCGCCGTCCGGGGAGCGCGGGCCGGCCATAATCTTCTCGATGACCGCCGCGTCCTGGGCGGTGATCGCCCCACACGGTGTGGCCACGCCGATCTGCGAACGCGGATCAAAGCCGCAGCGCGACGGATCGCCGATTACCCCGTCGGCGACGCCGTCCCCGACCGTGTCGCACGCCCGGATCGCCGCCTGCTGGAACTGGACGAGCTTGCACGCGGGCAGGAAGTTGTTCGCGGTCAGCATCACCAGCTGGGGCCAGAACTCGGCCGGGATGAACCCCGCCCAGTTGATCGCGGGAGCCGCCGACAGGATGCCGTCATAGTCGTCGGGGTACCGCTGTGCCTCCGCGAGACCCTGCCGTCCACCGGTCGAGCAGCCGTTGAAGTACGAGAAGCGTGGCTGGCGGCCGAAGTAGGCGGCCGTGACCGCCTTGCCCACCACCGTCATGTCATGGATTCCGAGATACGCGAAGTCGCGGATGAGCGGCCAGTTGAGCCGGCCGTTGGCGTCGAGGGCGAACCCGCCGTCGCCGCCGGCGTGCCCGGTGTCGGTGGAAGCGGCGGCGTACCCCTGGCCGACCGGGTCGGCCAGCGCCTGCGGGAAGCCACCGGCGTAACCGCCGCCGCCCAAGCCCTGGAACCTGCCGTTCCACCCTTCGATCGGCATCCAGACGTCGATGTTGACCGCGTCGCCGGCGCCGGGATGCGCAACGACGGCGTGCACGCGGCAGGTGGCCGGCACCGAACCGGACGCGGGTGTGGTCACCGCGCTCGTGATGACGGTGTTCGCAATCGTAAGCGTGGCAAGGCTTTCGCAGGTGACCACGGGTGCGAGAAAGACCGCTCGGGGCGGTGGGGTGGCGGCGCTCGCGGGAACGAGGCCGGCGAGTGCGGCGGCGGCCGCAAGGAGAGGGGACCTCATGACTATCTATCTACACTCATGTGGCCGAGGGGTCAACTTATTGTGGAACGTTTGACCCGGGGCTTTTTGGTTCACCCCACCCCACCCGCTACGGTGTCTGGATCCGCCTTGGCGATCGAGGGAGCAACGTGGACCTGCAACCCCTGTCCGACCTGTGGCGCCACCTGACCGCGGCGCAGGACGCCCCGACCTCCGCCCTGATCCTGATCACCGCGGCCGTCGGGGCGCTCGCCGTCGGGGCGAACGTGGTGTGGCGCGTGACCCGGACGGTCATCACCATCACCCATGAGGGCGGGCATGCACTGGTCGCGGTACTCACCGGCCGGCGGCTGCGCGGCATCCGCCTGCACTCGGACACCTCCGGGCTGACCCTGTCCCGGGGCAAGCCCCGCGGCCTGGGCATGATCCTGTCCTTGATGGGCGGGTACCTGGCCCCGTCGCTGCTGGGTCTGGCCGCGGCGGCGCTGCTTGCCCGTGGCCGGGTCACGCTGCTGCTGTGGCTCGCCCTGCTCCTGCTGCTCGCGGTGCTTCTGATGATCCGCAACTGGTACGGCCTGCTGGCGGTCGCGGTCACCACCGCCGCGGTGTTCGCCGTCTCGTGGTACACCACCTCGGCGACGCAGGCGGCGGTGGCGTACACCGGCGTGTGGTTCCTGCTCTTCGGCGGCGTGCGGCCGGTGCTGGAGCTGTCCGGTCGCCGCAGCGGCCGAGCCGGCGGGGAATCCGATCCCGACCAACTGTCGCGGCTCACCTGGATACCCGCCGGATTGTGGACCCTGTTCTTCCTGCTAGCCAACCTTGCGTGCCTCGCCTACGGCGGTTACCTGCTTCTGCGCGCGGGGGGTCTCATCGCATAATTGAAATATGCGGGTAGGTAGGTTCGTTTCCGGCTTGGCGGGTCTGGCGGCGGCCGTCGCGCTGGTGCCCGGCGCACCGGCCGGCGCGGCCGCGGTCGGTTGGCACACCAGTGGTTCGAAGATTCTGACTCCCTCGGGCAGCGAGTATGTAATAAACGCCATCAACTGGTACGGCTTCGAGACCCGCGACAAAATGATCCACGGCTTGTGGACCAAGGACTTCCACGTCATCGTCGACCAGATCCGCCAGTACGGCTACAACACCATCCGGATCCCGTTCTCCAACGCGATGTGGGAGACCAGCCCGATCCCGTCCCGCGGCAGGGTCAGCGCCTGCCCGTCATGTCAGGGCAAGTCCTCCCGCGACGTGCTCGCGCTGATCGTCAACTACGCCGGAGACCTGGGGCTGCACGTCATCCTCGACAACCACCGATCGACCACGGGCAACTCGACCGAGTCCAACGGCCTCTGGTACACCTCCGGCTTCCCCGAGTCGAAATGGATCTCCGACTGGGTGTCGGTGCAGGAGTGGGTCAACGGTATCCCGCAGACCCTCGGCACGGCCGACACGGTGGTCGTCGACAACGTGGCCGCGGACGGGTTCCCCACGGTGCTCGGCTACGACCTGCGCAACGAGCCGCACACTCCCGCCCGCACGCCATATCTCGGCGGGTCGACGTGGGGTTCCGGGGACGGCATCGACCCGGCCGTCAACCCCAACCCAAACCCGTTCGCGCCCACGTGCGTCGTCACCTCAACCTGCCACGACTGGCGACTGGCCGCGGAGCGTGCAGGCTCCACAATCCTTGGGGCGGCGGCGGGGCGCGGTTGGGGGTACCCCCTAATCTTTGTCGAAGGCATCTCCACCTACCCGGCCAATGGCGGCAACGCGGCGGCCGGCCCGTACGACGGCACGTGGTGGGGCGGGCAACTGCTCGGGGTCAACGGCAACAGCACCAACCCCGGCGCTCCCGTCGTGCTGAACGCGGGCGGCAGCGCCGCCGGGCTCGGCCAAGCCGTCGACAACCAGCTCGTCTACTCGGCGCACGACTACGGTCCGGAGCTTTTCGTGCAATCGTGGTTCAACTCGGCGACGTGCTACCGAAGCGGTTGCGGCGGTTCGAGTCTGGCCGACGTGTGGCATCGCAATTGGGCGCACCTGAGCGCGCCGGGCGGGGTGGCTCCCGTGTGGCCCGGCCACGCCGCCTTCCCGTGGGGCAACACCGGCCACGGTGGGTACACGACCGCGCCGATGTTCGTCGGCGAGATCGGCACCGGCAACGCGGCGGCTGACCTGACCTCCGCCGCACGGGGTTCGCAGGGGCAATGGTGGACCGACATGGTCAACTTCGTGATCTCCAGCCGCGAGAAGACCGCCGCGAACGATTCCGGCACCGCGGTGCGGGATCTGCACTGGGCATACTGGTCACTCAACGGCAACGACGCGTATGCGTTGCTCGGGTCGGGCTTCACCGGGCTTGCGAACCCGACAAAGCAGTATTCGTACAACTGCTTCATGCAGTCCGGTCCCCTAGCCACCCCGCGCGGCCCGGGTCCGGCCCAGTGCGGCTCGACCGGCCCCCTACCGCCGCCGTTCTGACCGAGAAGGTCGTGATGCCGCACTAAATCGCCAGTGCGTGACAGAGTCCCGCGCGCACACGTGCCATTGTTTGCGCGCTGACCGCGCCAGCATCGCGTTTCAACTCGTCTCGGTACAGCTTGACGATGTCGTCGCACAATACTCGCCCCACAAGGGGATCCTCTTTGGACAGATCGACGACGCTGGGTATCTCTGGTTTGACGCTGGTGGTGATCCGTGCTGCGAGGCAATCGTCCAGCTTTGAGTTTCGAGCATTGTTACTGACAACGAGAAACGGCTTTTCGCCGTATCCCTCTCCGAGGTCGGCCACGTAAACCCGGCCGCGAGCGGGAATGATCACCGGCGCCTCCGCCGGCGCATTGCGGCATCAAATGCCTCGTCCTCGCCATCGCGCGAAGCGGCAAGCAACTCATAGTCCCGCAGCGCCACCTCGTCACCGAGCTTTGTCAGGGCGAGCCCGATGAGGGCATGGAGCGTCGCGGCCTCAGACCTGATGGCCTCCTGTCCGCGCAACCGGACCAATGCCTCGTTCCATGGGGTTCCTGTCTGACGTGCGAGCTCGATCAGTTCGAGTTCGGCCTGTGTCAGGGTTACGGACTTTCTGGGGCTCAGCGTGTCCGACATGCTGCAAACTTTACATCAAGATCTGATGCACTACAAGCTGCACTCTATGCTACCGCTGCCACCGGCGTGGCGAAAGCGCGCTCGCGAGGTCCTCGCCGCCCACCCGGATCGCCGCCTGCTCCTCGGCGCTCGACGACCAGCGACCAGCTTCGTCGCGGAGCAGCACGCCAGCGCCGACCCGCTTGCGCGGCTGGGTTCGGTTTCCTTCGGCAAGCAGCGCATTCCACGCCTTCGGATCGCGTTCGTGGAGCGGTGGTTCGGTCAACGTGCGCCTAGCCATTCATCCTCGCGGCTACGAACTGGCGACCCCTGCGTCCGCCGGCGGGTGGCTAGGTCCTGTTGCAGCAACCCTAGAAAGGACTCGGTGCAAAGCTGCCGAGGCTCCAGTAACGAGAGTCCCGTTCTCGAAATGAGAGCGGGACTTTTCGTGAATCTTGATGAGGGTGGAGATGAGGGGATTTGAACCCCTGGCCCCCTCGATGCGAACGAGGTGCGCTACCGGACTGCGCCACATCCCCAGTTGGACCGGACAACGTTAGCACATCCGGTCCCGCGTCAGGCGGCGGGTCCGACCTCGTACGCCCGCCCTCTCACCCGCGCTGTCGGCCGGTACGAGATGGTCGCCACGCGCTTGCCCTGCTCGGCCGCGGCCGCCGCGGCGGCGCGTTCGGCGAGCTGTTGCATCGCTTCCTGGGCGCGCAGGAGTTCCTCCTCCAGCAGCCGGGCGGCTTCGCGCCGCGCCTCGGCCCGCCTGCGCTGGGCCTCGCGCACGAGCGCCTGCTGCTCGGCGAGCCAGGCGGCTTGGCGGGCTTCGGCGCGGCGGCGGCGGGCCAGGCGGACGGCTTGGCCTCGGAGGTGGCCGAGGTAGAGCACGAGCATGGCGCCGGTCACGGACAGGCTGATCCAGAAGCCGGGGCCTACCAGGAGTACCCCGACGAACTGCACGAGGTTCAGGAGGATGAGTGAGGCGAGGACCTGGCGGCGGCGGTAGACGCTGGGACGCAGGCGGGGTCGCGGGATTCTCGCCGGTACCAAATCATCATAATCCTCGATGTCGGGGGGCGGAGCCATCCAGGGTGGCGGGTTGACCGGCCGCCTGCCGGGGATGCTTCGCATGCGGCGGCGCCGGTTGAGGACGCGGGCTGTGGACAGGGCGCGTTCGGCGACGAGGCGCTCGGTGGCGTCGTATCGGCGCACCAAGGCCGGTGCCAGCGCCAGCAGACCTGCGGCGACAAGCACGGCGAGGAGCACCGAAGTAGGCATCGAATCTCACGAACCTAAGGAAGCCAGTTAGGGAACAAGAACCACGTTCGCAGGCTACGTGCGTGATCAAGAAAATATCCGTACGCCACACCGACAAGCGGGTCAGATTGACCGAACCCGCCGCCAGCGGGCCAGCAAACCACCCTCGCGCGCCACGTCTTCCCAGGTCACGGCGTACCCGACGTGGTCTCGCCAGGCGCCGTCGATGAACATGTAGTTGGGGTGGTACCCCTCTTCTCGCAGCCCAAGTTTCTCCACCACCCGCCGCGACGCCTTGTTCTCGGGCCGGATGTTGATCTCAACTCGGTGCAGCCGGGACACGTTGAAGGCGTGGTCGACGAGCAGGGCGACGGCGGTGGGCATGATGCCGCGACCGGCGACCCGCGAGTCGATCCAGTACCCGCAGTACGCCGACGAGAACGCCCGCCGCACGATGTTTCCCAGGCCGACATGCCCGACCAGCCTGTCCCCCAGGCAGATCGCGAACGGCATCGACTCGCCGGCCCGCACCGCGGACCGGAATGCCCGCCGCACCATGCGGTACGCGGACACGGAGTTGTTCTCGGCCCAGCCCGAAGGCGGGGTCACCTCCCACGGGCGCAGCCATCTTTCGTTGTACCGCCGCACCTCTGACCATTGTTCGGCGTCTGCCCGCCGGTAGGGACGCAGCACGATGTCGCCCTCGACCAGCACCGCCGGATATCCCGCAACGCTCATCGACGTCTGTCTAGCAGAAGAACGTCCACCGTGGTACCGGCCGCCGCGCTGGTCACCCGTTCGCCAAGAACAAGGAGCGCGTTGGCTTCCGCGAGTCCGGCCAGGGTCCGCGGCCCGCCCGGCAGTGGCTGCACGGTGTACCCGCCGCCGCGCCTCTCCGCGACCATCGCGGGCCGGAACTCCCGCAGTCCGGCCGGGGACGACACCGTCTCCAGCAGGTATCCGCGCACCGACGGCCGGAATACCGGCTCGGCGCCGGAAAGCACCTGGATCACCGGCCGGGCCAGTACTTCGAAGCCGACGAGCGCCGCGCCCGGCTCACCGGGCAGGCACACGATCGGCACCTCCTGGCTCGTCCCGACCGTGCCAAAGCCCAGGGTGCCGCACGGCGCCAGGGAAACCTCGGTGAAGACGACGCTTCCGGCCCGGCTGCCGTCCCGCCGGGACAGGATCCGCCGGACCATGTCGCCGGGCCCGTTCCCGGACCCGCCCGTCGTGATGATCAGGTCGGCTCGGCCGGTCTGGTCGTCGAGCAGCGCCCGCAGCGCCTCGGGGTCGTCGTCGCAGATACCCACCCGGTACGCGTGCGCGCCCGCCTCGGCCGTCGCCGCCGTCAGCGCGTGCGAGTTCACGTCCACGATCTGGCCGGGCTGCGATACCCGCCCGGCCTCCACCAGCTCGTCGCCGGTCGAGACGATGACGACCCGCGGCGAGGGCCGCACGATGATGTGCCCGATCCCGGCCGCGGCCAGCACACCCACCACCGCCGGCGTGACCGTCCCGCCCGCCCGGGCAAGGACAGATCCGGCCGGAAGGATCTCGCCCGCCCGCCGGATCCCGAAGTTACGCTTGACCGCCCGGTGCACCTCGACCGAGGCCATGCCCTGGTCGGTCCACTCCGGAGGGACGACAACGTCCGCGGCCGCGGGCAGCGGCGCACCGGCCGCCACGGAGAAGCATGTCCCGAGGGTCAGCCTCGCCGGACGCCAGCTCGATGCGGCCAGGTCCCCGACCACGCTCAGCCTCGCCGGCCTGTCCGGCCCGGCATGCGCTATATCCTCCGACCGCGCCGCGTAGCCGTCGATCGCCGCCTGGTCAAAGGCCGGATAGGGGTGCGGCGCGAGGATATTCTCGGCGAGTACGTTGCCGTGCGCCTGTGTCAGGTCCAGATCCAATGCGGGCAGCGCTCGCACCCGGCGCAGCACGCTGCCCAGGTAGTCGGCGAGCGGCGTCAGCTCGGATTCGGGCGTCGGCGACGCCTCGAAGGACCCGACGGTGGCGGTCACGCCCCAACGCCTCCATTCACGAATCGTTCAAGCCAGCCGCGGAACGCGGGACCGAGATCGTCTCGCTTCACCGCCAACTGGACAACGGCTTGCAGGTACCCCAAAGGCATCCCCGTGTCATACCGAATCCCCCGATAAACGATGCCATGCACCGGGGTCCCCTCCGCCAGTAGCAACGCCATGGCATCGGTGAGCTGGATTTCCCCGCCGCTCCCCGGCTTGGTCCGCTTGATCGCGTCGAATATCCTGCCTGGCAGCACGTAGCGCCCGACCACCGCCAGGTTGGACGGTGCCTGCCCGATCGCGGGCTTTTCCACCAGCCCGGTCACGCGCACCACCCCTTCCACATCGGATAGCTCAGGGTCCGGTTCGGATACGGACGCGATGCCGTAGCGGTTCACCTCGTCGTCGGGCACCTCGATGAAGGCGAGCACGATCCCACCCGTACGGGACTGCAACTCGATCATCTGGGGGAGCAGCGGGTGCTCCTCGTCGGTGAACTCGTCGCCCAGCAGCACCACGAAGGGTGCGTCGCCCACATGCGACTCCGCATACGAGATAGCGTGCCCCAGCCCCAACGGCTCGCCCTGCCTGCACGTGTAAATCTCCGCGAGATCCGACGTCCGTCTGACCGCCGCCAGCCGCACCAGGTCACCCTTTGCCTCAAGCCTCGACTCAAGATACGGATGGGGATCAAAATGATCCACCATGCTGGTCTTGCCCCGGCCCGTGATCAGCAGGACGTCATGGATCCCGGCGGCCGCACATTCCTCCACGATGTACTGGAGCACCGGCCGGTCGACGACCGGGAGCAGCTCCTTCGGCACCGCTTTGGTGGCAGGCAGGAACCTGGTTGCGAGACCACCGGCGGGTATCACAGCCTTTACAGCACGTACGGGGGTGTGCTCCGACATGCCGCGAGACTAACGGCCTTGAGCCTGCCTCGGCGCCTGTGGGCCGCCCGACGCGCCGCCAATCCCATTCCCGAGCGCTAGCAGACCGCTCTCGCCGGCCACCCGGAACGTGTCCCGGCCAGCGGTTTTAGCGGCATACAGGGCCTCATCGGCCGCCCGCAGGACCGCAGGTCCACTGCTCCCATGATCAGGGAACACTGCTACTCCGATCGAGACTGTCACTTCAACGCTTTTATCATTAATTTCAATGGGTACCGTGCGGATCGCTTCGCAGAGCCGTTCGGCGACCGCGATTCCACCAATCTCGTCGGTCTCCGGCAGAAGCAAGGCAAACTCTTCCCCTCCGTGCCGGAAGGCCACGTCCACTTCCCTGATCTCGTAACGAATTCGCTGCGCAAACTCGACGAGCACCGCATCCCCCGCCTCATGCCCATGCCGATCGTTGATCTCTTTGAAGTGGTCCAAGTCCAACGCCAGCACGGCAAGCCGCCGCCCGAACCGCCCCGCCCGCTCAGTTTCTCGCCGCAGCGTGTCCCTTAGCGAGCGGTGATTGAACAGTCCCGTCAGCGAATCCGTCACGCTGAGCCGCTGCGCCTCCTCGTGCACGCGCACGTTGTCGACCGCGACGGCCGCCTGCCCGGCGAACGTCCGCAGCGTGTCCAGGTCGGATTCGTCGAACTCGTCCCGCCCGTGCCGGTCGTACAGTGCCAGGACCCCTTTCGCCGCGGGCAGTGCCGGCCCGATCCCGCCCTGTTCATCCACGCAGAACGGCACCACGACGTACGTCTGGCAGTCTGTCTCCCCCGGATCGAGCCTCGGCCCGTCCCGTTCCACACGCCCCATCCGCGGCACTCCGGTCGCCGCGACCGACCCCACCAGCCCATCGCCCACGGCCACCCGTACGTCGACACTCGTCCCCTCGGCGCACTTCCCAATCAGCACGCCCCCACTGTCCGCCAGCAGCACAACCCCACTCGCCGCCCCCGTCGCGTGCCTCGCCGTCTGCAGAATCACCTGCAAAATCCGGTCCAGATCGTGCGTGCTCGACAGCGTGTCCCCGAGTACACCCAGATGTCCCCTCAACTGATCCCGGCTCGCCGTCAACGCGCTCACGTAGGTGCTCAGCTCCCTGGTCATATGGTTGAACGCGGCCGCCAGCCGCCCGATCTCATCCTTGCCCCGGCTCGGTACCCGCGTCTCCAGATCGCCCGCCGCCACCCGATCCGCCGCCGCCGCAAGCCCCACCAACGGATTGGTCGTCGTGCGCGCCAGCCACCACGCGGCCACCACCGCCGCGACCGCACACCCGAGTACGACCAAAATCAGCATGGCGTACATGCCTTTCGGCGTTTCGACCCGCAGCGACACCGCCATCGGCAGCGGCTGACCCGGTACCGGCCCCAGCCTGCGAACCAAGTCGCCCCCTGCCGTACGCGCCGTCTCGCCTTCTTTCAGCCCAAGGGCCGCCTTCACAATTTCGCCCGCGTCCCCCAACGTCGACTGCGGCGCCACTGGCTCCCCCGCCTCCGCTCCGCTCCCCTTCGCTCCGCTCCGCTTCGCCGCACCCCCCTCCGCTACGCTCCGCTTCGCTTCGCCCCCCTTCGCGGCACTCCCTTCCGCTTCGCTCCCCCTCGCGTCGCTCCGCTCCGCCGCCCCCGCAACCGCTACGCTCCCCTGCGCCGCACTCCCTTCCGCTTCGCTCCCCAGCGCCACACCCGCTACCGCCGCACTCACCCGCGCCGCACCCGCTTCCGCCGCACTCACCCGCGCCGCACCCGCTTCCGCCACGCTCCCCTGCGTCGCACCCGCTTCCGCCACGCTCCCCTGCGTCGCACCCGCTATCGCTACGCTCCCCTGCGCCACCGCCATCCTCATGGCCGCCGCCGTCTGCGCCGCGCTCACAACCGCAGGCCCTGGCATCGCCGCCTGCGCCGTCATCCCCACTACCGGCTCATCCACCGCCACCGCCGGCCTTTGCGGCGGCAGCAGAGTGATGTCCGCACCGCTCGCATCCCCCAGCTTCCGCACAAAACTCGCGTCGATCGTGAACGCCGCCGAGACCGCCCCGGCATACGCCGCCAAGCCCTCGTATCCCGTCAGCGCTTCCTGGTGGTGTTCCGAGCCCGGCCCGGCGCAGTCCGCCCACGGCGGGGGCGGGGCGGCCGGTGTCGTCTGTCCGCCACCCCCGTCGTCGATGTGCACCCCGCTCGCCAGCCCGCGCTCCACGAACTGTGCTCCAAGCGCCAGCCGCTCTCCTTCCGGAGCGGCGCTCACAGCCTCGGCCACCGTTCTCAGTTGCGAACAGAGTGCCTGAATCAAAGTGTGAGCAGTGCTCTCGGAACGTTGCAGGCGCTCTTCCGCACGGCTGCCGCTCACGGATTGGACGGTCGCGCTCACGAACACCGCCCCAAGCACCACGGGCCCGAGCACCATCGCCAAAAACGCCGTCGTCAAGCGGGTACGCAACGTCACGCCCACATCAACGAGCCGTCAGTGTTGTGCGATGCTTGGCCGCACCATGAGCGTCACTCTGGAGAAGAAAGCGCTGCGCGCAAAGGTCCTCGCCGCCCGCGCGGGCATGGCGCCCGAGCAGCTCCTGGCCGCTGCCGACGCGCTCTTTGAGAGGCTCATCCTGCTCATCCGGGGGTACCGGGTGAGCGTCATCACGTGCTACGTCCCCATGGCATCCGAGCCGGGCGGCCCCGCTCTCCCCGACCGTCTGGCCACGGAGTTCCCGTCCGTGACCGTCCTCCTACCCGTCCTGCTCCCGGATCTGGACCTCGACTGGGCTCCCTACGCCGGCCCGCACTCCCTGACGATCACCGAACGCCGCCTGTACGAGCCGACCACCCCTCGCCTCGGCCCGGATGCGATCACCTCCGCCCAGGTGGTCATCGTCCCGGCGCTCGCCGCCGATCCGGCCGGCCACCGCCTCGGCCGTGGCGGCGGCAGCTATGACCGCGCTCTCACCCGCCTCGGCCGTGGTGGTGGTGGCGGCAGCTATGACCGCGCTCTCACCCACCTCACCGCCACCCCCGACACCGCTCCCGCCACGCCTCGCGTCGCCGCTCCCGCCCCTGATCGCGACACCGTCTCCGTCGCCCTTCTCCACTCCGGTGAGCTGCTCCCCCACGTACCCCACGAGCCACACGACTACCGCGTCACCCACGCTCTGGAGCCCTGACGACCCGCCCACCCCTCGCGCCGGAGTCGACCGGGGTTTGCGTTCTATGGTCGGCATCGGGCACTATTGGCACTCGGAAGCGGAGAGTGCTAAGGAGACGATCGTGCCCACCTACCAGTACGCGTGCACCTCGTGCGGCCACCAGCTGGAGGCCGTGCAGTCGTTTGCCGATGAGCCGCTGACCGAGTGCCCGACGTGCGAGGGTCGCCTGCGCAAGCTGTTCTCCGGCGTGGGCGTGGTCTTCAAGGGTTCGGGCTTCTACCGCACCGATTCGCGCTCCGACGCCCGCTCCGGCTCATCCTCCAACGGCTCCTCGAACGGCTCCGGCAAGCCCGCGAAGTCCTCCGAGTCCAAGCCCTCCGACTCGAAGCCGTCCGACTCCAAGTCATCCGACTCCAAGGCGTCCGGCTCCAAGGCGAGCCCGAGCAACACCAGCAGCACCCCCGCCTGACCCAGCCGTCGCGCCCCGCCCCGCCCCGCCCCGTCCCGCTCCGCAACGGGCAGCCATCCACCAATCCTTCTATCGCCCGTTTTGTCCGATCCAACGGCTATGCTGGCTTGGTGCTGAAGGGCTTCAAGGAGTTCATCACTCGCGGCAACGTCGTCGACCTCGCGGTTGGCATCGTCATCGGCGCCGCCTTCGGCGCGATGGTCGCGCAGCTGACCGAGTCCTTCCTGGAGCCCCTGATCCAGGTGCTCACCGGCGGCAACGAGGTCGGTGGCAAGTTTTTTGTCAACGGGGTGGCGTTCGACTACGGTGCCTTCCTCAACTCGGTGATCGCCTTCCTGCTCACCGCACTCGCCGTCTATTTCTTCGTGGTGGTGCCGATGAACCGGTGGTTTCGCCGTGCGCAGGAGGAGCCGACCGACGAGGTCGTGCTGCTCACCCAGATCCGCGATCGGCTGCCCGGCGCGAAATGATCAATCCCAGTGCGGCGGCCGCTCCTCGAGGAGGCGCTCGTCGTTGCTGGCCGAAAGCTCTGCCCAGCCCAGATCGGTGTCATCTGTGGTTTGGTCCGGCAGAACCAGGATGTCTTCATCGAAGGAGACAACCCGATCGTCGTCATATGTCACGCGGGCAGCTTAATGGCTGAGGGTGACATTTTGTGGCGTCGCCCCGACCCGTCCGCCGATCGGAACGGGCCGCCCGGCATCTCGTATCCGGGCCCGCCGGTCGGCGAGCCCGCCCCGGCCGGCTGGCACCCTGACCACGAGTTGTCGGCCCCGCCACCGCGCTCACTTCCGGCCATCGACGATGACGCCGTCAACGCCGCGGAACGCGAGGCCGCACGCTTCACCGCCGCCATCGGCTTGATAGCGGCGATGGCATTGATCTTCCTTGCCTGCTGGAGGGCCCTCTGATCCCTCTGATCCCTCTGGTCCCTCTGATCCCTCTGACGACCCCTCCAAGCACTCAAGCACTCAAGCACTCAAGCGCTCAGACGCTCAGACGCTCAGGCGCCCCAGACGTTCGTCGCCCCCGTGTGCCCGGTCTTGAAGACGTAATAACCGGTGATCGCCGCGGCGATGACGCTCAGCGCGGCCACCCCGTACGTCAGGACCTGCGATCCGGTGGTGCTCGGCCGGCGGCCGGCGGCCGTGACGACAAGCACGAGCAGGATCGCCAGGACGCCGAGTGCCGTCCCGTACCACGCCGCCCGCTCACCGAAGTTGCCGTGCTCGACCAGCTGCTGCACGAACTCCGGCCCGGCCCCGGCCTGCACCTGGCGATCCAGGAACGCGTCACCGGAAAGCTTGGCGAGCCAGAGCGATATCGGGCCGGCTACGGCCAGCCCGAGGACGGCCCATGCCGTCCACTTTCGGATTGGCGGCACCACCGCGTATGCGATCACGGCCGCCACCAGCAGCGGGCCGAAAACCACCGCGGCATGCACCAGTAAAGGATGTGCTGGAAGTCCCAACAACGTGTCGATCATGCGGAGAGCGTAGACCGACATGGGTCTATGAGCCAGTCTCTTGTGGGATAGTGTCGCTGCGCACTGAAATTGTGCTTTTCTTGAACCAATCCAAGCTGCCTGCTGAAATGGGTTACATGTCTGTCGAGAACCGCTCCGTCGAGCTTCTGCGCACGCACGGCCTGCGTGTGACGAAGCCTCGGCTGGCCGTGCTCGACATCCTGGCCCAGGGCGGCCACCTGGAGGTGGAGGAGATCACCCGGCAGGCCCGGGCGCAGCTGGACTCGGTCTCCACCCAGGCTATCTATGACGTCCTCGGAGCGCTCGCCCGCGCGGGCCTTGCCCGCCGGATCGAGCCGGCCGGGTCCCCGGCCCGCTATGAGGCGCGCACCGGGGACAACCACCATCACATCGTCTGCCGCGCCTGCGGCGTGATCGAGGATGTGGACTGCGCGGTGGGTTCGGCGCCTTGCCTGGACCCGAGCCGCACTCACGGCTTCGAGGTGGACGAGGCCGAGGTGACCTACTGGGGCCTATGCCCCACCTGCCGCGAACTCGCCACCCGCGACTAGGCAAAACCACCCGAACCGCAGGCAGACCCACCCCCGCCTCGGTAGACCACCCGCGACTAGGTCAAACGCTCCTGTCCAACCCCGCCCACGGCTCCCGCTGCTGCGCCTGCGCCCCACCCGGGCACACCCTCTTGAAATCACACCAGCCGCAGAACGGCGTGGGCCGCACCGGGAACGCCTCGTCCACCGGCGTGCCCGCGGCCACCGCCTTTGCCGCCGCCACGATGTCGGCCGCCGTTTCCTCCGCGCGCCTCACTTGCCGCGCAAGGGTTTCCGGGGTGTGGCGGTGGGCGGCGACCGTGCCTGTCGGCAGGTGGTGCAGCTCCACCCGGTGGCAGGTGCGGCGGAACGTGCGCTCGGCGGCGAACGCATACAGCGCAAGGGCTTGCGAGCCTCGGGCATCGTCGCTGTCAAGCCCGGTCCGGCCGGTCTTGTAGTCCACTATCACCAGTTCGTCGCCGCGCCTGTCGATGCGGTCGGTCCGCCCGCTCAGCGCCAGCACCGATGTCTTGGCCGCGACCGTGCGCTCCACCGCGACCGGCTCATAATCCGGGTCCAGACCGTCCAGGTACGACTCGAGCCAGCCCAGTGCCCGCGCGAACACCTCCCGCTCCTGCTCCTCGTCCCGGTAACCCTCCCTCACCCAGGTCGCCCGCAGCAGCTTGGCGATGCTGCCCTTGACCCGCCGCTCGGGCGGCAGGTCCCACCAGTTGCGCAGGGCGGTGTGGACGCTGGCGCCGACCGAGTTGTGCGCCCACGCCGGGCCTTTCGCCGGGGCGGGGCGGTCGACATATGCATACCTATATTTGCGGGGGCAGTCGTCGAAGCTGGCCAGCTTGCTGGGGGTGCACACAAACAGCCGCTCCGGCATCAGGTCGAAAGTCAGCTGCGTACTCACAACACAAATGATGCCAGCAGGGTACGACAACCGCCGCGACGCATCCGGCCCCCAACCCACGCGAAGATGCATCGAGGATCACGAGAGTATCGTTACCTGCTTACATGATCGCATGTCTGACAAGATTTCAAGGCGCGCCTTGGGTTTGGGCGCCGCGACCGGCCTTGGTGCCGTCGCGCTCAGCCCGGCGCAGCCGGCCGCGGCGGCCGAAACGTGGGAGGTCGTGGTCAATGGCTTCACCGACGCCGCCGTGCAGGCCGCGGTCTCGACCGTCCTATCCTCCACCAACGGAAACGCCGCCCAGCGCAAGCTCATTTTCCCACCCGGCGTCTACAACCTCACCCAGCCCTTGCTGCGCCAGTTGGACACCTACACACCGACCCAGCTTGAGGGCCTGACCATCGAGGGCGCCGGCATCTCCAGCACCCGCATCAACTGGAACAACTCCACCGCCCCGTTCATCTGGGCCAACCGGCCCCGGCTGCGCTACTTCACCCTAAAGGGGTTCAGCTTCCACTCCGGCAACGCCAACAACGAGTGGGCCTACATCTTCGGTGACCAGAACGGCTGGGGGATGAACCAGGCGTGGAAGGTCTCCGACGTGGAGTGGCGCGGCCCGTGGCTTCGCGTCTTTGGCATCGACGGTGACGCCGACGCCAACCTCAACTCCGAGTTCGTGCTGGAGCGTATCTTCACCCAGACCGACTGCGAGTTCGGCGACGCCTTCTTCCGATGCGGCGGCGGTATCCGCGTCCCCGACGCCAATCAGCAGAACCAGTTTCTCAACTACTGGGTCAAGGACTCGTGCTTGACGCTGCGCAGCGGCACGGTGTTCAAGTTCCTTCGAGGTGGCAGTCTCCGGGTCCAGAATGGATCGTGGAGCGCGCACACCGCGGCCAACAGGATCACGTGGTTTCACTTCCCGACAAGCAACTCCAACAACTACGCGGTCAACCACCTGAGCGTGCGGGACGTGCGTTTCGAGCCTAAAGGACCCGACCACAAGATTATCGACTGCGCATGGGTCGGCGGTTTCGTTTCCTTCGACAACTGCAGCGAGGGCGCCAACCAGAACCTCAACCGCCACAACTATCACCGCTACGCAAGCATCAACCAGTGGGGCTTTGGCGGGGTCATGCCCAGCGTCCGCTACGTGAACTGCAACCTGTCCGGATACCACCAGTACGACGGGCCGGCCGTGGCGCGCGGCGGCATCACCTACGAGAGTTCATTCTTCTGGCGCGGGGCCAATGCCGAGATGGCGAATGCCGTTGCCGGGGCCGAACCCGCGCTGCGCTGGTCGAGCGGCGCGCCGCGCTACCGCTTCACGGACTGCTTCAACATCAATAACATCAGCAACTTTCCTTAATGGGCCACCACGTACTGCTCGACGAAAGCGGCGATCGCGTCGGCCATCAACTGGACCGCGATCGCCGCCAGCAGCAGCCCGGCGATGCGCGTGAGCACCTCGATGCCGCTGGGCTTGAGCACCCGCACGAGTACCCCCGAGTATCGCAGCACCAGGTAGACCGCGACCATCACCGCCACGATCGCGACTCCGATCGCCACGTACTGGGCCGTCGTATCGCTGCCCTGCACGAACAGCATCGTCGCCACGATCGCGCCCGGCCCGGCCAGCAGCGGGGTACCCAGTGGCACCAGCGCCACATTGGAGGTCTTGTGCTGGTCGGGCGCCTCGGTCTTGCCGGTCAGCAGTTCCAGAGCCACCAGCACCAGCAGCAGCCCGCCCGCGCCCTGCAGGGCGGGCAGGTCGATGTGCAGGTACTCCAGGATTGTCCGTCCGGCGACGGCGAAGACCACGATGACGCCAAGCGCCAGGGCGACCGCGTTCCACGCCGCGCGGTGGCGTTCCCGCGCGGGCATTGTCCCGGTCAGCGCCAGGAAGATCGGCACCATGCCGGGCGGGTCCACGATCACGAGCAGGGTGACGAAGACCTCGCCGAACAGCTTGATGTCCACACAGGACGTATAGCACGCCGCTAAGCTGCGCTAATCCTTTACCCCGTATCTGCGCACCAGGCCCCACCCGTCGGATACCCCGGCGGGCAGCGCCACCGCGTACCGGGAGCCGTTGATGTTGCAGGCAACGACCCCGTTGGCGGTGCTGATGGTGAGCACGGTCGACGCGTCGGCCCACACGGCGGGCGCGTCGGGGCTTGAAACGCAGCTGAATCCGAACACCGGCGGCCCGTCGACCACCGGGCTGGTGCTTGACCGGATCGCCTGCCGGGACGCCTCGATGTCGATCAGGTGCACTCCGGTCGGGGAGGGCACGGCCAGCCAGCGCCCGTCAGGGGAGCGTGTCGCGCGGTTGATGCCCTGCCCCGCTTGGGCGGCGTGGTTCATCAGATCCGCGCACCCCAGTTTGGTACCCACAAGCCAGCCCTTTGCTCTTATAGAAAGTTCGGCAAGGCACGTCTTTGCCCCCTCGTGCACGATGCCGACCGCCGCCTGCCCTGCGGCCGTATAGACCGCGGCGAGCTGCAATTGGCCGCCCTCCACGTAGGTCTTGCCGTCGCCCGGGTCCCAGGTGTCCGGCCCGGACCCGTCGCGGCTGACGATGACGCGCTTCTCGTCGAAGCCCGATGCCAGGGTGCCGTCCGGAACCGGTGTGGTGGCTTGGGTTTCGCCGCCGCCGGACGGCTGCACGGCGAGGGTGGAGTCGGTGGAGACGCTGGCGACCTGGGCGCCGTCGTCGCTGACCATCCAGCTGGAGACGTTTTCGCGCACCGGGACGGTCTGGCCGCCGGTGGTGAGCAGGCGCAGCTGGATGTCGTCGGAGTACAGCCAGCCCTGCGGCACGCGGATCACGTCGATGACCTGCTCGACGCCGGGCAGGGCCATGCGGCGCCCATCGGACGTCCACAGCGCTGTCCCCTGATGGACGTCGATGGGCATGTCGATGACTTGCATGGGCTTGTCCGGCAGCTGCTCGCCGCGGAAGCCGTCGAACGTGTCGAACATGAAGGGGCCGTCGTTTCTCGCCACCGGTGCGGAGACGCCCTGGATCATGGCCATGCCGAGGACCATCGCGACGAGCGTGACGCCCCCGATCCCGCCGGTGAGCAACCGGCGCCGCAGCCGCCGCCCGCGGGCGCGCGTTATCGCCTTCCCAGCTGGGTCCATGGCCGCAAGGGGGGTGTGGACGCGCGCGCCGAACATCTTGCGCAGATCGTCCTCAAGCATGGTTATCGCCCGGCTCTCCCGACCGGCAACGGTCGCTGTGTCCCTTCGTCCTGGCGCTGGACCGGCACCACCGGCCGCTGCGGTGGAGCCTGTTCGGGCTGCGTGTGCGGCACCCGAGGGGGTGCACCGGCCGGGGTCTCCGGCGGTGTCTCCTGCGCGGGCTTGCCGGACGGCACGACGGCCGGCTCCGCCGCCGGCTTCTCCACGGCCGGTGTCCACGGGGCCAGGCCCTCGGCCGCCAGCCGCTTCCTCAACGTCCCCAACGCACGTGAAGTTTGGCTCTTCACCGTGCCGGCGGAGATGTCGAGCATCGCGGCTGTCTGCGCCTCAGACATGTCCTCGTAGAAACGCAGAACAAGCACCGCGCGTTGTCGTGCCGGCAAAGCTTTGACGTGCTTCCACAAAACATCGCGGTCGAGCTGCTCATCCAACCGGTCGGGAGCTGCGGTTTCGGGAAGGAACTCGGTGGGCCGCTCGCCGTGCCAGCGGCGGCGCCACCAGCTGGTGGCGGTGTTGACCAGGACGCGCCGCGCATACGGCTCGACCGCCTCGATCTGACCCAGGCGCTTCCACGCGAGATAGGTCTTGGTGAGCGCGGTCTGCAGCAGGTCCTCGGCGGTCGACCAGTCCCCGGCGAGCAGGTACGCGGTGCGCAGCAGGGCGCCTGAGCGAGCGGTGACGAACTCGCGGAACTCCGCCTCCATCGCCTGCCGCTCGTTCATAGTCCACCTCCCCGGTCAGTACAGCACAGGGTGGCACAAGAGGCCCGGGGGATCTAGAGCCGAGAAGTCACTCCTCGTCGGGCTCCCGGCCCAGCCTAGCCTCCACGGCCGCCGGCTCGTACATCTCCTCGACGATGCGCAGGTAGAGCTCGTTGGGGTTGGGCATATGGTCAATCTTGCTCAGAGCCTGGTCCTGTCCCGCCGACTCGAGCACGAACGTGCCGTAGTTGAGCAGGCGGCCCATCGGCGACTGCTCGTACTTCATGTCGGTGACCTTGATGAGCGGCATCATCGCGACCCTGCGCGTAATGATGCCGTTGACAAGCATCAAACGTTTGTTGGTCAGGATGAAGCGGTCAAAGTACCAGTCAGCCACACGCCACGCCACCCAGGCCATCACCAGCGCCCAGATGCCGACCGCCACCGCCCACAGGCCGGACACTTCCTGTTTGGCGAGGAATCCGGACAGGTACCCGAGCACGAACGTGGCGACAACCCCGATGAACAGGTGACTGGCCAGGTGGACCCAGTGCCGCTTCCACTCCCCGCGGTAACGCTCGGTCGGGAACAGATACTTCGCGACCAGCGTGCTCGGCTCGTCCTCGAGCGGCAGCACCCGCCGCGGCCCGAGTGGCACACCGGCGTCGTCGAACCGGACTCCGGCCAGCTCCTCTTCGGAGAACTCCGGAAACGGGTCGTCCATCCCGGGCCGAGACCCCGGATGGGTCCCCCCGCCGCCCACGCCCGCACCGACAGTCGCCTTTCCGACGAAGTGTGTCGGGGCGCCCTCGGGCTCGGCGAACTCGTCCGGCGGAGGGTGCGCCTCACCGCGCGTGCGGGGGATGTTCTCCGTATCCCGCCGGTCAGGATCCTCCGGCTCTCCCAACCCGCCGATCATGCGAGGGTCGACACCAAACTGCTGAAGAAGTCTCCGACGCCCTGCATGACATCGACGGCCGTATTGCCGAGAGTCTTCACCACATCCGCCGCCGCTGTAGGACGGAAAGCCACGAAGAAGACCACGAAGGCAATGGCGCCCCAGGTAAGGATCTTCTTGACCATCTCGGACCTTCTCCTTCTGCCGATCCCGTCGAAACGACCTGCACTGTCTGTGCGGCAGCCGTCTCGCAGCGACCTCAGCGTAACAGTTGAACTACCTACCGAGAATCATTAAGGCATATCTCCGCCAGCGATGTGCAACGTCCGATCAGGAAAGTTACAGACGGCGGGACATAGCGCCAAAAACAAGATCGGCTGGTAGCCACTCGGTGAGATCATGCAGCACGGGACTGTCCAAAAAGATGTATCCGGCGTGCGCGGGCCACGCGATGGCGTACAGCCACCGTCCCTTCGCCTCGCCGGCGTAGACGCTGCGATCCTCCGGGCTGTCGACCGACCAAAGCGGCGTCGGGTGACCAGCCACCTTCAGTTTCGCATGCGGGGTCGATCCACCGGCCATTCCAGCAAGATCCGGCCCGAGATCCGGGCCGGGCAGTCCGGCGATCCGGGCACCGAGGCCGATGCCGGGCTCTTCCGCCACCAACACGACATCCGCCGGGCCGTCCCCCAAAGGCGTCGGGCCACTGCACGCCACGGCGGTCGCGGTGACCGCTCCCCTGTCCTCTCCCACCCACGCCAGGCCGGTCATCAACCATCCGGCGGGCAAAGGCCAAAGACACCATATGGGTACCCCGAACCGCGCGGCCCGCATCGTCAAGCCCTCGACGACCGGCGCGCCGAGCCGGGTCACGTGGTGCATGGGCTGGACCGGGCCGCAGGCGTAGCACCACCAGTGCGAGTGAGTCAGCCCGGGTGGACGCAGGGGCCCGTCACACCTCGGGCAGGTCACGGCGAGGCCCATAGCCCCACTCTCCGCCCCTCATCCGACCACGTCAACCGGCCTCAGCCAGGAAGGTGGGCATACTCCCGGATCCAGGCGTGCATGGCGATGCCCGACGCCACCCCGGCGTTGATCGATCGGGTCGACCCGAACTGGGCGATTGAAAAGACCTGGTCGCACTGGTCGCGTGCGGCCTGGGAGAGCCCCGGGCCCTCCTGCCCGAACAGGAGTACGCAGCGCCGCGGCAGCACCACGGTCTCGATCGGCTTGCTGCCGGGCAGGTTGTCGATGCCGACCACGGTCAGCCCGGCCCCGTGCGCCCACCCCACGAACTCCGCGATCGTCTCATGATGGCGGATGTGCTGGTACCGGTCGGTCACCATGGCACCGCGGCGGTTCCACCGGCGACGGCCCACGATGTGCACCTCCGCGGCGAGGAAGGCGTTCGCGGTACGGACCACGGTGCCAATATTCAGATCGTGCTGCCAGTTCTCGATCGCCACGTGGAAGTCGTGCCGCCGCACATCAAGATCGGCCACGATCGCCTCTAGCCGCCAATATCGGTAGCGGTCGATGACGTTGCGCCGGTCGCCCTCGGCCAGCAACTCCGGGTCGTACCTCGGATCGTCGGGCCACGGATCGGTCCACGGGCCGACGCCGATCTCGTCGCCCTGCACGGCCGCGAAGTCCACGGAGTCGTCGTCCACGGTCGCCACCGTAGTGCAGAGCTGCGCCTTTGCGGTGCCTTTGCGGTGCCGGACGCTGCGGCTTTGGGTGCAAAGCAAGCCGCTTGGCGCTGCGGCTTTGGGTGCAGAGCTAGCTCTGCACCCAAAGCCGCGATTTTCAGCCGTTGCGCAACGCCTCGGCCAGCTCGGTCAGGAACTGCTGCTCGGCTCGGCTGTGGGTGACGGCGCCGATGCCCAACACCCCACCGGATTTGGCGGCGCCGCACACCCTGTCGGCGATCGCCTCCAGCCACGCCCGGTAGGCCTGCGCGTCGGCCGGGGTCGCCCTCGAGTCCAGCACGAGGGCGGCCGCTCGGCAGCTGACCAGTACTTCAGTGATGCCCGCTTGCCGATCGCGGAACTGTTCCGCGCTAGGCGGATCCGGATCCACCTCGGCATAGATCGCTGCGACCACCGCTCTCACCAGGTCGGAGGGGGAGCCGGCACCCGCCGCGATGGCGTTGATGCCGGCTAATCCCTCGTCGACGGTGCGACGATCGCTGTCTTTCTCGGCCGAGGTCGCTGCGATCATGATGCGGGCTGGAAGCCGCGTCAGCAGCTCCCACTCATGCGGTTCGAACGCGAGGAGTAACGACTCCCTCGCGGAAAGGAGACTTCCGGAAGCTGACTGCCTCGGCATTTTGACCTCCTGTCGCCAGCATATGCCGCGATGCCTTGCCGTTGTGACGCTATGTTGTGACCTGGGTTACCCGGCTGGGCCTATACACGGCGTAATACCTGCGGCAAAATCATCAATCACGAGAGCGTGGGCGGCGGGTGCCGGGGAGGGCCCCGCCGTTCACTGCGTTTGGGTGGGGGTTGGGATGCAGTTCGGTCGGTACTTTGAGGAGTTCGAAGTCGGGGCGATCTACAAGCACTGGCCCGGCAAAACCGTGACCGAGTATGACGACCACCTCTTCTGCCTGCTTACCATGAACCACCACCCGCTGCATCTCGACGCCCACTACGCCGAGACCCAGACGGAGTTCAAGCGCAACGTCGTGGTGGGCAACTACATCTATTCGTTGCTGCTGGGCATGTCCGTGGCGGACGTGAGCGGCAAGGCCATCGCCAACCTTGAGGTGGAGTCGCTGCGCCACGTCGCGCCGACCTTCCACGGCGACACCATCTACGGCGAAACCACGGTGCTGGACAAGAAAGAGTCGCAGTCCAAGCCTGACCGCGGTGTGGTGAGCGTGGAGACCCGCGGCTACAAGCAGGATGGCACGCTCGTGTGCGTCTTCCGCCGCCGCGTCATGGTCCCGAAACGCCCTGACTCCGCTGACGAGGATCGCAATACTGTGTAATCGGAACCACGCTCGGTAGGGTGTGAGAGCGGGAATTCAAGACCGCTCATACCGGTTGTTTCTCGCGTCTGAGCAGTTCTATGAATCGGAGCGGGACATGGCAACTGTGGAGCTCACCACGGCCAACTTTGATGAGATCACCAGCCGGGACGGCATTACCCTGGTGGACTTCTGGGCCTCCTGGTGCGGCCCTTGCGTTCGGTTCGCGCCGATTTACGAGCGTGTGTCGGAAAAGCACCCGGACATCACCTTCGGCAAGGTGGACACCGAGGCGCAGCTTGACCTCCAGGCTCGCTACGACATCCGCTCCATCCCCACGATCATGGCGATCCGTGACGGCGTGATCGTCTTTGCGCAACCGGGTGCCCTGCCCGAGCAGATGCTCGAAAGCCTCATCACCCAGGTCGAAGCCCTCGACATGGAGCAGGTCAAGGCCCAGGCCGGCCATACCCACTAGGTTCAAGGTTCTGGCGACCGCGATCAGGTTCTGGCGACCGCGAACACTGACTGGCCGAACGGCGGCTTGCGGCCCCGTTCGGCTTTTCGCAGCACGGGAATGACCATCCGGTCGTAGGCGCGGAGCATGACGCCGTTTTGGGGGCGCTGGCGCAGCAGCCTGCACACCACCATCCAGCTGATCAACCCCACCGGGTTGACGTAGTGCAGCTGCTCGATGCGCAGCCCGGCGTCGGTGAGGGCCTGCGCCATGGAGCGCTTCGTATACCGCCGGACGTGCCCGATCTCCCGGTCGAACCGGCTCATCGCCGCCTCGAACGCCGGCACCACCAGCACCACGGCCCCGCCTGGGCGCAGCAGCCGCTTCACCGAGACGAGGGCGCCAACGTGGTCGTCGATGTGCTCCCACACGTTGAGCGCGACGATCGCACTGTAGGAGCCGGTCTCGTCGGTGGGCAGAAGCAGCTCGCGTGTGGTCACCCGGGGCTCGTCGGCGAAGCGGCCTTTGAGGCCGAGGAGGCGCTGCGGGTCGCCCTCGGTGGCGGTGAAGTGCTTGACCCCCGGCAGCCACAGGGCCGCGTAGTCGCCTATCCCGCTGCCTATCTCAAGGGGTTCGTCGCCAAGGTACGGCCGGGCAAGGTCGGCCAGCCATCGCTGGTAGTTGACCGCGTCGCTGAGGTCCTCGAGCACGGTGGACTGCAGCGCGGTGTCGCCATTGATGCCAGCCATGCCATACAGCCTATCGGGCGGATGTCACCGGGCCTGAGCGGGCGATGGCTCCTCCGGCAGTTGAACCCACTGGCGCACCTGCCGCTCCATGATGAACGACAGGAACGGGATCGTGCCGGAGATCGCCACGAGCAGGATGCGGGAGACGGTCCACTGCACGCGCCGGGCCAGGTCGCCTACGGCCGCAAGGTAAAGCACGTAGCACCAGCCGTGGACGGGGGCGATCAGCGCCACGCCGATGCTGTTGTCGCCGAAGTACTTCATCGGCATCGCCACCAGCGTGAGCAGGAGCAGCAGCACACCCACGACCCAGGCGATGGTACGGAAGCGGGTCAGCGCGCCAGCAAGGCCGCGTTTGAACATCAGGACTCCTTCAAAACCCGGTAGTCGCTCGGTCTTGCCTCGGGGTGCTCGCTGAGCCAGGCCAGGTAGCGGTTGTACGCCGCCAGCTGCGGATCACCGTCGTCGCCGGCCCGCGGCTCACGTCTGGTGATCACAGGCTCGCGCTTGGAAGCCACGGTGGCCTCCTGCGACCCCGCCTGAGGCTGCTTGCCCAGGGCCAGCCGCATCTCCCGGATCCACAGGTAGACCAGGAAGACCGCGAACAGCGGCCACTCAAACGTGTACGCCCAGCTCAGCGTGTTGCCCTCGACCGCGCGACCCGCCTGCCACCAGCCCAGGGCCAAGCACACCGCGACGCCCAACCACACCATGGCGTGGCCGAACAGCCAACCCGGTGTGAGCAGTCGTCGCACCGCGCTAGAGTACCCCGTACTCTCTGAGCAGCCCGCGAGAGATGATGGTCTTCTGTATCTCACTTGTGCCCTCGCCGATGAGCAGGAAGGGCGCCTCGCGCATCAGCCGTTCGATCTCGTACTCCTTGGAGTATCCGTACCCGCCGTGGATCCGGAACGACTCGGTGACTATCTCGTGGCAGTACTCGCTGGCCAGCAGCTTGGCCATGCCGGCCTCGACGTCGTTGCGCTGGCCGGAGTCTTTGAGCCGGGCCGCGTTGACCATCAGGGCGTGGGCGGCCTCGATTTTGGTACCCATCTCGGCGAGCTTGAACGCGATGGCCTGGTGCGCGGCGATGGGCTTGCCGAATGTCTTGCGCTGCTGCGCGTACCCGATGGCTAGCTCGAATGCCCGGATGGAGATGCCGCACGCACGGGCGGCGACATTGACCCGGCCGACCTCGATGCCGTCCATCATCTGGTAGAAGCCGCGCCCCGCGCCGGAAGGCCCGCCCAGCACCGTCGACGCCGGGACCCGGTGGCCGTCGAGGATCATCTCGGTGGTTTCGACGCCCTTGTACCCCATCTTCTCGATCCGCCCCGGGATGGTCAGCCCCGGCACCGTCTCGCCGAAGCCGGGCTGCTTCTCCAGCAGGAAGGTGGTCATGTTGCCGTAGACGGATTCCGCCCCCTGGTCGGTCTTGACCAGCGTGGCCACCACGGACGAGTAGGCCCCGTTGGTCAGCCACATCTTCTGTCCGTTGAGGACATACGTGTCGCCGTCCAGCACGGCCCGGCTTTTGATGGCTGACACATCAGAGCCGCACTCGGGTTCGGACATGCTGAACGCGCCTCGGACTTCGCCGGTGGCCATGCGCGGCAGGAGGTTGCGCTTCTGTTCCTCGGTGCCGTGCTGGGCGACGAGGTACGCGACGATGAAGTGAGTATTGATGATGCCTGATATAGACATCCACCCGCGGGACAGTTCCTCCACCACGAGCGCGTAGGTCAGCAGCGACTCGCCCAGCCCGCCGTACTCCTCCGGGATGGTCAGTCCGAACAGCCCCATGTCCCGCATCCCCGAGATGATCTGCTCGGGGTACTCGTCCGCGTGCTCCAGATGCTGAGCCCGCGGGATGATCTCTTTGTCGGCGAATTCACGTACCGTCTCGAGGATGGCGACCTGCTCCTCGGACAGACCGGGCGTGCGGGCGAGACGGGCCATGGCAGCCTCCAAGCGACACGGATGTAGTTACTGCCGAGTATCGTCCGCCGCCCGATCGGCGGCCAAGGCACCCGGCGACGGCGTGTTTGTGAAAAGGTTCACCGACCGCCGACTCAGAGAAGGGACCGCCCGATGAGTTACCCGCCGCCGGAACCGGAGAAGCCGGCGACCCCGAACCCATACGCCGCGCCACGTCCGCCGGCACCGCCCCCGCCTGCATCGCCCCCGCCGCCCCCGTACACGCCGAATTACCTGCCGCCGCCGCCCATGCCCGGCGGCCAGGCCCCCATCCCCGGGCGCACCAACGGTTTGGCGATCGCGTCGCTTGCGACCGGCGTCGGGTCGCTGCTGCTGATCTGCTGCTCGTTCCTTTCCGGCCCGGCCGGCGCGGTGGCCATCGTGCTCGGAGTCATTGCGCTCAACCAGATCGGCCAGCGCGGGCAGGACGGCAGGGGCATGGCGATCGCGGGGATCGCCACCGGCGCCGCGGCGATCGTTTTTCAGTTTTTCAGGCTTGCCCTCTTCGGGTTCAACGCGTTTCCCGATACCGGGGTCTGTGGTGGTTGACATGTGGACTACCGTCATTGGCGCATCTAACACAAGGAGCCTTCTATGACGTACCTGCCGCCAGGCAACCAGGATCCTTACGGGCAGCAGCCGCAATCGCCGCAGGATCCGTTCTCGGGACAGCAATCCAACCCGTATGCGCAGCAGCCGCCACCGCCGCAGCCCTCGTCGGTCCCGCCCGCGGCGCCGTATGGCCAGCCCTACGGTTACGCCGCGGCACCGCCGCCGCAGAACTCGATGGCGCTGACCGCCATGATCCTGGCCCTGGTCGGCCTCGCGGTCCCGATCACGGCGCCGGTGGGGGCGATCCTCGGGCACATCGCCATGAAGCAGATCAAGCAGACCGGCGAGTCCGGCGATGGCATGGCCAAGACCGGCATCATCGCCGGCTGGAGCATCACCGGCCTGTGGGGGCTGTGCTGCATCGGTTACATAATCTTTATCGTCTTCATCGCGACCAGCGCGAGCACCTTGAACTAGCGCCCGTCCTGACTCACGAGCGAGGCGGTGGCTTCCCACAGACGGGCGGCCGCCGCCTCGTCCGTCGCCACCCCGCGCGGATTGGCGACCCGGAAGTCGTCGTAATAGGCGCCGTTGACGAGCCGCTCCGTCGGTTCGGTCGCCAGCCAGACCAGTTGCAGCGCCGCCTTTTCCGGGCTGGTAAGCCAGGCGGCGTATTTATAGAAAAGCCTTGCCACGGGGGTACCGAATCGGGTCCGGACCACACCGGGATGGAAAGAGAACGAATACAGGTGCGGCCAGCGGCGGGTGGCCTCGGCGGCGAAGAGGATGTTGGCCTTCTTGGAGGTGGCATAGGCAAGCCACGCGCTGGGGAACCTGCGCGACGGCGGCGTCGGGTCGGCCCCGTAGGCGGAGACCAGCGACGAGGTGTTGACGATCCGCGCCCCCTCGGGCAGCTGCGGCACCAGCAGCAGGGTCAGCAGGAACGGCGAGATGTGGTTGGTCTGCATGGTGACGTCGAAGCCGTCCACGGTGGACCCGTGGAACACGCCGCCGGCGTTGTTGGCGAGCACGTCGATGCGCTGCCCTTCCAACTTGGCGGCCAGCTCCCGCACGTCGTTCAGGTTCGCGAGGTCGCATCGCAGGGCGGTCGTTCGCGGTACCCCCTGAAAAGCGGAAAGGCGCCCGGGATCGCGCCCCACCACCGTCACCCGCCACCCGAGCCTTGCCATCTCGAGGGCGGCCGCCGCTCCGATCCCGGACGTGCCACCGGTGATCACGATATGAGGGGTGAGATCTTCCACAGGTTCGTTCTCCTTCCGTCGCCGCCGAGGTTACCGTGAAGTACATGTCGATAGGTCGCCCGCGCCGCTCCTGCCTGGCCGTCCCCGGTTCGAGCGTCAAGATGCTCTCCAAGGCCCAAGGGCTGCCCGCCGATCAGGTCTTCCTCGACCTCGAGGATGCGGTGGCGCCGCTGGCCAAACCGGCCGCCCGCAAGAACATCGTGGCCGCGCTGAGCGAGGGCGGCTGGGGCGACAAGACGCGCGTCGTCCGGGTCAACGACCTCACCACCCCATGGACGTACGCCGATGTGATCGAGGTCGTCGAGGGCGCGGGCGCGCACCTTGACTGCATCATGCTGCCCAAGGTCCAGTCGGCCAGCCACATCCAGTGGCTCGACCTTACCCTGACCCAGCTGGAGAAGGCGTTGGGCCTGCAGCCCGGGCGGATCGGCATCGAGGCCCAGATCGAGAACGCCGCCGGGCTGGTCAATGTGGACGCCATCGCCGCCGCCTCGCCCCGCGTCGAGACCATCATCTTCGGCCCCGCCGACTTCATGGCCTCGCTGAACATGAAGTCGCTCGTCGTGGGCGCGCTGCACCCGGACTACCCCGGCGACCCGTTCCACTACATCCTGATGCGCATCCTGATGGCCGCGCGGATGCACGACAAGCAGGCAATCGACGGGCCGTACCTGCAGATCCGCGACGTCGACGGCTTCCGCGAGGTGGCCGCCCGCTCGGCCGCGCTCGGCTTCGACGGCAAGTGGGTGCTGCACCCGGACCAGATCGAGGCGGCCAACGAGGTCTATTCGCCCTCGCAGCCCGACTACGACCACGCCGAGCTGATCCTCGACGCGTACGAGTACTACACCTCGGAGAAGGGCGGCAAGCAGGGCGCGGTCATGCTCGGCGACGAGATGATCGACGAGGCCTCGCGCAAGATGGCGCTCGTGATCGCGGCGAAGGGGCGGGTCGCGCGTATGCACCGCACCAAGTTCTTCACACCACCAGAGTGAACTGGGCCGTGTGGACCTTGCCCCCCACCTGGTAGTCGAAGAACATCCGGTACCTGCCGGGGCTTGGCGCGGCAAGCCAGAACTTCACGGCGCCGCCGACCAGCGCCGGCTCCGGATGAACGTGCACGTAGGCGAGGTCGCCGTCGCGCAGCACCACGAGGTGGCCGTACGAGCCAAGATAGGGCTCCAGCGCACCGCCGCCGGGCACGCGGAAAAGCAGCGGTGAGGTCGCGCCGACAGTGGGCGTGCCTTCATAGGTGACCGTCTGGCCGTCCACTGTGGACTCTCGCGCCGCCGCCGGGATCGCCTCCGGCCGGTAGTCGCCAGGGATGGTGATGTCGTAGCCGAGGGTCAGCGCGGACTGGGCGCCCGCCTGCGTCAGCGCGGTGAAATCGGCGAAGACCCGCCACACCCCCGCCTTGGACAGATCGGCCTGCACCGACCACGTGCCGTCCGGCGCCATCGCCGGGTGCAGGTGCTGGTAACCGGTGAGGTCCCGGCGCGCCAAAATCAGGTGCAGCTGCTTCTCGTGCACGGTCGCGAAACTGGTCAGGGGCTTGGCGTCGGAGCCCTTGATCACGAAGCTGAGCTTGCCGCCCTCGTGCGAAAGTGGCGTGATCGTGTAACCGCCCGCGCTGAGCGCCAGCCCGCCCACGTCGGAGCCTGCCGCCGCCTGCGGCCCGGTGTGCATATGCTGCCCCGGGGCACCGCTGGACTGCGACGCGGGCGCACCGGTCTGCGCGTCCGAGGTCGGGCTGGTCGGCTTGATGAACTTGCCGAGAGCGAACCCGGCAAGGAGCGCGACGGCCAAGCCACCGACGAACACCCCGAGCTTGATGCCTCCGTCTGGCTGCTTATCCTTATCCATCAATCCCCGCAAGCTCATAGCCGGCCTCGTCCACCGCGTTGCGGATCTGATCCAGCGGCAGCACAGCGTCGCTGGTCACCTTCGCTGTGCCGGTGCCGAGATCTACCTCGACGTGCCGCACCCCCGGCAGCACGGAAAGCTCCTGGCTGACCGCGCTGACGCAGTGTGAGCACGTCATCCCGGTGATCTGATAGATCGTAGTGGTCGACATCGATCCCTCCAAGTTAAGGACTCAGAACTTAGGACCGGACAAGGCGGGCGATGGCGTCGGTGGCTTCCTTGACCTTCGCGTTAGGATCGCCGTCGCGGGCGGCGTCCACCACGCAGTGGGAGATGTGGCCCTCGAGCAGGCCAAGCGCCACCGCCTGCAAGGCCCGGGTGGCGGCCGAGATCTGCGTGAGCACGTCGATGCAGTAGGTGTCCTGCTCCACCATGCGCTGCAGGCCCCGGATCTGGCCCTCGACCCGGCGCAGGCGGGCCAGCAGCGCCTCTTTGTCGGCGGCGGCGCTGTAACTCACTGTCATGCCGCCGAGAGTACCCCCCAGGGGTATTCCTAACAACTGCCCCACCGCTCGATCGTTAGGTCAGGCGTGTCGCCATCACGAATCCTTTCCCTCGTGCTAGCAGTCGCCCTGATCCCCTCCCCCGCCGGCGCTCAGCCTGCCCGCTCCCAGCCCGTCGGCGCTCAGCCCGTCGGCGCTCAGCCCGTCGGCGCTCAGCCTGTCGGCGCTCAGCCTGTCGGCGCTCAGCCCGCCGGCTCCCAGCCCAGCGCCGATGACCACCAGCAGAACCTGGCACGCTACCAGCAGATCGCCGAGGACCTCGGCGTGACCATCGCCCAGACCCACGTGATGCGCCGCCAGATCGACGACCTGCGGAGCCAGATCGCCGAGCGCCGCGCCCTCGTCGGCCGGGTCGCCGCCGCGACCTACCGCGGGTACCGCGTCGATCCGCTCTACGTGCTCGCCGACGCCGGATCGACCGACGAAGCCCTGCGCCGGCTGATGCTCGTGAGCGCCTTCGCCGAACGGCGGCAGCAGGAGATCGACGCACTCTCGCTCACGCGCGCACGCTACGACGCCACCCAGCGCACACTCGAGGCGCTCATCGCCCAGCAGCGCAGCCAGCAGCAGGCGCTCGTCGCCTTGCGGCTGAAAATCCAGCAGCCGCGCTAGCAAGCGCTAGTAAATCGACACGTGCACGTGGTTGGTGTGGTCACCCGCCGGGTCGTCACCGCACTTCGATCCGGTGGAGCTGTACGTCTTCCAGCCGCCGGTGATCCAGACCTTGCAGTACCAGACGACGTACATCACGCCCAGCGCTGAGGCGTTCTTGATGAAGAACGAGGCGAGCTTGTCGCCGTAGACACGGTCATCGCCGCCGGCGTTGCCGCCGAACCCGTTGGGCTGCGCGGCGTAGTCGCATGCCCGGCCCTTGGGATGCTCGTACCTGTTGCCCGACCGCCAGCACGACACGTACCGCTTGAACCCGTTGTTCTGGGCCTCCTGCAGGGCGTGCAGCGTCCGGGGCGTGATGCAGCCCCCGGTGGTCGGATCGTTGATGGTGCAGTACTCCTTGGGCCAGCTGCCGTTCGGGTTGCGCGGCGCGGGCCTGGCCGCCGGGGAGTTGGGATCCATCCACCCGTTGATTGCCTTGCTGCCCATAGCCACCAGCGCCGTCTCCGCGGCCTGCTGGCGGCGCTTCATCTCGGCCTGGAGGTTCTGCTGCGAGACGATCTCCGCGTCGATCGCGGCCTTCGCCTCGGTAACCCGGCGGCGCGCGTCGATCAACTGAGCCAGCTCCTGCTGGTCACGCAGAGTCATCTTGTTCATCGCGGCGGCGCGGCCGAGGAACTGGTCGGGGCTGGTCCCGTTGAGGATGAGCCCCAGCGTGCCGATCCTGCCGGTCTTGTAGGCCTCCGCGGCATAGCGGGCAACCCCCGCCTTCATCCGCGTGATGTCAAGCTCGGCCGCGGCCAGCTTGTCCTGCAACTCGACCTGCTTGGCGCTGGACGTGGCAAGCGCCGCCTCGGCGTCGAGCCAACCCGCGGCGGCGGACTCCAGATTGGAGCGCAGCCTGGTAAGCGGGTCGGAGCTGCCCTCGTCCGGAGGTGTGGTCGGCTGGGCGCCCGCGGGCGAGGCAAGCGCAACGATCAGCGCGAACACCGTCGCCAGCGCGGAGAGTGCGGTCGCCAGCGTGGGGAGCGCAGCAGAACGTTTTCGGCGGCTTCGTCCTTCGCGGCGTCGTTCTTCGGGGCGTCGTCCTTCGCGGCTTCGTTTTCGGCGGCTGAGCCTGGTGCGGCTGAGGGGGGCCGTGGGGGTCACGGTCGGTCACGATACCCGAAGCTTGAATGTCACTCCAGAAGAGCGGATTTGGCTAGGGCATAGACCTCATCATCCCGGCATACCAGCAGACCTGGATGCGGCAACGCCGGATCATACTGCGAACCGTCGAAATGCCGCACAACGCCTCCGGCCTCGCGCACCAGCAGGGCGCCCGGCGCATGGTCCCACGGCAGGCTCTTCCAATACAGCACGAAGTGGTGGCCGCCGCGTACCAGCTCGGGGTAGTCGTGGCCGGCGCAGTGGCGGCTGGGCAGCACCGCGCCGAGGCGGGGCAGGCGCGCGCCGACCTCTTCGCGCAGCGTCTCCGGCAGGTAGCGGGTGTGCACCGAGGCCACCAGGTCGCCGACCTCCAGCGGGCTGTGGTCGAGGGTCATGCGTTCGCCGTCGAGGTACGCACCGGCGCCCGCCTCGGCCGTGGCGACCGTGCCCGGCACCGGCTCGTAGATCACGCTCAGCACCGGCCGGCCGCCTCGCAGTAGCGCCACCATCAGCGCGAACGGTTCCCTGCCCGCGGCGAAGTTGCCTGTCCCGTCGATCGGGTCGATGACCCAGACCGGGCCAGGGTCCCCGATGCGCTCCAGCACGCGATGATCCTCCGAGACCGCCTCCTCGCCGACGACGAGCGAGCCGTGCAGCAGGCCGGCCAGGCGCTTGCCCAGCGCCGCCTCGGACTCGCGGTCGACGATCGTGACCAGGTCACCCGGGGCCTTCTCGGAGATGTCGCCCTCGGCCAGGTTGCGAAAGCGCGGCAGCACCAGTTCCTCCGCGACCTCCCGCAACACTGTGACAACCTGGTCTATCATCGACCGCCCTCCTAAGATCGCGTCCATACTCGCACGCGTTCCTGGAATCTGGTCGTGGGCGGTCTTAGCGCAGGCGCACCAGCCCGGGAACCTGAATCTCCTCGCCCGCCTCGCCGTTCTCGATCGCGACGACGGCGTTCTCCTTGCCCGCCCAGAGCCTGTGGCCATTGGCCAGGCCGCGTACGGCGAAGCCCACGTCGCGTCCGGCGAGGCGGTTGCCTGTCGCCACGATCAGCTGGTCGGTGTAGATCGCGTGGGCGTCGCCCCGGGAGGGTGCCACCTTGGTGGTATTGCTGACTTTCAGCTCGTGCGGATCGACCTCGGCGACAACGCCGCCCTCTCCCGCGATCGCGAACACCCGGTCGTAGGTGCGGGTGATCGTGTGGTTGGCCGCCGGCGCGTCACCGAACGGGGCGGGCAGGTCGACGCAGACCGCCCAGCCCTCGCGCAGGCTCAGGGCGTGGATGAAGGCGTGGATGCCGGGTGCGTCCGGCCGCACGCCAAGCAGGACTCCGGCGTGCTTGTGGTCGCCGCCGTGCGTGAACAGGGTGAACAGCATGCCGCGAGTGGAATCGTAGACCGAGTGGTGCCCGTCGCCGCGCATGATCTCCTCGGCGAAGTCGGGGATAAATTTCTTGTCCCGGGTGACCAGCGGTTCGAGGGTGCCGGTGGCAAGCTCGACGGAGCGCACGCGGTAGGTGTCGGCGAGGTGCTCCAGCACGAAAAGCCGTTGCCCGTCATCGGAAAAGGCCTCTGGCTCGATGCTGCCGGGCAGCTCGTAGCGGTACCGTTCGATGTCGCCGCGCATGATGAGAAGCGTGGTTCCGGTACGCTTCCTGGCAGGCTTGAGGCCGCCGATCAGCGCGATCTGGTCGCCGCCGACCGCCGAGATCGTCCAGTCGCCCTTCAGCTGTGACTGCGCCCGAACCTCCAAAGTCTTGCGGTGACGCAGGACCAGCTGTTGTCCGTCCAATGTGGCCAGTTCGCGGTCGGTGGCGACCGCCGGGAGCGGTGCGACCGCCCAGTCGCGCTTGCCGGTGTCGAAAACGCCGAGTCCCGCGGCGTGGGCGATGAGCAGCAGATCGGTTTCATTTTGGCGGGTACCGGGAGAGCACGCACCCATCAAGCCGGTGAGCGCGGCGAATCCCATCGCGCCCAGCACCCCGCGTCGAGTCGTCATGCCGGGCACGAGTCGCGGTCCGATGCTTAGGTTCCCGTTTAGTGATCGGCGTTTTGGGACCAGTTTCTCGGTCTGCGCAATGCTTTTTGCCCATAAACAGTGATCTCTATTGTTTGTTGGCTTTCACGGTTTTACCTTTCTCGGGCATGGATGAGATGACTTTCGAGCGGGAGGTGGTCGCCGGTGGGAGGGTGTACCAGTTCACCGCGAGCGCCCTTGCCGACGGCCGCACCGCGATCTGCGTACGCAGCGGTGAGGCCGGCGCGATCGACCTCAACGAGATCAGCGGCACCATCGCCCGCGAGGATCTGGCGATGGTTGCTAGCGCCTTCCGCCCCGAGCTGGCCGCCATCGGCGCCTGGCACGGCATCCACTTCGACGAGGGGGGCCGCAGCCTCGCCCAACGCCGGCGCGATCACCCCAACGCCTATGCGCCGTGGCGCAAAGAGCACGAGGATCTGCTCGTCAAGCTCCACGAGGAAGGCTCATCCATCAGCCACATCGCCAAGGAGCTCGGCCGCAAGCCGGGCGCGATCACCGCCCGGCTGGAAAAGCTTGGTCTGCTTGAGCGCCGGGGCGGATAACCCATCCCAAATGATCGACATTGGACACCAGGATGCACGACGGGGGACTGAGGCATGATAAGGATTCTCGGGCGGCGGAGTGCCTTGCTCTCGCTGTTGCTGCATGCCTTGGTCGCGGCTTTGGGTGACCCCGGCGCTCGCCCAGCGGCCAAACCCAATGCGAATCCGGCCCAGCAACCCGGATCCCCCACAACCTTCGCACCCATCACCATCACCATCACCATCACCATCACCATCACCATCACCATCGCCGTCGCCGCCGCCTCCGACGCACCCGGCGAGGCCGTCACCCCCAGCCCGCCCGGCGGCCCCACATTTCCGGAGACCGGCCTTCCGGATCCATGCGCGAGCGACGCACCCGCCGCGCATGAAAAGAGGATCCCTTGGACCGTGGAGCGGGTGCCTCCATCCACGGCCCAAGGGATCCGCAGCGGTGATCACTATGGGAGGTCCGCTGCCCACCCGGCGACAGGGTCCAGGCTCGCACCCCAGCACGCCCAACCAGCCAGCGCGCTGGACCCTGTTCTTGCCTTGCTGTCCCGGCCGGACAAGCAGCTACGCCAGGATAGGCAACTAAGCCAAGCTAGCGACAGTCCACTCACGAACTTTGGCACACCGCCACCCACCCCCGGCCCCCTGCCCATCCTGCCCCTCACGCCCTACCTCTCACCGAATTTGCCCTCCTGCCCCCTCACGCCCTGGCCCTCGCCCTGCCCATCAGGCGCTCACGCCCTGGCCTCATGCCCTGGCCCTGACGCCTTGGCCCTCACCTAACGGCGCGCTCCCGGCCCCCTCACGGCATGCTCACCAGATGGGCGTGAACCGTGTTGGCGAACGCGTAACCGTTTGACGCATCCCAGTTGATCGACCATGTCATCGCTCCGCGGATCGACGGCCACCGCGCCGGTGGCACGAAACTGCCACAGCTCGTCCCGGCCGCCAGGCAGCTGAGCGCGTTGTTCACCACGGCCGGACTCACGTGACCGCCGCCCGCCGCCGACGTCGAAGCAGGCAAGCCGAGCGCGATCTGATCCGGCCGCAGCGCGCTCTGCAGCTGGATGCAGGCAAGCGCCGTCAGGAAGTTGATGGTGCCCTGGGTGTAGGCGAACATCTGGTCGCAGCCGAGCATGCCCCCGGAGTTGTAGTACTGGGTGTGCACGATCGTCAGGATGTCCCGGATGTTCAGCGACAGCGTGAAGTAGCCCATGCCGGTCGACTGCATGTCGATGGTCTGCGGCGCCATCGTGATGATGAGATTGGACCCGACCCGCGACCGGATCGACCGCAACGCCTGCTCCATGAAGGTCGGGTTGAGCCCGTTCTCCAGATCGATGTCCACGCCGTCAAACCCGAAACTGTTGATCAGATCCACCATGCTGTTGGCGAAGTTCGTTGCCGCCGTTGAACTTCCGACCGAGACCGTGCCCCTCTCCCCGCCGACGGACAGGATCACCCGCTGGTTGCGTGAGTGCAGGGTCGCGATGTCGGCCCGCAGCTGCGCGTTGGAGTAGCCGCCCAACGCCGACGACAACCCCGAGTCCACATTGAACGTCACCGCACCCGGCAAGCTCGGGTTCGCGTCCGCGAACGCGACCGCCACGATGTCATACGTGGTCGGGACAGCGGACAGCCGCAACGGCGTGGCACCGTTGGTGAAGTTCTGCCAGTAGCCCGTCAGCAGATGCTTCGGCAGCCCACCCGGCTGCTGGCAGCCCGCCGTCGTCGCCGTGATCGTCGCGGGTGCCGACTCGCCGGCGGAGTTGAAGGCACGCACCGAGTAGGTGTGGCTGGAGCAGACCGCCAGCCCGGACAGCGTCGCCGCAAGCCCGGTGACCGTTGTCCGCAACGCCGTACCTTCGTAGACGCGGTAGCCGGAAACCGTTCCGGTGGAAGCATTCCAGGCCAGGCTGATGGAGCTGCTCGTCGTCGCGGTGACCCGCAGGTTCGACGGCGCACCCGGCACACCCGTGCCGCAGCCCGTGGTCGTAACCGTGACGGTGCCGGAACGGGCCGACTCGCCCGAGCCGTTGAAAGCCGCGACGGTATAGGTGTGCGTCGAGCACACGGCGAGGCCGGTGATGGTGGCGGACGTTCCGTTGGAGGTGGCTACGACCGTGCCGCCCTCGTACACGCGATAGCCGGTGACCGTACCGGAAGATGCCGTCCACGACAGAGCAACCGACGTGTTCGTCACCGTGCCCGCGACCGGCGTCCCCGGCGTTCCCGGAACAGGGGTGCCACCGCCCGGCCCCGAAAGCGAGACGTCGTCGGCGTGATAGTTGCCGGTGCCGTACCAGCCGTGAAGGTACACCTGCGCTGTGGAGCCGGACGCCGTGAAGGTTACGGTCAGCCTTGTCCAGTCCGCCGCGTTCGGTGTCCATGTCGACGGGCCGCCGTTGACGCCGAGGTAGACGTAACTGCCGCGGACCCAGCCGGAAAGCGTGTACTGGGTACCGGATACAACCGACACCGTCTGACTGCATCTGGCGTTGTCCTGCCCCGCCGGGGCTCCTTGCAGCGCCCTGGTTCCCGTGCGCACGGGCGAGGACACCACGCTTCCCGTTGTGCCCGAACAGGTCCAGGGCGCGAGCGCGCCCGATTCGAACCCGCCGTTGACGAGCAGCTCCGCCGCGGCGGCCGGGCCGGGCGCCGCCACGCCGAACGCCGCGAGGGCCAGCACCAGGCCGGCCGCCACGATTCCGAGTCTGTTCATAGCTTCTCCCTGCCGGAGCGCCAACTATAAGGAAACTTAATTAAATATTGACAATAACGAGACTCCTCAAGGTCCGTCAATGGGTGTGCCCCGCGCCGCTGGTTCGCGACGCGGGGCACGGCAACTATCTATGGGCTATGACCCGGTCCGGTACGCGCGGATCGTGGTCTGGGTAACCGAGTTGCCGGCGAAATCCGTCGCCGTCGCCCGCAACGACACGTACCCGGTTGTGCCCGGGTTGGTGACCGTCGCGGTCCGGTTGACGCCCGATCCGGTGACCGTGGCGTTCTGCCACGTCGTGCCGCCGTTGGTCGAGTACTGCACGGTGATGGTGTTGATTCCGGCGACCGGCGACCCCGGCTGGGCCACCGCGGTCAGCGGGATCGCGAAACTGCCGGCCGGTGCGCCGTTGTTGGTGTTCAGGTTGGGCTTGAACGTCACCGACCAGAGCGGCAGCCGCAGGGTGCTGTTGGGATCCACCTCGGCGGAGTTGAAGCTCCACAGGGCACTGACCTGGGTGGCCAGATCCGTCGGCCCGCCGCGGGAGAGCGTCGCCTCCAGCGTGTACGGGCTCCACACCGCCGGCACGGTCGCCGACGGGCGCGGTTCGAGGAAGTGCTGCAGCAGGTTGGCAGTCCCCACGACGGTGCCGTTGCGCTTGAGCACCGCCTGCCCGCTGGTCCCCGGCAGCGTGCCGAAGGCCGTGTTCACGTGACCCGCGTGGCCGCCGCTGTCGCCGAGCATCGGCGGCAGGAACAGGATGTTGTTGCCACGCCTGACCACCCAGTCTTCCGACCGGAAGACGGCTCCGATGGCAGGCCCGTACACCGGCCTGTTCCAGGGATCCGCCACCGTGGTGCCGGCGGTGAACTGGGTCAAAGCCGATTCCTGGCTCGCCACAATGATTTCCCCGCCCTCAGGTGGCAGGTACCGCTCGGTCATATTGCCGGACCAGCGGATGTTGCCTTCCGTGTTGTAGAACTCCGTCCGCGAGTGCGGCAGGGTGAACACGGTCTGGTTGGAGTACAGGTTCGGGTTGAGCAAAGTCCCACCCGGATGTACCTGGATCTGCTTCGTCCCGATCGTGCCCATGTTGCGGCCGAAGGTGACGTCGCGGCGAGCCAGCTGTGCGGAGGTGACGTTGCGGCTGAACCCTGTGGGGAACTGCTGCTCCTGGAACCAGGCCGTCTCATAGATGGTGCCTGTGTTGAACGAAGTGCCTTGGCCCGGTGCCGGCACATACGACGTCTTGTGCACCTTGGCGTTGAAGCCGAAGTAGAACGTGTTGGCCGGACCCAGTTGCTTGGTGTAGGACTGGCCGCGTGACGCGCCCAGGATTCCGGCGCCGACAGGGTTGCTCGGGTAGCCGGCACCGAAGTGGAATATGTCGGTGATCGCCGACGCGTTGGGCACCGTGATGTTGACCGGCTGCGCCTGGGCGGCGAGCATGTCGACATTGGACGGCGTCGACGCGTTCACGATGAACTTCGGATGCACCAGGAACGAGGTGTCCTGGAAGCCGGTTGATTCCTCCGGGATGATGCTGAACAGTATGTAGTCGCCGTTTTCTATGAATTCGGTCCTCGGGCCGCTCGGACCCGTGAAAATGGTCGAGACGATCGGATAGACCGGCTTGCCCGGCGTCAGGGGCAGCAGCAGTGTCGCGTAGCCGCTCGTAAAGTTGCCCTGCCGGTTGACGTTGTTGAAGGTGAGTTCCCGCCCCGGAACGCTGCGGTCGATCGCGAACGGCGTGGCGACCCGCACCCCTCCGGCGTTGCCGGTGGCCGTGACCCAGCCGCCGTAGAAGCCGTCCGGTGACGGCACCGATGGCGTGGTCGTCAGCGTCACCGACGCCGTCCCGCCCGGGGGCAGGCTCAGCGAGGTGGCGCTCAGTGCGAACATGCCGGCCGGCGCGGGAGCCCCGCCCGGCGCCTGGGTGGTCAGCGACAGGGTCAGGTTGACCCCGCTGCTGGTGTTGGTGTTGCTGTAGGTGATGGTCCGGTTGATGACCGGGTCATCGTCGTGTGGCCCTATCGCCCGGCCCAGACTCACGCTGGGCGGGTTGGCAAGGACCGTCTGGTTGTACCCGCGGGCCACGTCCAGCCGCCCGGCCCCCTGGTCGAAGACCGGGGTGTTGTTGGCCGGCTGGAAGGACGAACCCATCAGGGCCGCCTTGATCTGCGCCGGGGTCCACGTGGGGTTGCGCTGGGCGAGGATCGCCGCCGCCCCCGCCACGTGCGGCGAGGCCATGGAGGTCCCGTTCAGGTCGGTGTACAGGTCGCCGGGGAAGCTGCTGAACGCGCTTCTGGCGGCCGTGATCCCCAGACCCGGTGCGGTGATCTCCGGCTTGATGGCGGTGTCGCCCACCCGCGGTCCGCGGTTGGAGAAGAACGCCAGCCCGTCGCCGGGGTCGACCGCGCCGACCGACAGCGCCGCGTCGGCGGTGCTCGGTGAGCTCACCGAGTACGACGGCACGGGCGGGTTGGTGTTGCCGGCGGCGACCACGAACAGGACGCCGTGCGACGCGGTCAGGGTGTTGACCGCCTCCTCCAGCGGGTCGATGCCGACCGTGTCCGGCCCGCCCAGACTCATGTTGATCACGTCGACGCCCTGGTCCGCGGCCCACTCCATGCCCTGCAGGATGGCCGAGAACGGGCATACGTTGGGCAGCTGGCACGCCTTGGCGCTGACCAGCTGTGCGCCCGATGCCACGCCGCGGAACTGGCCTGAAGATCCCGCGCCGGTGCCGGCGAGGATCGAGGCGACGTGGGTCCCATGGCCCAGCAGGTCTTCGGGTGCCTCGTTGGTGAAGTTGGCCGACGCGACTACCTTGCCGGCCAGATCCGGGTGCGTGGTGTCGATGCCGGAGTCGACGACGCCGACCGTCACGCCGGTCCCGTCGAAGCCGGCGGCCCACGCGGTCGGCGCGCCGACCTGGGTCGTGCTCTGGTCGAGCGAGGTCTTCACGAAACCGTCGAGCCACACCTTGGCGATGCCCGGGCGCAGCTGGCGGCCGCGCGCGTTGCCGGTGGTCAGCTCGGTCCACAGCGCGCCCGGCTTGGCCTTGTCGGTCCGGACCGCAAGCGCGTTGATGCTTTTCAGCTCGGCACCGACCTTGCCTGCCTTGCTCGCGGACGCCTTTGCACCTTCCTTTGCTTCCTTGCCGTGCTTGATGATCAAGCCAAGGTCGCGCCCGTCCCCGTAGCCCATCTCGGCCAGCGCGGTGACGTCGAAGAGCTGGCTGTCCAGCTGGGTGCCGAGCAGCCCGACCGCGTCGGAGGGGATCACGTTGAGGTGTCCCTCGTGGCGGTAGCTCAGGAAGGTGACGTCACGCCGTGCCGGGTTGTCCAGCACCTGGTACGTGTCGCCCTGGATCAGGATCCGGTCGCCGGTGACCAGAGTGACCAGCGCCGATGCTGGCCCGTTCGCCGCCGCGCTCGCGGCCGCGTTGAGCGTTGATTGTGAGGATGCGATGGCCGGCTGGCCGGTCGCTGACAGCACGGATGCGGTGAGCGCGACCGAAAGCAGGACATGGCTCACCCTTTTCCTTGCGTGCAAAACTATCCTCCCCGTTCTCCCCATGGTCCGTTGCGTATCCGCGGCTAGCGCGACATTCCTTGTCGCACTTCATCTTTTCCACGCCTTTGCGGATGCCGGACGTGCGCCGATCATAGCGACGATTCGACATGGATCAACAGGTAGTAAAAATTATTTCCCTGACCCCAGGCGATGAGACCAGGCCACCCGCGATGAGACGATGGCCACACTGTCCGAAAGAGACGGGTTAACGAGCAATGCGGCGGGCC
>DASUXL010000330.1:0-4311 GCA_036377915.1 Candidatus Limnocylindrales bacterium
CGTGGGTGCCGATCGTTGCGGCGTTCATCGCCGCGCTAACCGCGTCCGTTGGGTACTTCCTGACGCAGCGCGTGTCGACCATCCAGGCCAGGCGCCAAACGTATGCGAGTGCGCTACTCGCCGTGGAGTCCTATAAGCAACGGGTGCGGCTCTTCTGGAGTGACCGCGTGGGGCGCCCGATTCGTCGCGGGGGTGACCGGGAGGGTGCCGTGGTAGCCGACCCATCGCGTGGGCGGCGGGCGGCGACTGGCTAGCGGGGCGTGCTGGCTTGGGTGGGGCCTTCTTCGAGCTCCAGGGCGTGCAGCGAGGTCGTCTCGAGCTTTGCGACCAGGTCCTTGACGCGGCGGGCGTTGTCGAACCAGGGCTGGTAGCGGGCGAGCTGTTCTGGGCTGAGGTACCTGGTCACCGTCTTGCCGGCCACGGTACGGGTCCACTGGATGTAGGGCCCGTGCAGCGCGGGCGGGTCGGCCTTGCACGCGCAGCGGCGTTTGCCGCAGCGCATGTGCCGCACCACGACGCTGCCGGGCAGCAGCCCGTCGAGCCCGGCGAGCTGGGCGGCCAGCGCGGCGCGGGTGGCCTGGAACGGCAGCCTCGGCGTGTCGGGGTCCATCTGGCTCCTTCGCTACGGCGGTACCGGGATCGTGACTCCCGGTGACCCTACCGCGCGACCGCTGTAGGGCGCCGGGAGCGAGGGAGCCTGCCGTGCCGGAGCGCACCGAGACCGCCGAGACCACCGAGACCATCGAGAGGTTCACCGCCAGCCAGACCCGGTTCGCCGAGCTGGTCGACTTCGCCGCCGGCCAGCCCGCCGCCGGCCTCGACCACGCCGCGCTGGAGGAGCAGCTCACCAGCCGCGGCCGCGAGCTGCTGCGCCAGCTCTACCAGGACCACCTGGACCTGCGCGCGCAGCGGGAGCGCCGCCTCGCCGAGGTCGCCGACAGCGCCGGCCTCACCCATCGGATCGTCGAGGCCGGCCACGAGCGGGCGCTGGCCACCGTGTTCGGGGAGGTCAGGGTGCGCCGGTTGGCCTACCGCGCTCACCGGCGGCCCAACCTGCACCCCGCCGACGCCGCACTGAACCTGCCGGGGGAGAAGCACTCCCACGGGCTGCGCCGCCTCGCCGCCACCGAGGCCGCCCGCGGCGCCTTCGACGAGGCCCGCGCCGCACTCACCCGCACCACCGGGACCTCGACCGGCAAACGCCAGGTCGAGGCCCTCACGGTGCGGGCGGCCGCGGACTTCGCCGCCTTCTACGCCACCTGCCGCCGGCCCGCCTCGGCCGAGGAGGCCGAGCTGCTGGTCCTGCAGGTCGACGGCAAAGGCATCGTGATGCGTCCCGAGGCGCTACGCCCGGCCACCGCGAAGGCAGCCGGCCGGGCATCCCCCAAGCTGTCGGGCCGGCTCAGCAAGGGAGAGAAGCGCTACCGCAAGCGCATCGCCGAGGTCGGCGCGGTGCACGACGCGACCCCGGTGGCCCGCGCCGTCGCCGACATCCTGCCCGCCACCGACGCCGAACGGGCCGCGGCCACCGACGGCCCGAGGGCCACCGGCAAGTGGCTGACCGCCAGCGTCGTGGAGGACGCGGCCAGCGTCATCGCCGCGGTGTTCGACGAGGCGACCCGCCGTGACCCCCACCAGGCCCGCACCTGGGTCGCCCTGGTCGACGGCGCCAACCACCAGATCGAGCGGATCACCGCCGAAGCCGAAGCCCGAGCAGTCACCGTGCACATCCTCATCGACTTCGTCCACGTCATGGAGTACCTGTGGAAGGCCGCCTGGTGCTTCCACACCGAAGGCGACCCGGCCGCCCAGACCTGGGTGCACGCCAAGGCCCGCGACATCCTCACCGGCAAGGCCAGAACCGTCGCCGCCACCATCCGGCGCACCGCCAGCACCCGGGGGCTGAGCACCACCGCGCGCAAGGGAGCCGACGACGCGGCCCGCTACCTCACCAACAAGGCGCCCTACCTCGACTACCCCACCGCCCTGGCCGGAGGCTGGCCGATCGCCACCGGCGTCATCGAGGGCGCCTGCCGACACCTGGTCGCGGACCGGCTCGACATCACCGGAGCCCGCTGGGGCCTGCACGGCGCCGAAGCCATCCTGCAACTCCGCGCCCTACGCAGCAACGGCGACTTCGAGGACTACTGGAGGTTCCACCAACAACAAGAACACCAACGCATCCACACCTCCCGCTACGCCCACGGCGCCATCCCCCAAGCCGCGTGACCCTCACTCCAGAAGAGCCGCACCGTGTGTCACGAACGCAGGAAGGAGCCAGGCATGTAGGTAGAGGTTTCTTGATGCGGTGCTGTACGAGAGATGGAGGTTGGCCCTCCGGAGCCGCCCTGCGGGGGGAGGCTTCAAACCGCCTCATGCTGCGTTGGCTGAAGACCGTCGTGGTGAGCGATGAGGAAAAGGCGTCCAGGAGGCGTCAGGTGGGGACTGGGAAGACGACCACTGCTGAAGCATCGAAACTCTTCAGACGACATCGAAACCGGGGTCTGGTGTGAGCTCCGGGATGAGTTGGGCGGGTGCCCGTCTACTGGCCCAGCGGTGTCCGGTGTGGAGGTGGCGTGAGACCAGTCCGCTGCTCTCGTACGGAACGTGAGAAGGCGTGTCCTGACACCGTCGCGTCTCAGCGCGCGGCGACAGGGAGTGCCTTGGCGGCCGAGGGAACTCGGCTGTCGAGGACGTGAGTACCGGCGCGGGACACGCTGGCGGACCGGCTCGTAGTAGTGCTGAGGCTCCTGTAATGGGGGTGGAGCGAAGGGGCCGGGTTGTCCGTGGTTCGACTGTTTGATCAACCGGTGTTCCCGGGAGGAATCGAGTGGAAGAGTTGAAGTCATCTGGCAAGCCGTTCGACATCTCGAAGCTTGAGGTGTGGGACGCCTGGATCAAGGTGAAAGGGAATCAGGGTGCCGCGGGCGTGGACGGGCAGTCGTTGGAGGCGTTCGAGAAAGATCTGAAGAACAACCTGTATCGGATCTGGAATCGGATGGCTTCGGGGACCTACTTCCCGCCCCCGGTGAAGGCGGTGGAGATCCCGAAGGCGCACGGCGCGGGCACGAGAATGCTAGGCGTGCCCACCGTTGGCGATCGGGTGGCCCAGACAGTGGTGGCGGCGCATCTGGAGGCCCGGGTGGAACCTGTATTCCATCCGGACTCCTACGGCTATCGGCCGCAGCGGTCGGCACTGGATGCGGTCGGGGTCTGCCGGAAGCGCTGTTGGGAGTACGACTGGGTGATCGATCTGGACATCCGGAAGTTCTTCGACAGCGTCCGGTGGGACCTGGTCGTCAAGGCCGTCGAGAGGCACACCGAGGCCCGTTGGGTCATGCTGTACGTGAAGCGGTGGCTGGCCGCTGACCTGAGGCTGCCCGACGGGTCCTTGCAGGCACGGGACCGTGGAACCCCACAAGGATCCGCGGTCTCGCCCGTGCTGGCGAACCTGTTCATGCACTACGCGTTCGATCTGTGGCTGACGCGGGAGTTCCCGACGGTGGCCTTCGAACGCTACGCCGACGACGCAGTGATCCACTGCATCACCCGGGCGCAGGCCAATAAGGTGCTTGCGGCGCTGCATGAGCGGATGGCCGAAGTCGGTCTGGAGCTCCATCCAGACAAGACCAAGATCGTGTACTGCAAGGACTCCAACAGGCGCGGTGACTTCGAGCACACGTCGTTCACGTTCCTTGGGTTCACGTTCCGGCCGCGCCAGGCACGGCGGAAGGACGGGGTGAAGTTCACCTCGTTCCTGCCGGCCATCAGCAAGGAAGCCCTGAAGAAGATCGGTGAGCGGTTGCGGTCCTGGCGACTGCACCGACTCACCGGCAGCACCACAGCCGACATCGCCCGGATGATCAATCCGGTGGTGAGGGGGTGGATGGCCTACTACGGGGCCTTCTACCGCACGGCGCTGTATCCCGTGCTCCACCGCATCAACACCTACCTGCTGCGGTGGGTCATGAAGAAGTACAAGAAGCTCAGAACCTGGAAGAAGGCTCTCCAGTCCATGAGAAACGCGGTCGCACTCCAACCGCGGTACTTCGCACACTGGGCCTGGGCAAAACCGGCCACCAGATGATCAGGGCAACAAGAGCCGTATGACGGGAGACTGTCACGTACGGATCTGTGGGAGCCGGGGGCTGAGATGCCCCCGGCTACCCGACCATCTTGTTTTGTGAGGGGGTTCAGTCCCACCCTCCTGGAGAGCTGCCGTGGGCCGATCCGCTGAGACGCCCCGCAGCTCCCTCCGGGACGACTCTACCCATCAACCGCGGCGGTCAAGGCGTCCTATCGGGAGCGGCA
>DASUXL010000331.1:0-19863 GCA_036377915.1 Candidatus Limnocylindrales bacterium
CCCGCATGACCATCTATCGACGGGTACCTTGGCGGCGGAGGAACGACACACCCCACCCCCGGCTGTAGCGTTCCTCCGCCAAAAAATCGCGCCGTCCCCCACTCACGCAGCTTGGACCGCGCCGGTCACCAGCTGCCCGACGAGCCCCCGATAGCCGTCCTTCATCGGCAGCTCACGCTCCACCCGCACCCGCCGCCGCATCGTCGTCACCTCGACCTCGCGGACCGGGTTGTAGCCGGCCCGCTCAAACTCCTCCCACCACAGCCCGATCCCGCGGCGCTGCCACGCGGGCAGGTCGTTGAAGTTGATGCCGTGCTTGAAAAGCAGCTCGTTCTTGGCGGCCGTACCGGCGCCTTCAAGGTCCCGGGTCGCCTCCCGCTGCGACCGGCCCGCCTTGCGCAAAGTCCAGTAGCACCAGCCGTTGAGCGCACACCGCGCCGCGTCCGCCTGCCGCCATGAGAAGTAGTCGACGACGTCGCCGACGCCCGTGCCGAGCCAGACCCGCGAGTCGAAGTGCGCCGGCTCACCCGCGGCATGGGTAAAAGCCGCACTGGCTATCCCCGCCGACAGCGACACCAGCTTCTCCACGCCACGGCCGAACACATCGAAGCCGGGCCGCAGCAACACCGAGATCTCATCGCTCTCGGTGTAGGCGTAAAGCCCACCCAGCTCGGTCAGCAGGACCTCGGCCGTGCCGGCCATCAGCTCCGAGAAGCGCGGATCGAACGGCTTGTCGAAGTGCCGCTGCGTAAAGGCGGAAAAGCCCCGGCCGTCGACCCGCAGCACCGTCCACGCGCCGGGCAGCACGGCCAGCGAGTGGAAGTACTCCCGGGCGCGCTGGCCGGCCTCGAACTCGTCTGCGTTCACGGATCAGCAGGATAGCTCGGCTAGGTTTGAGGGATGAGCCAAGCCGAGGCTATCGACCTTGACCGGCACGTCTACGGCACGCCCGACGCCCCGATCACCATAGTGGAGTATGGCGACTTTGAGTGCCCGTACTGCGCGGCCGCCGCGCCGGTGCTGCGGGAGCTGATCGACGGGTCGGGCGGGCGGGTGCGGTTGGTGTTCCGGCATTTTCCGCTCTTTCACAAGCACCCGTTCGCGCTGACCGCGGCGCTGGCGGCGGAGGCCTCCGGCGACCGGTTCTGGGCGATCCACGACGTGCTCTTCACCAATCAGGCGAGGCTCACCGACGCCGACCTTTCCGCTTATGCCCGCGCGGTCGGGGTCGACGGTGAGGTGGTGGGCGACGCCGCGCAGGCGTACCGGCCGGCGGTCGAGACCGACTACATGACAGGTGCTGCTCAGGGGGTACGGGGGACGCCCACCCTGTTCATCGACGGCCGCCTTTACACCGGCCGGGTGGAGGTGGGCCCGTTGCGCAGCGCCCTAGGGCTGCGGCGCTGACCCCGGCAGGCTCGGATCCCGCCACGGCCCGCTGGGCAGGGGCGGCACCCCGTCGGCGTCGTCGATGGTGCACAGCGGCAGGCGCTCGCCAAGGTAGCGCAGCACGACCGAGCCGAGGATCGCGGCGAGCAGCGACCCGGCCAGCACACCCATTTTGGCCTCGTCCCGCAGCACCGGGTCGTCGAAGGCCAGGTCGGCGATGAACAGCGAGATGGTGAAACCGATCCCGGCGAGCACCGCGCCGCCCATCAGGTGGCCGTAGCGGACCCGGCCGGGCAGGTCACCCAGGCGGGTGCGCAGGGCAAGCGCGGCACCGCCGGAGATGCCGACCGCCTTGCCGACGACGAGCGCCACCACGATGCCGATGGTGATCGGTGAGGTCATCGCGGCCTTCACCGTCTCCTCGCGCAGCAGCACCCCGGCGTTGGCCAGGCCGAACAGCGGCACCACGAAGTAGGCGCTGATCGGGTGCAGCGCCTCCTGAAGCCGGTCGTTGGCGGGGACGGTGGCGCGGGCGGCCGACACGGCGAGGCGGGCGCGGACGGCGTCGGCCCGCTCGATCACGGCCCGGCCGTAGAAGGCGAGCCGGTCGACCTGGTCCTGCTCGACCCGTTTGGCCGGGACGATCATCCCGAGCAGGACCCCGGCCAGCGTCGGGTGCACGCCCGATGCGAAGACCGCGGCCCAGAGGGCAAGGCCCACAACGACATACAGCCACAGCTGCCAGAAGCCCGCCCAGCGCAGCCCGAGCAGGACAAGCACCAGGAACACCGCCACGATGAGCGCGGGGACCGACACCTCATCGGTGTAGAAGACGGCCATAATCGCGATGGCACCCACGTCGTCGGCGATCGCCAGCGTCAGCAGGAACAGCCGCAGCTGGTCGGGGCAGCGCGGCCCGAACAGGGCGAGGATGCCGACGACGAACGCGGTGTCGGTCGAGATCGGCACACCCCAGCCGTGCATGGCCGGGCCTTCGGGGTTGAACGCGAGGTAGATCAGCGCGGGCAGGATGATGCCGCCAAGCGCACCCAGCACCGGGACGAAGACGGCACGCGGGTTGTGCAGCTCCCCCACCGTCAGCTCGCGGCTGATCTCCAGCCCGACGGCGAGGAAGAAGATCGCCATCGCCAGGTCGTTGACCCAGTGCCTCAGGTCCAGCGCCAGCATCCAGTCGCCCACCCGGATCGACGCCTCGGTGTGCCAGAACTCCTCGTAGCCCGACCCGGGCAGGTTCGCCCACACCAGCGCGGCGACGGCGGCGGCAAGCAGCAGCGCGGCACCGCCCGCCTCGGTGGAGAGGAATCTGCGCAACGGCAGCGACACGTGCGGGACCGGGATCATCACCCGCGGGGACGGTCCTGGTCGCGGCGGCTGGGGCACGGTGCTCGGCCGGGTCACCCGATCAGTATGAAGCGCCAGTGAACACCGGGATGAAGGAACGTGTGCGGTTTGGATGAAGCGGCCCGGCAGCCTCTGTCACATGCGAACCGTTGTCGATGCCTTGAACTCCGGGCGGTGCCGTGACGCCACGCTGACGATCGCCGGATCCGGCAACACACCCGACACCGTCACGCCCTGGCGGCAGGTCGGGCAGCGCGCCCGGCGCATGGCGACCGTCCTTGCGCGCCTGGGTATCGGGCCCGGCGACCGGGTCGGGCTGCTCGGCGACACCACCGCCGGCCTGATCGCGGCGCTTCAGGCGGTGTGGCTGCGCGGGGCCGCGTTCACCATCCTGCCGCTGCCGGGGCGGACCGGGCGGGCGGCCTACCTGGCCCACCTGGCGGCGATCCTTGACGACGCGCGGCCGGAGCTGGTGGTCGTGGATGACGACACCCTTGAACCGACCGGCTCCATTCGGCTGTCCACTTTGGAGTCCCTGGCGCGGAACGCTCCCGAGGCGGACCCGGTGCTGCCCGGCCCCGGCGACCTAGCCGTACTGCAATACACCAGCGGATCAACAAGCAACCCTCGGGGGGTACCCGTCAGCCACGGCAACCTCGCCGCCAACCTGGAGGCGATCGAGGTGGCGATCGGGCGCGACGCCGTGGACCCGGCGGCCAGCGTCTGGCTGAGCTGGCTGCCGCTCTACCACGACATGGGCCTGATCGGCTTCCTCACGCTGCCCATGACCCGCGCCTGCCCGCTCGTGCTCCAGTCCCCGCTCGCCTTCGCCCTGCGCCCGGCGACCTGGCTGGAGCGCCTGACCCTGCACCGGGCAACCATCACCGGCGCGCCCAACTTCGCCTACGCCCTCATGGCGCACCTGCTGGAGGCGGGCTGCGAAGCCGACCTCGGCTCGCTGCGGCACATGTTCTCCGGCGGGGAACCGATCGACGCGGCGATGATGCGGCGCTTCACCGCCGCCGCCGCGCCGCGCGGGCTCGACCCCGGCGCCGTCGTCGCCGCCTACGGGCTTGCCGAGTCGACGCTGGCGGTCAGCTTCTCCCCGCTGATCGTCGACGAGGTGGACCGCGAAGCGCTGGAACGGGACGGGATCGCCCGGGTGGCGGTGTCCGGACTCCCGTCGCGGGCTCTCGTTCGGCTGGGGCGCGCTGTATCCGGTACCCAGCTGAGGGTCGTGAAGGAAAACGGCGATCCCGTCGCGGCACGGGCGGTGGGCCACATCGAGGTCCGCGGCCCTTCCGTGGTCGCCGGTTACTGGGGCGAGCCGCCGCGGGCGACGCCTTGGCTGCGCACCGGCGATCTGGGCTACCTGACCGGGGACGGCGACCTGGTGGTGTGCGGGCGGTCCAAGGACGTGCTGTTCGCGGCGGGCCGCAACGTCTACCCGCAGGACGTGGAGGCGGCGGCGATCGGCGTGCCGGGGGTGCGGGCCGGTGGCGCGGCGGCGTTCGGCATCCCGACCCACGGTGGTGACCGGCTCATTGTCGCGGTGGAGGCGCGCGCCGGCGGCGATGCCGGGCTGCGCCGCGCGGTGGCGGTGGCGGTCGCCGAGCACACCGGGATGGCCCCGGCCGACGTGGTGACGCTGCGCTTCGGCCGCCTTCCCAAGACTTCCTCGGGCAAGCTGCGCCGCGCCGAGACGCGCCGCCGGTACCTCGCCGGTGAGCTGACAGGATCCATTGACGGGAGTGTCCGATGACGACAGACAGTGCCCATGCTAGTGCCCATGCCAGTGCCCATGCCACCGCCCGAGCCGAGCTTGCGGCGCTGCTCGACCTGCAACCGTCCGATCTGGACGACTCCACCTCGCTGCGCGGCGGCCTAGCCCTTGACAGCCTGTCGATGATGCGCGTCGTGACCTGGCTGGAGTCGCACGGCGCGAGCATCGCCACCGAGGACGACCTCCCCGGTACCGTCGGCGGGCTGCTGTCGCTTATGGACGGTGTGGCGCAGGCGCCGTTCCGGATCCGGATAGGCGGAGTTCCCGGTGTGCCGCAACGCTTCACCACCGTCGCGCCGCGCGACCCGCTGGAACCCGTGCTGGAGACGGCGGCGCTGCGGCTGGCCCCGATGCTCCCCGAGGACCTCGGTTTCCTCTACGCCCTGGCGATCCAGCCCGAGACCGGATTCCGCTGGCGCTACCGCGGTTCGGTGCCGCCCATCGACCGGTTCAAGGCCGAGCTGTGGAACCAGGTGCTGCTGCAGTACGTGGTCCGGCGGGTCGCCGACGACCAGCCGGTCGGGCACGTCGTGGCCTACGGCGACGAGCTGAGCCTGCGGCACACCTATGTGGGGGCGGTGTTCCACCCCGACGCGACCGGCAGCGGCCTTGCGGCGCAAGCTGTTTCGCTGTTCGTCCGGCACCTGTTCCACACCTTCCCGCTCAGCAAGGTGTATATGGAGGTGCCCGGAATCAACTGGCCCCAGCTGCAAAGCGGCCAGGGAAGCCTTTTCCGCGTCGAGGGTGTGCTGCGCGACCACGACTACTACGCCGGGCGCCTGTGGGACAAGTACATCTGCGCCCTGTACCCCGAAGACTTCCTGGAAGGACTTCCTGGAAGGGAGAAAAACAAGGAGGAGCACCATGAAATTTAACCGCACCGCTCACCGGGCCATAATGGCGATGGCCGCCACCGGTGTGCTCACCGCGCTGGCCCCCGCCGTCACCGCCCAAGCGGCCGGCGGCGATGAGGAGCCCACGACCACCAGCACGGCCAACCTGTCCGTCGCCGACGTCGGCATCGCCTCCGCGACCGGCAACCGGGTCGTCGACGCCGCCTACGCCGAGCTCAACAGCGACCACAAGTACGAGTGGGGAACCAACTGCAACTACTACTCCAGCCACTTCTACGGGCGCTGCCAGGCCTGGTGCGCGGACTTCGTCAAGTTCGTGTGGAAGAACGCGGGCGTCTACGCCTGGGAGCACCTTGACTCCGAGGCCGGCACCACCGCCCGCTACGGCAAGTTCTTCGGCACCTGGCACCCGGGCACCACGGCCGGGATCTACCCGGGCGCGGCGGTCACCTACAACAGCTCCGGCGACCCGCTCGTCGACTCCGACCACGTCGGCGTCTTCGTGGGCTGGGTCAACGGCGCACCCAAGGTGATCTCGGGCAATTTCAACAACCAGGTGTACAAGCACAACCTGAGCTACGGCACCCCCATCGCGGGGTGGACCGGCGTCGGCTGACCGGTACCCGGGGCGCACTACCACAGTGCGCCCCCTCGCACGATGGGAGAAAACAATGACCGCCAAGGCTTTCGCCGCCGCACTCCTGCTGGTCGTCCTGGGCGGCTGCACCGCGCAGGAGGCGCCGCAAGGATCGCCCAAACCGCACGACCGCTCGCAGGAGGCGCCCAAACCGCACGACCCGGAGCTGACCGCCCCGCCCGTGCCGATCCTCAAGGTCGGCGACCCCGCCGCCCTCGACCTGTTCGGCGACGGCCAGGCCACGGTCACCATCGCCGCCACCGAGCGGACCACCCAGCCCGACCGGCTTGTCGTGACCATCGATCTGGTGCTGAACAAGGCGGGCAAGCCCATCACCGGCGGCCCGCACAACTTCGTCTTCCGCGACGCGGGGAGCGAGATGCACAAGGCCCAGACGAGCGCCGACGCCTTCCCGCCCGAGCTGCTCCCGGTCGCGTTCACCACCGCCGGGCAGCGCTCGCACGGCCGGCTCTACTTCGACGTCCCCGCCGGATCCGTTGCCGGCGGCTACATCCAGCTGGTGACCGGTGCCCTGGTGCACGCGGTCTGGAAGATCTGAGGAGCCACCTTGAAAAAGTTCGCTCTGATCTCGCTTGTCCTGCTTGCCGCGTGCGACGGCCGCGCCACCGCGCCCACCGGCATCACCGCAGGCTCGGCCACACTGCACGCCCAGACCGAATGCGCGGCCGAAACCACCACCAACCCGTGCACCGGCTGGTTCCAGTACTGGGCCGACGGCGCCACGACGGTCCGCAGCACCCCGAAGGTGGAGGTGAACGCGAACACCGGCGGGATGATCGACTTCAACCAGGCGGTGAGCGGCCTCGCCCCGGACACGCTGTACCGGTACCAGTTCTGCGGCCACGGCGACACCGACATCGCCCCACCCGGACAGTGCACCGGCCCGTCCGGCGGCACCGCCACCGAACCCGGCGTGCAGCCCGACCCCGCCGACTTCAGCGCGACACAGAACTTCCGCACCGCCTCGGCGACAACGGCCGCGACCGTCGACATTGGACGCGTGCTCTCCACGGCGGACACCACCGCCAACCCGATCTCCCGCGACGGCGGGATCAGCGTGCCGTTCTCCGCCACCGAGGCCCTGTGGCTGTTCGGCGACACGGTGCAGCGCAACGGACCCGCATTTCTGGCATTGGGTACCGCAGCGATAGGCCCGTATCGGCCTGGTGCCGCACCCGACGCGCTCAACGAGCTGCCCCGCCCGCCCGCGGCGCCAGCGCCCGGCCGCACCGCCCCGGCCAACTTCTTCCCCGCACCGGCCGGTTTGCTCACCCCCGACGACCCGCCCGTGCCGTGCGGAAGCACAGGCAGCGCAAGCTACTCGGCTGCCTGGCTCAACGGCGGCGCCCGCATCCCGGGCACCAACCGGATCGCGCTGATGTGGTCGGAGCTGTGCGTGGCAAGCGGCGAGGGGCGCGGCTGGCCGGTGGAGCGCTGGCGCATGGCCGAGTACGACCCGGCCACCAACCGGTTCCTGCGGCTGTTCACGCCGTTCGAGGCCGTGCCGTTGCAGGCCGGACTGCCCGAGACCAAGGTGCTCTCCAGCCCGGTGTTCGGCGGCGACGGGTACCTGTACCTGTTCGGGGCGAAGCGGGAACCCAACTCCGTCTTCGTCGCCCGCGTCAGCGCCGACCCTGCCGCGTGGGGCAACGCCGCGAATTTCCGGTGGTGGAACGGGACCCGCTGGGCGGCCAATCACACCGCCGCCGCGACGGTGCTCAGCGGCGTCGACCCGTGGGGCATCCACGTCGCCGACTTCCCCGCGCAAGGCAAGCTGGCAATGATCGTCAAGGACAGCTTCTTCGACAGCCCACACTTCCGGATCTACACCGCGTCCAGCCCACTGGGGCCGTGGACGCCCGGCCCGGCAGGCCGCGTCCCCGACCACTGCGGCGGCGGCGGATTCGGTTGCTACGCCTTCTATGCCCACCCCGAGCTGAGCACCGCGCGATCCTTCGTGTTCTCCTGGTACTCGCCCGGCGATCGTGGTTCCGCCGGAGGGCATGTGCGCCTTGGCGCCATAGAATGGTCCGCATGAGTGGGACGAAGATCGATCCTCCTAAGGTAGTGGCGCTTGCCGATGCCTTGGAGGCCAAAGCACCCACGCTCCAACGGTTGGGCGGCGGCCTGGTGCGCGCGGCGGCGCCGGTCCGCACCGGCGCCGCCGAACTCGACGAGCAGACCCGCGCCACCGTCGCCAAGGTCCAGGCCGCGCTCGCCGCCTGCGCCGACGCGTTCGAGGCGATCACGGATGCTCTGGATAGGACGGTCCGCAAGTACGTCGAGACCAACCAGCAGGCCGAGGCGGAGCAGAAGGAGCTGCTGGCGATGCTGGACAGGTTGCGGCAAAGCCAGCCGCCCGAGCGGACGCCGAGTTCCTGAGCATGACCGGTCTCTACGATCAGTTCGGAAACCCGCAGTCGGTCAAGGACCTGGCGGACGGGGCAAAGCAGACCGCGACCGACATGAAGACACTCACCGACACGGTCAACCGCGACGTGAACGCCACGGTCCCCGACATGTGGGGCGGGCCGGGTGCGTCATCGTTCCAGCAGTTCATGTGGCGCTTCTCCCGAGCGATCGCCGGCCTCGGCAGCCCGATCGACTACTACAACCAGGAGCTTGCCGCCGCCGCCCAGACCATGGACGCGGCGCGGCAGCAGCTGCAGGAGGCGGAGGAGTTCGCCGGCCACAACGGGGTCACAATCAACCCGGACCTCAGTGTGTCCATTCCGGACGCGAGCCGGCCCGGCGCGCAGGAGGCGTTGCAGCACACCCGCCAGCTCCTCGACCGCGCGGCAGCCCTGTCCGAGCAGGCCAAGCAGCAGGTCCGGCGGGCCAACGAGCTGATGGCCGTGACCGCCGAGCGGTCCACGCGCGAGATGCTGGAGATCGCCGGCGCGATCGCGGGCGGCGGGAGCGGGCGCAGGCCCGGGCGCCGGCGGCGGCCGGGGGTCGGCGGACCCAGGCTCGGCGGCGGCAGCGGGCGCCGCCGCAGGGGGACCGAGGAGGAAGAGAACCAGATGGTCTACGGCCCGGAGGGCAAGATCCGCAAGCCCGCCGAGCACCGCGGCCAATGGCTCAACGACGACGGCACCCCGTCCAACACACCCGGGCACGGGATATTCAAGCCGGACAACCCACAGGCGATGGGGATCCATCCCCGCAACCCCGGGGAGATCCGCTGGGTTGAGGGGGTACCGGATCTGCGCCCCCACGCGGTGCCATGGGACCAGATGCCGCGGGGCTGGGGGCCGACTGTCCCGCACGTGGAAGGGTTACCGCTGACCGGCAGGAACACCGACGCGGGCCTGGCCGACGCCGTCGCCGGGCGGCACGTCGGCTGGAACGCCGAGCAGTTCCGCGCGTTCCGCGAGCAGAACGGATTCGTCTGGCACCACTACTCACACCACGAGATGACGCTCGTGCCGCGCCCCCTGCACAACTCGCTTGCGCACCAGGGCCCGTTCCGCTGACCGTGATCCGGACAGTTTCCGGGAAGTTGCCCCTTCACGGCCCGTTGAGTGGGCAGTTTCCCGGAAACTGCCCACTCATCAAAGCGCTTGTCGGGTTTGGTGATGTCTCTGCCGAAGACCACGAGGTTCCCGTCCGGCTGGAATGTCGCGTACAGGCCATACGAGAACTGATAGATGGGGTGCGTACTCCAGCGGCGCACCCCGTGCTCAGCGGGCCCTTGCAGCCCGTGTACGACTCACCCGGCCCGAAAGACTTGTTGGTGACGTACCAGGTGTACTCGCAGGCGACTCCGCCCGTCACCTGCAGGTGTGACTCGGCCGTCCCGCCGCCGACGTTCACCCGCCAGGTCCACGAGCCGATGCTGCTGCTGAGCCACCCGTAATGATGCGGCCCCGACCAACGCCCGTTGGCGTCGGTGTAGTGCCCGAAGAAGTCACCGAGGTACGGCCCGGCCGGGACCGGCGCGCCGTTGCGCCACGCGTACCACTTGATGGGTGTGAATCGCCTACGGTACCGGAGCCACCTGCAGACCTTCCGAGCGAAACGCCAGTCCGTCGTCGGTGACGACCGCGCACTCGTAGCCCGGCAGGGCGGCGAGCCAGTCCAAACCCTTGGCGCCCATGGCCACCGCCGCGGTGGCGTAGGCGTCCGCCTTGCCCAGATCGGGGCCGGTCACCGTGACCGAGCAAAGGTCACGGGCGGGTATGCGACGCAACGGATCCAGCACATGGAACCCGCGCTCGTAAGTCCCTGACGTGGCGACGGCGAGATCGGCCGCTGCCAGTACCCACGAAATGTGTTGATTTTCAAAAGGATGCTGGATGCCTATCCGCCAGAGTGAACCGTTGCCGTCGCACCCGCGCACGCGCACGTCGCCGCCGGCGTTGAGGCAGTGGTCGGTCAGGCCCGTGGCGGCAAGCCGATCCGAGGCCACCTGAACCGACCAGCCCTTGACGAAACCGGAAGGGTCGAGGTGGCCCGCGGCGTGGACGTCGAAGTAGCCGTCGGTCTCGTCCCAGAGGCGGGCGCTCTCGCACAGCACCCAGCGCAGATCCGCCGAGCACTCCTCGATGGCGAGTTCCCCGCGGTCGAGCCGGTTGACCTCGCTGCCATGCTTGAACGTGCTGAACCGCTGATCTACCTCGTGGAACCAGGCGAACGTGGCGTCGGCCATGCGGCGCGTCAGGCCGGGATCGGCGGAGCCGGCGATCTCGAGACCGATGGCGGTACCCATGATCTGCTCTACTCGGTGCAACGGTCTCAGCCCTTCGCCAGATTGATCGCGGCCTGCAGGGACTGCTTGTAGGCGTTGCTGGTGTAGGTGGCGCCGGAGACGACGGAGATGCTGGCGCTCTGCGCGGTCAGTGCCTCCTGCCGCAGCTTCGGTACGGCACGGGCATTGATCCGGCCGCTCTCCCCAGAGGTCGGATGGGTCGCGGTGACGTCGGTGATTTTGCCGCCCGACACGACAATCGTCACCTTGATGGTGCCAAACCGTTGCGACACACCAGGTCCGGCGAAAGTCCCGTTCTTGAGCCCTGCTCCCTTGGGAGGTGGTGACGGTGCTGGCGGTGGTGGTGTCGTCTTGGTTGGGGTGGGCGCCTTGGGCGTGGGACTTGGGCTCTCCGTCGCCGCCACGATCGTTTCGGGTTGCCGGTCTGCCCCGCCTTGGCCTTGGCCCTGGCCTTGGCCTTGGCCTTGGCCTTCGCCAAGCTTGGCGCCGACCAGGAGGGCGGTGCCGAGGGCGGTACCGACAAAGGCGAACACGGCGCGGCGCATGCGATCCCCTTCTCTGCGGCTAGAACTCGAACGGGTCAAGGTGGATCTGGCGGCGTGACACGCGCAGGCGGCGCAGCACCGCCACCGACGCCTGCACCAAACCCGGTGGCCCGCAAAGGAACACGTCCCGCCGGTTGACGTCGGGCACCAGCTCTCGCATCCCGGCGGGAGTGAACAGGAACCGCGGCCCCGGCTCGTCCCGCCGGCCCACCACGTAATAGATCAGCGCGCGGCGCTCCTGCGCCAGCCAGTCGAACTCGTCGCGGAACAGCAACTCGCCGTCGCTGCCCGCGCGGTAGATCATGATTGTGCCCGGCGGCAGATCCTCAAGCAGCGCCCGGATCGGGGCCACCCCGCTGCCCCCGGCGATCAGCAGTGCCCGGCGGCGCACGCTGCGGTCGGCGGTGAACACACCCGACGGCCCCTCGGCGAAAATGCGCGTCCCCGGCCGCAGGTGCCGCAGCCCCCGGGTGTGGTCGCCCACCCCCTTGACCGTCAGCCGCAGCCACTCGCTGTTGGGCGCCGCCGAAAGCGAGAACGGATGCGCCTGCCACCACCGCCCCCGGGTCAGGAACCGCCACCGGAAATACTGCCCCGCACGGGCTTTCATGCCGTGCAGCCGGCGGCCCGAGATGTAGATCGAGACCATCTCCGACCCCTCGGGGATCACATCGGCGACCCGCAGCCGGTGCCGGAGGTTGAGCCACAACGGCCCGACGACCCGCCCCCAGACGAGGGCCGCGAGCACGAAGACATGCAGCCCGATCCAGAAGCCGCGGCCGAACCCGGGCTCCATCAGCTCCCGGCCTGAGGAAAACTGGTGCCCGTAAGCCAGAATCACCACCAGATAACTTGTCAGATGCAGGTAGTACCACTTCTCGTAGGACATCAGGCGGCGCAGCACCCGGATCGACATCAGCCCCACTGCCACAAGCAAAACGGTGCCGATCGTCGCCAGCACCATGTCCCGGTCCGCGGACATCATCGCCCACGCTTCGCGCAGGATCGGCACCTGCGAACCGGAGGCGTACCCGACGACCGTCGCCCCCAGGTGGACAAGGACCGTGACGAGCAGGAAGCCGCCAAGCTCCCGATGCCAGGTCAGCAGCGAGTGCGCGCCGATCCAGCGCTCCAGCCAGCTCACCCGGCTCATCAGCAGGATCTGCGTCAGCAGCACGAACCCCGCGACCATGCCGGTGATCCGGCCCACCGCAAGGAAAATCATCGAGGTATCGGTGAGCGAACCGGCCGGGGTGTTGAACCACCACAGGGCGAGACTCGTGGTCAGGGCAGCCCAGAACAGGATCGCCAGCACCAGCCGCCCCGCCCGGCCCCCACCCGGCTCCCTCGGCGCCGCGACGGGCATCGTCACCTGCGGCGGGGGATCGTGCGACCAGTGCCCGTCATCCCAGCGCGCGTCCAGCGAGTGAGACTCCCGTATCACCGGGAAGACATCTGTATAGCCGTGCCGCAGGTGGTCAAGCCACCGCGCCTCGGCCTCCGGCATCCGCTCGCCTCGCCTCATCGGGATCCTGCCTACCAGCGTTCTCCGGTAACCACAAGCGCTTGCGGTGGTCGCCGGAGTCGGCAGCGGCGCCGCCTCTTTCGGGTGATACGGGCCCGCAAGACGCGCAAGACCATCAAGCCCTGAAAACCTTTTTCGGCCGGGATTGAACCAGACCCGCGTCCCCCACGTACGCACTTAAAGGAGCCAATTTCTCGGAAGGAGAAAACTGGTGATAGTCAAGCGTGCCCGCGTTGCGGCGGTGACCATCCTGGCGGTGGGGACGATCCTCGCCACCACCGCCAGCGGAGCAGCCATGGCCGACAACGACGACTCCGGGACGCATCGTGTGCGGCTCTCCGGATACCAGGAGGATCCACTGGTGCTCTCGACCACCGGCAACGGGCGGTTCCGGCTGCAGGTGAACGAGCGCAGTGAGGAGGTCAGCTACTCACTGTCCTATTCGGACCTTGAGGGCGACGTCCTGCAGGCGCACATCCACCTCGGTGGACGTTCGCAAAGCGGCGGCATCATGGTCTTCCTTTGCACGAACCTCGGCAACGGGCCGGCCGGCACCCAGCCATGCCCCGCCGCCCCAGGTGAGATCACGGGCACCATCGTGGCCGCGAACATCATCGGGCCGGCCGGGCAGGGCATAACCGCGGGAGAGTTCCGCGAGTTCATCTCCGCCGTCCGGACCGGCGTGACATACGTCAACGTCCACTCGTCGCGCTACCCAGGCGGCGAGATCCGCGCCCAGCTCGACCACCAGCACCGCTAAGCAGCACGCGGCCCCCACGGGTGAGCGGTGCGGCCTCATCCGTGGCGGGTGTCCACATCGAGCATTGTGGGTATGGAGCCATCACCAAATACGAGCATTCTTAGGGGGTGCAGTGATGGCCACCGTCGTGGATCCGGTCTGCGGCATGCAGGTCGACACCGAGTCTGCCTCGTCCGCCGAGCATGAGGGCACGCGCTACTACTTCTGTGGCGACGCATGCCGGCAGCAGTTCGCCGTCGACCCGGACCGCTACGCCAAACCGTAGATCCCACCCAGGCACGCCACAGGGCGGGCGGCTCGTGCCGCCCGCCTCGAGGGTTTGGCACGATCATCCCTGGGTATGGGCCTGCCGGGGAGGTGAGATCATGACCGAGCCACGCAGGCCCTGGCATGTGCCCCGGCGGTGGGATCCGCACGCCGACCTGGTGCCGGCACGCGAACCTCACGAAGCCCAGGAGACACACCAGCCAGCCGCTGAGGAGCAGGCCCAGGCGGAGACGGCCGAAGAATGATGCTTGCATCCGGTACTTAGGTACAGGTTTACCGTTGGCTCATGACCACACCGAACCCGCCGCTGGCATGGGAGCCCGACGCGTGCATCCTGCCCACGGCCGAGCGGCCGCTGCGGCTCGCCGAGTTCGACGACCTGTTCACCGGCCTCACCTCGCTTGACCGGCTCAGCCCGGTCCACGTCCGCATGCGGCTGGCCGGGGCGGCCGGGCTGGAAGGCACCGTGCGCGACCTGACCGCCCGGGAGACCGAGTGCTGCTCGTTCTTCACCTTCACTCTCACCTCGGACGGCGACCGGCTGACCCTGGATGTCCAGGTTCCCCCGGCGCAGACCGCGGTGCTGCGGGCCCTCGCGGAACGGGCGGAAACCATTGCCGCGCAATCGAAAGCAAGCTGATGACGACGGCGGGCGGAGACAGGCTGCGCACCGGACAGGTCGCCTCGGCCGCCGGGGTTAACATCCAGACGTTGCGCTACTACGAGCGTCGAGGCCTCATCGCCGAGCCGGACCGCAGCCCGGGTGGACACCGCACCTACCCTGCCGACACCGTCACCCTGCTGGCGGTCATCAAAGCCGCGCAGAAACTCGGATTCACCCTCCATGAGGTCGCCGAACTGCTCGACACGGGCCGGCGCCGCCACCCGACCCGCGACCTTCAACAGCGGGCGGTCACCAAGCTCGCCGAAGTCGATCAGAAGATCGCTCGCCTGCACACCATCCGCCAAGCGCTCGCCGAGCTGATCGACGCCCGCTGCGACAGCCTGACCGACTGCACCTGCGCCGACTGCCCCATGCCATTCGCCGGCCTGGCCGAGCCCGAAGGATTCAAACGCCGATGACCTCGCCTGAAAACGCCGGCCCACCCAAGCGCAGCAAGATAACCGGCGGGCTGGCCGCGCTGGCGTGCGCGGCGTGCTGCGCCATACCGCTGCTCATCGCCGCGGGCATCCTCACCGGTGCCGGGGCGGCAGCCCTTGAAAAGACCCTGCTCGCCGTCGCCGCGTTGCTGGCCGCCGCCGCACTGGGCATGTGGTGGCTGCACCGCCGGCGCCTTGCGGCCAAAACGGCCGCCGCACAGGGCATGTGGTGGCTGCACCGCCGGCGCCTTGCGGCCAAAACGGCCGCCGCACTGGGCATGTGGTGGCCGCACCGCCGGCGCCTTGCGGCCAAAACGGCCGCCGCACTGGGCATGTGGTGGCCGCACCGCCGACGCCTTACGGCCAAAACGGCCGCCGCACACGCCTCCGGCTGCGAAGGCGGAAACTGTTCCTGCTGACGGTCAGAGCAGCCGGCTTCGGCGTTCGAGCAGGATGGTGTCGCGCCACCGGCCGTGATGCCGGGCGATGCGCTCGCGCCGGCCCACCACGCGGAAGCCCGCTTTGCGGTGCAGCGCAAGGCTTGCCTCGTTCTCCGGGAAGATCGCCGCCTGGATGGTCCAGATGCCGGCCGCCTCGGTCGAGGCGATCAAACGGTCTAGCAGGGCCGTCCCCACACCCCGCCCGCGAGCCGCCGGGTCGATGTAGACGCCGTGCTCGACCACCCCGCTGTAGGCGGGGCGGCTCGACACCGCCGAGACGGCCACCCAGCCGAGCACACGCCCCTGGGCACCAGCGTCCGTTGCCAGGAACCGGTGATCGGGCAGGCGGCGCGAGTCGAACTCCTCCCACGAAGGCGCCCGGGTCTCGAACGTCGCCTGGCCGGTGTCGATGCCCTCCTGGTAGATGCGCAGCACCGTCGCCGCGTCCGCCTCGGTCATCTCCCGGATCGTCATGGTGTCAAGCTCCACGATCCCGATAATTGCCGTCTGTTTAGAGACCTGTCAACCTAAGCTCATGTCGAAACAACTGGTCGTCCTGGACGCCGCCACGGGAGCGTGCTGCGAACCGCTCACGGCGGCGGCACTGGAGTCCGGGCAGGCCGAGACGCTCGCGGCGATGTTCAAGGCGCTCGGTGACCCCACCCGTCTGCGGCTGCTCTCGATGATCACCTCGGCGGAGGGCGGCGAGATCTGTGTGTGCGAACTCACCCCCGCCTTCGACGTCTCCGGCCCGACCATCTCGCACCATCTCAAGGTGCTGCGCGAGGCCGGGCTCATCGAGGGCGACCGGCGCGGCACCTGGGTCTGGTACCGCCCGATGCCCGAAGCGATGCGAGCGCTCGCCACGATCCTCGGAACAGCCTAGTCCTGCACGTCGGGCAGCGTCGGATGGTCGGTCGGGTAAAGACCAGCGGCGAAGCCCTAAACGGTGTCGCCCGAGCGCGGCAGCCGGGTGAACTCCCGGACGAGCGCCTCGACCCGCCGCCAGAACTCTGATGCCTGCGACGCGGGTATCCGGACGTGGCGAAGCGTGCTGTAGAGCGTGTCCGCCTCGTGGGCCGCAACCGGCTCCGCTGCGGCCATCGAGAGGCCGTTGATGCACACCGGCGTGGTGGTTTCGCCCGGCCGGTGTGGTGGTGTCGCCCGGCCGGTGTGGTGGTTTCGCCCGGCCGGCGTGGTGGTTTCGCCCGGCCGGCGTGGTGATGTCGCCCGGCCGGCGCGGTGATGTCGCCCGGCCGGCGTGCCACGAGCACATTGATGGTGCGGCCGTGCGGCCGTAGAAACGCTCGTCGATGGCGCGGACCCGCCTGGTGCGCACGGCGAGGGCGACATCGACAACGCCCGCGCGCTCGTGGAGCAGGCCGAGGCAGGGCGGCTGTTCACCTATCCCGGCGACCACCACCTCTTCCTCGACAGCAGCCTGCCGTCCTTTGACGCGCAGGCGGCCGCACTGGTCACCCGCCGCGCACTCGACTTCCTGGCAGAGCGCTGATCGCCGTCACGCGATGCGCCGCGCTGCGGCACGGCCCGCGGTCGGCATCGGCCGGCTCCAGGCCGGGTGCACCCGGTCATGGCGCAAACCCTAGGAGACCCCACCGACATTTCTCCGCGGTGCAGGGTTGCGCTTCACTTTTTGGTACCCACCGGGCCGCGCCTCCAGCACCCCTTCGCCCCCGGTCAGGTTCGGCAGCCTCCCCTGCAACAGATGCACAACCGCGGCCGGAAGCAGTGCCTCGATCGTCACGTCCCCGCCCTGCGTCGCCTGCGACTCGATCGCCGCGCCGAGCTTGCTCAGCGCCCGAAGCACCGGCCCGAGCGTCTCGGCGGGGGCGTCGACGCGCACGCGTGACAGCGGTTCGCACACCGCTGTCCCGGCCCGCTCCAGCGCCCGCATCAGCACCACGGGCGTAAGTTTGCGGAAGTCGGCCGCGGTGCTCAGCGGGCCGCGGGTCGCCGGTGGCCCGTCGGGCGAGCTGTAGTTGGACTCCGTCATCGTCACGACGCAGTCGCTGACCGGCCAGCCGTACAGACCTTCGGCAAGCGTATGGCGCACATACTGTTCCATGCTTGCCGCGAAGGCGTCGAGGTTGCCGTAGACGAACAGCGGAACGGAACGGAAATCGACCCGGAGCTGGAACTCGACCCCGCTGTCCGGCAGCGCCGGCTCGACCCGCAGCCCGATGGTGGCGCGGAACGGGTTGTCCGGGGCGTTGAGTATCTCCACCGCCTCGGCGGTGCCGGCCGGGCGTTCGAGGTAAAGCGTTGTCGTCTCGGAGAAGCGGACCTGAACCCCGAAGTCGGCGGCGAGGGTCGCCTGGATAACCTCCTTCTGCACCTCGCCGTAGAGCGATACGGCCAGGTCGCCACCGCCGGCGTCGCTGGACCGCACGTTGATGAGCGGATCCTGCTCGGCCAGCTGGGCGAGGGCCGAGCGCAGCGCGACATGGTCCCCGGCGTCGACCGGCACGATCGCGGCCTCCAGCGCGGGCAGCGCGAAACGGTGACCGGCATCCATCGAACGCGCCCCGCCCAGGGCCTGGCCAACTTTCATACGCGCCAAACCCCACAGCTTGCCGATCTCACCGGCGGACACAGTGTCGCGGCGCTTCCAGGTACCCCCGGAAAAAACGCTGATAGCGGTCACCTTGTCGGAACCACCGGGGACCCTGTCCCGGGTGCGGATCGTGCCGGAGAACATCCGCACGTAGGCGACCTTCTCCCCGGCCGCGCCGCGATCGATTTTGAAGATGCCGGCGCTGACCGGCCCATCGGTGTCGCCGGTCGCGGCCGGAAGCAGGGTGGCGACGCCGTTCATGAGCGCCTCGACGCCGGCACCGGTCACGGCGGACCCGGCAAACACGGGGCACACCAAGGCTTTGCGGGCCTGCGCGGCGAGTTCGGCCTCGAGCCGGTCGCCGGTCACGCCGGCCTCATCCTCTACATAGGACGAGAGGAGGGAGTCGTCCCGCGCCGACAGCGCCTCGATAAGCTCGGCGCGGAAATCGTCGTCGCTCACCTTGCGCGCCACCGCCTCCGCGCCGCGGCCACCCGCACCAGCCACCCGGCACATGGGGATCGCCGTGACCCCGAGGCGCCGCCCGATCTGCTCGACCGCGCGCCCGACATCGGCACCCCCGCGGTCAATCTTGTTGACGAACAGCAGGGTGGGTACGTCAAGGCGGCGCAGGGCACGCATCAGCACCCGAGTCTGCGGCTGGACGCCCTCGACAGCCGAGACGACAAGGATCGCGCCGTCGAGCACGCCGAGAACCCGGTCCACCTCGGCGATAAAATCCGGGTGGCCGGGTGTGTCGATCAGATTGACCGAGGTGCCGCCGATGGCAAGCGAGACGACAGCCGACCGGATAGTGATGCCGCGCTGCCGTTCCAGCGCAAGCGAATCGGTCTGCGTGGTGCCGTCGTCGACCCTGCCCGGCCGGGCGATGACCCCGGCCTCGTAGAGCAAGCGCTCCGACAGGGTCGTCTTACCCGCGTCGACATGCGCCAGGATCCCAAGGTTCAGCGTGCTGCGGAGCAAACGTCACATCCTTCGAAAAGACCGGCAAGGTTTCGAGAGATATGAACGTGGCTCGCATGCCAGCCTCCTCGGTCAAAATGGATGTGTCGTTGCCCTGATCCTACTGCCCTACTGCGAAGGCTGCGGTACCTCGGTACAGTCCACCTTGGGGTTGATGCCGACGTAGTTCAGCGGCCCGGCCACGATGGTGAGCACGGTACTGCCGATCTCGGCGCAGTTATTGTCGGAGCTTGAGAAGTAGCCTCGCTGAGCAGCCGCGAGAAGACCGATGACCAGCCAAACCACCGCGATGATCGCGCCGATGCGCATGTCGCCTCCAAAGTCAATCCGAGTAGGACTCGGCTACTGATTACCCCGGATTGCCTGCGTTTACCGTGACAGACAGACAGCAACGCAACGCATGCCCGGGCGTGGGCAGATCACCAACAGCTGGCCACCGAGAACCTCGCCCTTCGGCTGGGCGCCGCCGTGACTGCCGCCCACGGCTGATGGGGTGCTGACCGTTGTGGCCCTGGCATTGCGTATCGCGGCCCGGACCGAGGCCAGCGTCACAACATCTCCGGTACGCCGCAACCGCCCACCGGGCGCACCAACCGACCTGCCCGAGACGAACCGACCCGGCGATCCGGCCGAGGCAACCCGGCCTGGCAACCCGGCCTGGCGAACCGGCCCGGCCTGGCGAACCGGCCCGGCCGAGACGAACCGACCCGGCGAGGCGAACCCGGCCAGCCGAGACGAACCCGGCCCGACGAGGCGAACCCGGGCCGGCGAGGCGAACCGGGCCGGCGACGGGCAGAGCCGGGCCGAACGGAAACGGGTCGGGTCACCGACGTCGGCAGATCGTTGTTGCGCTAGGCGTAGATCACAAGCCGCTGACCGACCTTCGGCGACACCCACAGCGACATTGAC